>DESX01000066.1:5830-21862 GCA_002362065.1 Solobacterium sp. UBA3303
GTACCTGCCTCGATGCGGTCCGGAATGATATCGTGGATACAGCCCTTTAATCTTGTGACACCGTTGATCGTGATCTCCGAAGTACCGGCGCCTCTGATCTGAGCTCCCATCTTGTTTAACATAGAGGACAGATCGATGATCTCGGGTTCCTTTGCGGCATTTTCGATCGTCGTACGGCCTCTGGCAAAGCATGCCGCCAGCATGATGTTGATCGTCGCACCAACCGAGGCAAAGTCCAGATAGATATCATCGCCCAATAACTCTTCGGCAGAGATCTCGATGATGTTTCCTTCCTGTTTGATCTTTGCGCCTAAGGCTTCAAAGCCTTTTAAGTGCAGATCGATCGGACGCGGGCCGAGATTGCAGCCGCCCGGGGAGTACATGCGAACATGTTTGAATCTTCCTAACAGTGCACCCATGAAGTAATAGGATGCCCTGAGTTTCATGACGTCATCATCCAGCAAGTCGATATTGCTGATGTTGGTCGGGTCGATCGTCAGCTCATCGTCTTCAGCCGTCACTTTGACATTCAAAAACTCGAGCAGTTTGATCAGTATCTGCACATCCTTGATGTCAGGTACATCGTAGAGTTTGACGATCTCGGAGGCCAGCACGACACTTGGAAGTATCGCGACCACGGAGTTCTTGCAGGATGAGACTGTAACTTCCCCTTTGAGTTTATGTCCGCCCCTTATTCTGATTACATCTTCCATTTTGATTCCTTTGCCTGAAGAAAGCAGGTATCAACCTGCTTTAGTTAACTTTCTTAGCCCAGACGTCGCCATCGGTTCCCATGCAGAAGTAAACTTCATCCGCTACTCTTGCCCATGAGTATTCCGCATCGTCTGTTCCTTTTACGATCTCGATGGCTTTGAACTTGTCGCCGTTGTTTGCGTAGTCATTGCCATTGTATGTTGTAAAGTCAGCTTCTCTTGAAGGCGCCTTACGGAAGGAGATCGGACCGTCGGTCACCTCGACCAGCAGGTTTCCTTCACCGCTTGCGTTGTTTCTGAGTTCTTCGATCTGCTTGTTCAGGGTCTCGATCGTCGTTGCCTGATCTGCGATCTGTTTCTTGTAGTTGGCTTCATTCGCCTGCATCTGCAGGTAGGAAGTATTGGCCTTGACGTAAGCCTGATGCTGCTTGTAGGCGTAATAGCCTAGACCCGCTAAGGATGCCAGCAGCAGGAAGATGATGATCAGGCAAAGGATCAGAGATCCGTTTCCTTTTTTCTTCCTTTTTGGCTTTTCATCGAAGTCGTCATCATCGTCATCCGAATAGACCTTCGTATCGCCTGTCGGGTCATCGTATAATTCATCATCACTCATCTTGAAGATCGACATGTCGATGCTGTCAGAACCTAATGTCTTCTCTTCAACGAAATCAGGGATATCGAGTTCTTCACCCTTCTTTTCATAAGGATTCTTGTTTGTCATTATGTTCACCTCACCAAATCTATTTCAGATCATCTTCGAATAAGACGCGATAGCCTTCATAATCACCGCTCAGCAACGCGGACTGGTTGGCTACCTCAAAGATCGAAGTAATGACCTTGCCGTCGGTATTGATATGCTGCTTGAAAGCATCAACGATCATCTGCTTTTCATCTGCATTGATCTGATAGCCGTGGTTCAGCATGATCTCAACGTACTGCCTTAAATTCTCAACGTTATGGAAGATGCTCCTGTGAAGGATGATGATCTGTTCACCCAGCGGATACTCCTTCGCGATCGTCTCTTTCAGATCGTAAACATTGCGGATAAAGCCATTGGACAGATACGGGTAAGCCTTATGGATCTTGTCATAGACTTCCCTGAACTCTTCTTCCTGTTTGCGCTTTTCAACTTCTTCCTTGTCGAGCTTCGATTTGAGATCATCGATCAGGGAGGAAATGTAATTTTCATCTTTTTCTCTGGTTACAGGTCTTGGATCACTTTCATCTTCTTCTTCATCCTCATAGGTCTTCTGTTTTGCTTCCTGTTCATCGATGAAGTTTTCGATCTTGTTGTAGTAGACATCGCTCAAAGGCTGTATATCTTTCATCAGTTTGATGATGTCATCTTTATCGACCTGTTCCGGATAGACCGGCTCAGCAGCTTTTCTTTCTTCTTCTTTTTCCTTCTCTTCTTCTTCGATCTTTTCTTCTTCCTGTGCGATCGATACATCAACTAAAGGATTTTCAATGATCTTTGCCCTTTCTTCTTCCGGGATCTGATCAAGTTCTTTTTCTTTTTCTTTTTCCGTTTCCTGTTTTGCCTGTTCGAATACCTGTTCAAAGCTGAGTTCCTGGATCTGGTTGATCGGAAGCGGTTCGTATGCTTTTTCAGCAGTTTCCGTTTCAGCTTCTTCTTCAGGAATGACTTCTTCAGTCTTTTTAGAGGACTGGTCTTCCGCAGCCACGAGTTCCGAGAAGATCGAATCGAGTTCCTTGTTTGCGCCGGTCAGGATCTCTTGCGATCTCTTGTCATCTTTCTTGTTGACGTTTCTGGCGATGAGCTCAAGCATCTTCGTCTCTTCTTCATCGAGCTCATAAGGGATCTCTTCTTCAAGTTCCTTTTCTTCTTCAGATGCAGGAGCTTCTTCAGGTGTTTCTTCGTTTACAGTTTCTTCAGCAGGAGAAACCTCCTCAGCCGGAGCTTCTTCTTCAGGGACTTCTTCATTCGTTTCTTCTTCAAGGAATTTTTCATCGGCCTCATCGTTCTTGCTGAGGTCGTAGTAGGAAAGCAGATCTTCGAGTTCTTCTTTGTCGTCTTTTACTTTGGTCTCTTCTTCTTCGTCAAGGTCAACGTCAAAAAGCCTGTCAAACTCATCCGACAGTTCGTTTTCCTTTTTCTTTGTATTGACGAATTTGTCAAAGGCCTCACGGCCTGCAGCCATCAGAGTTTCAGCAGTTTCAGAGACATCATCCAAAGTATCCTTGAGTTCTTCCCCAAGTTTTTCTTTCAAAGAATCCAGATCGATATTTTTCAGTTCTGCCAGCGAGGTATCGTCCAAATGCTTATTGAGATATTCGACAGCCTTATTGACAAAACCCAGTAACATTACGTTTTTAGGTTCCACTTTTCCTCCAAGTCAAAACGAGTATTCCATCCCCGATATTATCAAATATCATTATATCAAAACGCTCATCATTCTGCACAAGTTCTCTGAACTTAATGATCTTGCGCACAAGATTCCTCAGGTTCCTTGACTTGATCGTATCCGCTTCATAAATCAGAGAATGGAAGATCATATTGTCAAAGACCATGACACCATCCTGCTTTAAATTTGGAAGGAACTTTTCCATGTATCTTCCGTATTGTGCTTTTGCCGCATCGACAAAGATCAGATCAAACATCTTATCCGTTTTAAATTCTTCAATAGGTGTGAAGTGAACAGTGATCTGATCATCCAGACCTTCTTCTTTGATGTTTGAAATGGCTTGTTTGAACATCTGTTCATCCTTTTCGATCGTATCAATACGGATGTCTTTATCAAGCCTTGCCATATTCATCGAGGAATAACCGACAGCGGTACCAAGTTCAAGTATGTCCTTGCAGTTTCTTTCCCTGATCAAATTTAAAAGAAAGGCAAGCCCTTCATCCTTGATGATCGGCACGCCTTTCTCTATCGCATTTTCTTTTATTTCTTCTATACCCTTATTCATTACTGCATCATCGAACGAACGTAGGTGATGAAGCCTTCACATTTCTCTTTGGCTTTCTCCATGCTCGTATCCTTTACAGAGAGATAGCACTTGCATTTCGGCTCAGTACCGCTCGGTCTGATCGCAATGAAGGAACCATCTTCCAGATAATATTTTAATACATCGGATACGTCGTGCATCTTGAAATCTTCTTCTTTTCCGTCTTCATAGACTTTCTGAAGCTTGTAGTCTTCGATCTTGAGCGTCTTGAAGCCAGGGACCTGCAGAGGATTATTACGGATATTGGACATGATCTGCTGCAGTTTGACGGCACCGTCAGCACCCGGCAGCATGATGGAGAACTGCGTATCGTAGTAGTAACCGACTTTCTCATACGCTTCGTTCATGACATCCATCAAAGTCTTGCCCTTGGACAGATAATGTGCGCATGCTTCTGCCAGCAGTAAACAAGCCTGCGTTGCATCCTTGTCTCTGACAAACGGCTTGATCAAAGAACCATAGGACTCTTCATAACCGAAGACATAATCTTTTTCATGGTTCTTTTCATACTGTCTGACCTTATTGCCGATGTACTTGAAACCGGTCAGAGTTCTTTCGTTGTCACAGCCATGGTATCTGGCGATCGCTTCACCGATATCGGAAGTAACGACTGTGTTGAACATGCATGGATGATCATACTTGATGCCAAGTTCTTCGTTGGAAGAAAGGATGTATTCAAGCAATAATGCACCTGTCTGGTTGCCGTTCAAAACGATGTATTCATCGCCCTGCTTGATGCCGACACCCATTCTGTCACCATCCGGGTCACAGACAAGAAGCAGTTTTGCGTCGATCTCTTTTGCTAGCTTCAATACTTCTTCATAAGCACCTGGTTCTTCCGGGTTTGGTGTCTTGGTTGCACCAAAGGCCGGGTCTGGTACGGACTGGCTGGCAACTTCAACGACGTCGTAGCCGGCAAGTTTCAGAGTATCCATGACCGGATGATAGGAAGCACCGTGTTCCGGTGAGAACGCGATCTTGAAGTTCTTGTTTACATCTTTCCTTAACTGGATGGAAAGACAGTCTGCATAGTATGCATCGTCGACTTCCTTGTTGACGACATGGATCAGACTCTCATCGTAGTTGTCGGCCGGTTTGATGTCAAGCAGGTCACCTAACTGAGCGATCTCGTCGATGACTTTGGCAGCGAGCTCCGGGATCAGCTGGCAGCCTGTTTCATCATAAAGCTTATAGCCGTTGTATTCTTTCGGGTTGTGGGAAGCAGTGATCATGATACCGCCGTCACACTTGAAGTATCTTACCGTGTAAGAAAGCTCCGGTGTCGGGCGAAGAGAATCAAAAATATAAGTCTCGATGCCGTTTCCTGCTAAAAGCTTTGCACAGTCGAATGCGAATTCCTTGGAATTGAAACGGTTATCGTAAGCGATCGCAACAGAATGCAGACCGTTGTGATTGAGATAGTTGGCAAAACCCTGTGTCGCTTTACGGATCGTAAAGATATTCAGACGGTTCGGGCCCATTCCCATCAGACCTCTCATGCCGGCAGTACCGAAGGCAACATCCGTAAAGAATGCATCCTTGATCTGCTGCTCAGTCATGTTTTTGAGTTCTTCTCTTTGTTCATCGCTGAGGTTTGGATGATTCAGCCATTTTTCGTAAATTTCTCTGTAGTCCATTTTTCTTTTTTCCTTCCAGTTAAAATAAGGGAAGATTATTTCTTCCCTTTTTGTTTTTTTACTCGATTACTTTCTGTTCTCTTAAGATTTGTTCGATTGCTGCAACTGCTGCATCTTCGTCTTCACCTTCACAAGTAATCGTGATCTCTGACTGTGTAGGGATGCCTAATGACATAACACCCATGATCGATTTCATATTGACGGATCTCTCCTTGAATGAAACCTTAACATCACATTTGAACTTACTTGCAGCGTTTACAGCAACTGTCGCAGGACGAGCATGCAAACCTACAGGATCGACAACCAATACCTTGATTTCTTTCATGATCTTCCCTCCATTTCTTAAAAGGATCAAAAATCCCTTATGCACTTATTATAGAATTGTAAGCGCTTATATTCAAGTCATAGAATCTCATTTTTTCACTTACCTGAAGTGAAAATCTAAGTTCCATTTCAGATATTCTCAAACGGAATTTACTCTTTTATTAATTTCTATTTGACTTTTCTCTTACATTTACTTTTTGTCTGAAGAATTCAGGTTTTTTACTTATGATAAGTCTCGTGATTCAGGATCTTGAAACTGCGGTAGATCTGTTCGAGCAGTATGAGTCTGGTCATCTGATGAAGGAAGGTCAGATCCGATAATTTGATCCTTTCATCTGCCCTGTCCAGCAATTCTTTTCCCAGCCCCAGGCTTCCGCCGATCACAAAAGCGATCTTTGAATGATTATTAAACAGCGTATCGATTTTATTAGCCAGGCTTACAGAATCTATGGATTTGCCATGCAGATCAAGCAGGATCACGTAATCCGAAGGATCGATCTTGGATAAAGCCCTTTGCGCTTCCCTGTTCAAAACAGCCGTTTCATCATCGTAAATGGGTTCATCCTTGACTTCGATGACCTCGATCTTATGATAACGGCTGATGCGTTTTGTATAGTCTTCGATCAAAGCTGAGAGATGCTTGTCTTTGACCTTGCCGATACCGATGACCTTAATCATTGACTAAGCTCACCATCTCGGTCTGCGAGTTGCGTATGTATTCAATATTGAGTTCCGCGGAATCGGAATAGATCTCTCTTAAATAGGAGTTGAGATCGATGATATCTTCCCCATTGATCTTCGTGATGACATCGCCTGTGCGGATACCCGCCTGATAGGCCAGACCATTTTCTCTGATGCGTTCCACATAGAAACCATCGATGACTTCAATGCCGATATTCAGGTTCGTCCTTTCATAGTTGTACATGTCTTTTAGGAATGTTCCCTTCATGCCCAGGATCTTTCTTTCGATCTGCTGACCATCCATCAGCTGATCGGCAGCCATCTTCATCTCGTTGATCGTAAGGGCAAGTGTTGAGGTGCCCTGTGTCGACATCGTGATCATGCCCACGACATCGCCATTCATATTGATCAAAGGTGATCCGGAATAACCGGATGGAAGAAGATTGCCGACTTCGATGACACTGAGGAAGTAATTGTAGCGCTCATCTTCTACCAAGATCGAGTTTTCGATCTGTATGCCGCTGGCTGAGACCATGCACAGTTCAACACTTCCCTGAAAATCCAGAGAGGAAGGTGTTCCCATGGCGATCAGGAATTCCCCGCGTTTCAGCATTATGGAATCCCCGGTCTTCAAAGGTTCGATGATGTATGGCGTATTGACGCGAATGACCGCGAGGTCAAGATAGATATCATGGCCAATGAGCTCGCCTGGTACAGAATAAGATGAGCCAAAGCGGACAGTGATGCTGTTGACATTGGCGACGCCATGGTAGGCGCTGAGGATATATACGGAATCTCCCTCCTGCTTGTAGACGAAACCGGAAAGCAGATTGTTGTCAGCAGATATCGAAACGACACCTGCCCTCACCTCATCGACGACGGCAGTCAGGTCCGTAGAAAAACCGTCCACCTCATACTGGTTGACAACGCTTTGTGAGATCTCCTGCCTTCTCGCGTTGTTTTGCGAAGAAAGGATCAGACACCAGACAAAGAGGATGAATATCAGTAAGTAAAGCAGACGGTTATTGTTTTTCATAAACTTATTTTATCAGCCCGCCAAAGAGCATTGCAAATAATTGCAGGCATTGGTTCTTACACCATTGACTTCAAACGTCACGTGCAGGTGCACGCCTTCCGAATAGCCTGTGTTGCCCATCTGGCCGATGACCTGGCCACGGGTGACGTTCTGTCCTTCATCGACATAAGCCGAAGTGTTGAGATGCATGTACATCGTACGTACGCCATTGTTGTGGTTGATGATGACAAAGTTGCCCATGTCCCATCTCCAGCCCTTGGATTCGACCGTGCCGGAGTCCATCGCATAGACCTGTGCATACTTTTCGTAACGGTTGACGATATCCGTACCGGTATGGCCAAGATAGCAGCCCCAGTGGCAGGTGATCTCCGGGTTGTCGACCGGCCAGATGTAGTTGCCTGTACCAACCAGATAAACCTGTTTTGTACCAACGGCGATGACACCGCGTTTTGGCTGTTTGATGATGGTCTCCGATAACATATCACCGGATTCCAGGACACCATTGATCCAGGTCTCTTCGTAAAGCACGTTTTTGATACCGGTCTCTTCCTGTACGCGGACTTCGTAGATGCCCACTTCAAGGTTTTCATCTTCGACGTATTCCGGAACTTCCGGAACGATGAGCTGTTGCGAAAGATTTTCCCTGGTCACTTCGATCGTGATCGGCGAAGTATAGTAAGTGACGTTTAAGCTAAGACCCGGCGTGACGATCTGGTTTTCCGAATGTAAAGTCTCCGGATTCAGCATCATCAATTGTCTAGGCGACATATCGCCGAAGTAGTAGCCGACACCCTGCAAGGTATCGCCTTCCCTGACAGTGTAGTATTCTCTTTCTTCGTTCCTTCCGTAA
The DNA here is from genome assembly GCA_002362065.1 of Solobacterium sp. UBA3303. Taxonomy (GTDB): domain Bacteria; phylum Bacillota_I; class Bacilli_A; order Erysipelotrichales; family Erysipelotrichaceae; genus Colivicinus. The sequence goes on from DESX01000066.1 coordinate 14,042, forward strand.
CATAAGAACTGATAGATATCGTTGACGGAAGTAAAAATGTTGGATGGCGATACGACAGCTTCCTTGACCGAAATGATCTCATGCAGCTGTACATTGGTCTCGACTGATCCTAATTCCTTAGGCGATTCGATCGATTCGCCGCGCATCAGCTTCTGTATGGTCTCCTGTGAGACGAAGTTCGTATAGAAGCTCTGTAGTGCCGTCTGGAAATCCTCATAGTTTTTGACGTAGATGATCTCGTAGATGCCTTCCGCCGTTGAAAATTCAACGGCCGTCGTCCGGATGCCAAGCAGATCATGATCCGCTAAATAAGCGACGATCTTTTCATCGACATCTTCAAAGTTGGCATAGGAGCTCTCTTTTGCGATATATACATCTTCACCAAGGCCTAACTGCGTATTCGGGAATTCATCTTCAAAGTCCTTGTAGCGTTCAGCGATCAGGGAATCAAGATACTCCTTGTCATTGACCACGCCGATCAGTTTCCCCCGGTTGTAGATCTTATAGTAGTTCTTTTCATTTTTGTCATAGGAAAGGATCTCCTGTTCAACAAGAGATACTTCATTTTCCACATTGGCTTCTATGACATTCTCCTTTCGGATCAGCGGAAGGCCATAAACGATGCCTGCCGTCAAAAATGCCGAAAGAAGGATAAAGATAAATTTCTTCAACTAAAAATTCTCCTCGACTGCATTCTTGATGCCATAGAATGCATTGATCTCTTTTTCAAAGGCAAGCGTGATCTTGCCGGTCGCGCCGTTTCTGTGCTTTGCCAGAAGCAGTTCGACGTCTTCTCTGGTGTTTTCCGCATTTTCTTCGCGGTTATAGTAGGCATCACGATATAAGAATAATACCAGGTCCGCATCCTGCTCCAGGGCTCCGGATTCTCTTAAGTCCGACAGCATCGGGCGCTTGTCCTGTCTGGCTTCAACGGAACGGGATAACTGCGATAAGGCGATCAATGGCACATTGAGTTCCCTGGCCATCGCCTTCAGTCTTCTTGAGATCTCCGAAACTTCCTGCTGACGGGAATCGGACTGACCAGTCGCCTGAATGAGCTGTATGTAATCGACGACGATCATGTACAAGCCTTCATCCTGAGCCAGTTTCCTGGCCTTGGCGTACATTTCCGAGACTTTGATGCCCGGCGTATCGTCGATAAAGAATTTCTGTTTCTTGAGCTGCTGTGAGGCTTCATTGAGCCTTGACCATTCCTCATCGGTCAAAGTGCCGGTACGAAGCTTCTGGATCTCAACTTTCGACTTGGCCGCTAAAATTCTGGTCGCAACCTGTTCAGCCGGCATTTCCAGCGAGAATATGGCAACTGCTCCCGGTGTAACTGAGGCAGAGTTCATTGCCAGATTTAAGGCTAACGCGGTCTTTCCCATGGATGGACGGGCTGCCAGAATGATCAGGTCACCCTTCTGGAAACCCGCGGTCTTGGAATCAAGGTCCGAATAAAGCGTCCGGATACCGGTGATATCGGTTCCGGCTTCCTGAATGGCCTGAATGTGCTTCAAAGTGCCTTCAAAGACTTCTTCACCGCTCTTGAAATCGGAGCTTGTCTTGGATCTTGTGACTTCAGTGACTTTTCGTTCGACATTTTCGAGCATCTCATCGACGCTGACACTCGTATCAAAGGCGTCATTGGAGATCTCCTCACCGACTTTGATGACTTTTCTTGCCAGTGATTTATTGCGGATGATCGAAATGTATTCGCCCGTGTTATTTGCAGAGATCGTCGCATTGGCCAGCTGCATCAGATATTCCAGGCCGCCGATCTTGTCATAGATGCCAAAATCCTTGAGCTTGCTGGAAAGGGAGACGGTATCGACCTTCTCCTTGTTCTCATACATCGAATACATGATGTTGTAGATGGAACGATGCTTTTCCAGATAAAAATCCTCGGCTGAAACAGCCGCATCAACACACTGACGCATGGCATCGGGATATAACATGATGTTTCCAAGCAAAGACTCTTCAGCTTCGATGGAATACGGCATGGAACGGTTTGACATATTTATTCCTCAACCAGTTTGACTTTGATCTTGCCGATGACATCCTTGTAAAGCTCAACGCGGATATCAAAAGTGCCAAGCTCCTTCAAAGGCTCATTGTCCTTGATCTTGCGCTTATCGATGATAATGCCTTCCTTCTTGAGTTCTTCCTCGATCTGCTTGGTCGAGATCGAACCGGAGACTTTGCCGCCTTTTGCCTTGACTTTGAACGTCAGGACTTTCCTGGCAAGTTCTTCAGCTAAAGCTTTTGCTTCCTGTCTTTTCTGTTCATCGAGCTTTGCAGCTTCTTCATTCTGTTTATCGAGAACTTTCTTGGCACCGGCTGATTCTGCAACAGCCAGACCTCTGGCAATCAGAAAATTGCGGGCATAACCGTCAGCAACTTCCTTTATATCACCCTTTTTTCCCACTTTCGGGACATCAGACAACAGTATTACTTTCATTTTCTTCTCCTCTGAAATATTCATCGAGAACTGCGATCAGTTCCCCTTCCAGCTTAGGAACGCTGGAATCACTTACCTGCAGGCCGGCCGCCGTCATGTGGCCGCCGCCATGCATCTTCTCCATTATGATCTGCACGTTGATCGTACCTCTTGAACGTGCGGTGATGATCGTTTCATTCTTATCGGAATTGCAGACCACGAAGGCTGCTTCGATATCTTTTGCCCGGACCATCGCATCGCAGGCCTGCGAAGCAATAGACCTCGAGAAATTTCCTTCACTCAGACTCGATAATACGACGCCCTTGCGGTATAATCGGCCGGCATTGATGATGCGGCTTCGTTCGATGACGTTTTCGTACGGTTCCTGCGCCAGTGTGTCGCAGACCATCGGATCAGCACCCGCTCTTCTTAACTGTTTGACCACATCGAAGGTCCTTGAGCCGGTACGGACACGGAAGTGGTCCGTATCGATCATGATGCCAAGATACATGATGTTGGCTTCTTCCGTTGCGATCTCAATGTTCTTTGAGAAGTATGGAACAAGCTCATAGATGATCTCGGTCGCCGAAGAGGCAGCCGCTTCAATGTACATCATCATCGCAACGACATCAAGATCAGCCTTGCGGCGGTGATGATCGAGTATGATGATGCGCTTGGCAAGCTTCAGGATATTGCTTCCGTTGGACTGGGCAGCCGAATGGTGGTCGACCATGATCACCAGGCTGTTGTCATTTAAGAAGTCCACACCTTCCGATTCCGATATGAAGTGATGTTTGTTGTTTAAGACTGCCGAATAGCGGCTGACGACTTCGGAGATCATCGTCTCCATACCGCCGGACAGTGTAACGATATAGCAGTTCTTGTTTAAGGACTGCACGATATTCGACATGCACAAGGCCGAACCAATACAATCCGCATCCATCTCCTTGTGACCAACGATGATGACGTTGGAGGATTTCTCGATCAGATCCTTGATGGCGTTGGCGGTAACACGGACTTTCGTCTTGGATTGTTTCTCTCTTGCCTCAGTCGTGCCGCCATAGAAGGTCGCATCTGCCCCAGCCTTGCGGATGGCCACCTGGTCACCACCTCGGGTTTGCGCAAGTTCAAGCAGTTCTTCTGCGATCGAATCAAGTTCATTGTAGTCTTCGCTTCCTCCGGCAAACGCTATTGAAAGTGTGACATCGACATCCCCTTCCTTGGCCAGCTTTCTGACTTTATGAAGGATCGAGAAGCGGTCCGCTCGAAGTTTTTCAAAGGTCGCTTCATTTGTAAGCAGCAACATCCTTGAGCTCTTCAGTGTCTTATACAAGACCCCAAAGCTCTTGAAATAATCGATGACCGGCACTTTGATCGATGTGTTGACATAGGCGAGTTCATCTTCCGACATGTCGACTTCATCGTAGTTGTCATAGCTTAAGATACCTAAGACTGGCGCATCGTCGTCGAGCTTCTTGTCAAGGTCGTATTCACGCGTGATGTTTTTAAAGGTCAGCACATAGGCGTTGTTGATCTTGCGGACCGAGAACTTTTCATCGTTGATGATGACCACGAGGTTATTGGCCTCGTTTTTTAACATGTCCTGCAGTTCCGGCAGCCAGTTTAAGATCTTTTCACCTAAGTGATTCATGTTTCGCTTAAGGAAGAAGTCGGACATGAAGTTGATCTCATAGTTTTCATCGTAGACGATGATGCCGATATCGCCATGGCTCAAAACTTCCTTGTAAGCCAGTTCCAGCTGATTCTCGATCTGTTTGTTGGTCTCGCTTTTGATCAGATCCAGCGAGTAAAAGACAAACAGCAATAATAATATAAACGCGCCGGTAATGACAGCCGGCAAAAAGACGTTCTGGGAAAAGAAAACCCCCAGCACAAGCAGTGCCAGTATGATACCGATCGAAAATACGGCGCTTAGCGCTGTGATGAACGTCCTTCTTTTCATTGTTTGATTTCCTGTGTCTTGCTTTCAAGATACCTTCTCAAAGGTCCGCTGCCATATAAGAAACCGATGATCATCAGTGTAAACAGTAATCCCGGGATCAGGAAACACAATAAGATGAATAATGCTCCGATATTCCTGCGCAAGACGATGACGCCAAACAAGACCACAAAGATGTAGCCATAGTATAAAAGCACCAGAGCCCCGCAGATCGCCAAAATGACCGCGATATAATAGAAGGTCTCATTCTGAATAAAGCGCGTCAGAAAGATCGTACTTGCCATCAGTAAAGAGATATAGGCAAGTGTCGGGTTCGGCCGGATGTCAAAGATGTTGGTATTGCCAAGATCTGCGATCTTGAAGCGCTTGAGAAGGAAGACACTCAACAAGTGGATCAAAACGCCTTCCATGGCACCCATCAGGATCGTGGAGATCACAAACATGATCACTAAGATCTTCGTGAAATCAAGACCGATCGCTTCAAAGACCGAAGAATAAGACATGCCGGTCATGCCGCCGATCTGATCAAAGGAGATGCGGAATTCTTCTAAGAACTTCGATACCGGGAAGCCGAACAGCGGATACAGGATGAACTGGGCAAGCAGTTCGCCGATCACATAGGTGATGATCGCGATCATCAGTAATCTTGATTTATCCATCCCCTTCTTCACGCCATAGCCATAGCCAAGTCCGGTCACGATGCCAACCGGAACATAGATGAGATAGGTCATGTTGAAGTTTCCCAGAAGGAAGGAAATGATCAAAAGACCGACACTTAAATAAATGCCATCTTTGAAGCTGTGCATTGCAGTATACATAATGATGACGATCGGCATGATCAGCACGACAAACTCGGTAAACCAGTATGCCGTCATGCGATCGATCAGTATAAGAGCACCGGTGATGGCAAGCATCATGGCACCCTGGGTCATTTTTTTCGTCTGATTCATAACACTATTATAAAATAATCGAAATAAAATTAAACCTCCGGAGATCCGGAGGTATTTGATTAATCGGCGATATAAGGTAATAAAGCCATCTGACGTGCTCTCTTGATGGCAGTTGACAGCATCCTCTGATACTTGGCGCTGGTGCCAGTGACACGTCTCGGAGTGATCTTGCCGTTCGGCGAGATGAACTTCTTGAGTAACTCTACATCTTTATAATCGATATATTCGATCTTGTTCTTTGTGAAGTAACAAACTTTCTTATAACCGACTCTCTGTTTTCTAAAAGCCATGTCGTTTTTCCTTTCTTATATCAATAAAACGGTAAATCGTCGCTCGAGATGTCCAAAGACGGTGTATTGGAGAAATCATCATCCATATTACCGAAGCTTTGTTCAGTGCTCGGCGTGAAGGTCTGGTTGTTCGGTGCATAGTTTGGCGCATAATTGTTTGACGTCTGCGCACCGGCACCCTGACGGCTTGAAATGATCTGGACGTTGTCGGCAACGACTTCCGTCACATAGACCTTACCGTTCTGGCCGTCATAAGACCTCGTCTGGATCCTGCCTTCCACGGCAACGATGGTTCCCTTGGAAGCGTAGGATGATAAGAAGTCAGCGGATTGCCTCCAGGCGATGCAGTTGATGAAATCTGCACTCTGTCCGCCGTTTTGCTGAGATTGGAACCTTCTGTCAACCGCTACGGTGAAGTTGCATACGGAAGTGTTGGAACTGGTTTTGCGCAGTTCGATATCCTTCGTGATGCGTCCTACAAGCGTAACGCTATTGATGTTGATCATTATTTGCTTCCTTTTTTCTCATCGCACGAGATGGTCATCATTCTGACGATATCGTTGCTGATACCCATCAGACGCTTGAACTCGTTGAGACCATCAACGTTTACTGTGTAAGTAACTACGACATAGTAGCCCTTAGACATATGATCGATCTCGTAAGCGAAATCTCTCATACCCCAGTCGTCAACATTGTCGATGCTTCCGCCGTGTTCAGTGATGATGCCATGCATCTGTTCCACTAACGCAGCTCTTGCAGCGTCGTCAAGACTGGACTTGATGATATACATAGTCTCGTATTGTTTCATATTTTACCTCCTTCTGGACTAAGCGGCCTGTCACCAGGCAAGGAATAGCTGAATCTATTCGCTTGAATATTATACCTTAATCAGCTTCTTACATGCAAGAAAAATTTTCATCGTTTCCCTTTTGCCCTATAATAGTTGTATGGCTTTAGACGGCATCACACTATACAAGGTCGCACAGGACCTGGAAAACTATCTTCCGATCCGCATCAACCGGATCGCCGAGACCTCGAAGACGCAGATCGTTTTCAATGTGCACGCAAATCGCATCCGCGAAAACCTCGTGATGTCTTTTCATTCCAACTACAATCACATCTGCCTCTCGCAGCGAAATTATAACACCTATGCCGATCCTTCGACCTTCGTCATGGTCTTGAGAAAATACATACTCAATGGCATCATCTACAAGATCGAACAGTTTTCCTATGACCGCTATCTGCTCATGCATATCCGGGCCAGGGATGAGCTCTACGATGAAAAGCACTACATCCTCTCCGTAGAACTCATGGGCAAGTACGCCAACCTGATCTTAGTTGATGAAGATGGCAAGATCATCGATGCTTTGAAAAAGATCCCGCCTTATGAAAATACCAGACGCACGATCCTGCCTGGGGCAAGATTCGAGCTTCCGGAAAAGCAGGACAAGAAAGATCCGTTTGAAATAAGTGAGATCGATCTTGATGAATCCTTAGTCAGACAGCTTCAGGGTTTCTCCAAGCTGCTGGAAGAAGAATTCCGTTTCCGCATGGCAAATGGTGAAAGCTTCGCAGACATCATGGACCAGATCAGAAGATCGGATTCCCTCTATCTGTACGACAAAGGAAGTGAAACAGTCTTCCACGTCATTCCTTTGACGCACTTGCAGATCCCATACCGGCGCTTTGACTTACAGAAAGGCTTTGATGAAGTCTACTATGAAGACGATGAAAAAGAGCGTATCAAGACGATCTCTGATGACCTGTTCAAGGTCGTCAAACGTCAGATCAAGCACTACGACACCAAAGTCAAAAAGCTGGAACAATCTTTAAAGGACGCCCTCAATCTTTCTTCCGACAAGGAATATGGCGATCTGCTCTACACTTATGAAGATCTCGACCAGAAAGGTCTCAAACAGCTCACGATCGAAGACTTTGAAGGAAATCCAAAGACGATCCCATTAGATCCAAAACTGTCCGTCAAGGCCAATGCCAACAAGTATTATTCCCAATACCAGAAAAAGCGCAAAGGCAAGGTCTACATCGAGGAACAGATCGACATCGCCCAGAAGGAACTCACCTATTTTGAGTCATTGAATGAGCAATTGTCCTATGCCGAATACACGGATGCCCTGGATATCAAGGAAGAGCTCTCCCGCTTCGGGTATCTGAAAAAGAACA
>DESX01000041.1 GCA_002362065.1 Solobacterium sp. UBA3303
ATATCCGCAATGTCGATTTTTCCTTCGGGGTGGTCAAAGATATCTGTGCTTTAGGCATCCCGGCTGGCTTTCAGAACATGCTGATCGCCTTTTCTTCGATGCTGGTGCAATCCTATATCAACCGCTTCTCCAATGAGATCATTGCCGGCATCGGCGTAGCGGAGAAAGTCGCCTCCTGGGGACAGTTGGTCTCTGTGGCAGTCTCTTCGGCAACGATGTCCCTGGTCGCACAGAACCTCGGTGCACAGAAATACGACAGAGTAAAACAATCGATCCGCTCTTCGGCGATCATCTCGAGTATCGGTACTTTGATCAGCATCGCTTTGATCTTCATGGCGGCACCATTCCTGGTACGGCGTTTCAACGAAGACAGTGAAGTCATCTACTATGGAACGCAGATGATCCGTTATTCGATCTTTTCGATGTTTTTCATCAATCTCTCCCACATTTACAATGCGGCATGCAGGGGAGCAGGGAATGTGCGTTTTCCGATGATCATCGCGATCTTTTCCCAGGTCATATGCAAGTATCTGTTCGTCAGGATCGGACTGTCTGTATATTATGATGTCCATATCCTGTATCTGGGTACAGCCTTTGGCTATACGCTGGCAGGAACGCTGGCGACCTGTTACTTCTATTTCTCGAAATGGACGAAGAAACACGGGCTTCGTTAAACTTATCTTTGCTTTTTCAGCTCAGAAAAAATCTCTACTTTTTTCTTCGTTTGAGAGCATAAAAGTAAAGATCACATAAAAACCTGTAAAAAATCCGGCAAAGCATTTTCAGCAGCTTCATACCGGATTGTTTTTTACATATTCGCTTTTAAGATCGCTTTGAGATCAACGATGCCGTCCGTTCCGGATTTGAGCAGTTCTTCAAGGGAAGGATCGCTCGCTTCTCTGACGGAGAGGACCTGTAAGATCATTGCCAGGTTGACACCGGTCAGTACCTGGATCTTGTCACTGTCGATGTCTTCGGCTACGATCCTGGCCATGCAGTTGCAAGGTGAACCAAACAGCATATCGCAGAAGACGACGACGCCATCACCTGTATCGACTTCCTTGATCGCATCTTTCAATACGTCAACAAAGTCATCCGGGTTATCATCGGCATTCAGGCAGCAGGCTTTGATCTGCGGCTGTTCACCGAAAAACAGTTTTGAAGTTTCTAAGATCCCCTGAGCCATCGGACCATGGCTTGTGATCACTATACCTTTCATGATTGCATACCTCCACTATATCTAACTCAAGTATAGCATCAATTCGGGATAAGAAAGAATCCGAAGTACCCGTGCAGAGGTATAATGATGATGTAAGGAAAGAAGGAAAAAACTCATATGGACATAAAGAAGCAATACTTCGATCTTATCAAGGGCAAGATCGAAGAAGCTTATGAAAATCAGTCTTCTGTTTTAAGATGCATTGCTCAAATGTTTGGCTCCTGCATGGAAAAACAGGGTGTCGTACAGCTTTTTGGCGTCAGACATGGTGAGGAATTTGTCAACGAGCTCAATTACAGAGCCGGCGGCATTGCCCCGTTCCATGCGCTTCGTCTCAAAGACCTGGTCTTGAATGAAATGATCGATCAGAAGGATATCGATGATGATTCGATCTATAATGACGTTTCTGTGGCTGACAAATTTGCGAAATTCTATGACCTCGATGACAGGGATATGTATTGTCTGGTCAGCTTCTATGGAAACGAACCGTTGCTTATCGAGCTGGCAAAAAGAGCGAAAGAAAAAGGCCAGAAGGTCGTCGGCGTCGTCAATAAGAAGTCTTATGATGCCTGCGGTGGCACACTGTTAGAATATTGTGACGCATGGCTGGATATGGGCGCACAAGAGCCGGATATCGCATTAAAACTTGGCGACACGAAGATCGGTCAGATCTCTTCGACAGTCTCCAATGTCATGGCACAGATGATCACGGCAGAACTGTATAAATACTTCATTGATCAGGGCAAGGAAGCTCCGGTCTTGTTGTCTGCCAATGTCAAAGGGGCAGATGTGCACAACAACTCTTTGACTGATCCATACGGAAGGAGGGTCAGATAATGATCGACGCAAAACGTTTTAAAGACGAGATCGAAACGCTGCTGGATCAGTTGTACGATTCACAATGCGACAATATCGAAGCTGCTGCGAAAGCGATCAAGGAATGTATTGAAAAACAAGGTGTCGTCCATGTCTTTGGCTCCGGCCATTCCGTAGGACTTGGAATCGACATCAAAAACAGAGTGGGTGCACTGGTTCCGATCCACATCATGGAAATGTCAGACTTCGTCACCAAGGGTGGTGTTCCGGTCGAAGTCTTCATGGACAAGAAGGACATCTTTGAAAGAAAGCAAGGCGTTGCCTCACGCTTATATGAACTCTATGACATCAAACCGCAGGATGTCTTCATCGTCATCTCCAATTCCGGTATCAACGGCATCGTCATCGACATCGCCGATCTGGCAAAGAAGAATGGCCACAAGGTGATCATCATCACTTCAATGAAACATACCCTGGCGGAAGGACCACGTCATCCAAGCGGCAAGAAGCTCTATGAGTTTGGCGACATCGTCATCGACAACTGCGGGCCGCATGGAGACGCCTTGCTGGAGACGGAGGGTGTCGCAAAAGTGTGTTCCGTTTCCTCCATCTGCAATAACTGTATTGCCCAGGCAATGGCAGCGAGAGTCATTGAATTATTGAAGGAAGATGGTTTCGAACTGCCGGTCTTAAATGGCGACAAGGCACACGATGAAGCTTTGATAAAGAAATACGAGGGGAGAGCTTAATATGATCTACGAATATGGTGATAAAATCATTGAATTACTGAAAGCTGCAGAAGAAAAGAATAAAGATGTGATCGATGAACTCGCAAAGAAGGTTGCCGAAAACATCGAAAACGACAAGGTCATCCACACCTTTGGCACAGGCCATTCCCACATGCTGGGAATTGAACTCTTCGCAAGAGCCGGTGGCTTAGGAAACGTCGATGCGATGCTCGATCCGGATACTTTGACTTCCTTTGGTGCGCAGCGTTCCGGTGCAATGGAAAAGACGAGCGGTGTATCCGATGTGATCTATGATTCCTACAACATTGAAAAAGGCGATATGATGATCATCACATCCAACTCCGGCAGGAATGCGATGCCGATCGAAATGGCAATGCGCTGCCAGAAGGAAGGCGTCTATGTCGTCGCTTTGACAAACCTTGAACAGTCAAAAAATACGACTTCAAGACATCCATCCGGCAAGCGTTTGTTTGAATGTGCCGACTGCATCATCGATACCTGCGTTCCATCAGGCGATGCGACACTGGATCTCAATGGCATCAAGACGGGTCCGGCTTCTTCGATCGTTTCGATGTTCTTAGTCAATACGATCGTTTCCGAAGCGATCAAGATCGTCTTGTCCCATGGCAAGCGTCCATACGTCTTCCAGTCACAGAATGTCGATGGTTTTGACAACGACGCCATCTACGAACACTTCAAAGGAAGAGTCAAACACTTCTAAGATGATCAGGCTCGAAAGAGCCTTTTTATTTGCGATGTATAATGGAAATAGAATGTATGAACCTGAAGCTGCCGATATCGAAAGACTGGTTTCCTGGTATCGCAAAAACAAGCGCAGTTTTCCCTGGCGGGACACAAAGGATCCTTACCATGTCTGGATCTCCGAGATCATGCTGCAGCAGACAAGAACGGAAGCGGTGATCTCCTATTTTGAACGATTCCTGAAACAAGTCCCGGATATAGAAACACTTTCTTTGATCGAAGATGATGATCTCAACCGTCTCTGGGAAGGACTGGGCTATTACTCCAGAGCCAGGAATCTGAAAAAGTGTGCCATCAAACTGATGGAAGAACATGGCGGCAGGCTTCCGGAAGACTATGAAGCCTTATTGAAGCTTCCGGGCATTGGTCCTTACACCGCCGGTGCCATCATGGCGATCGGCTTTGGAAGACCGTATCCGGCGATCGATGGAAATGTATTAAGAGTACTGGCACGCTACTTTGCGATCGAAGATGATATCCGACAGGACGCCACAAAAAATGTGATCACGAAGTCGGTGGAAGACTACTATCGAAAGACTGAGCCTGATCAAGCGTTTGTCAAGGATCTGAGCCAGGCCTTCATGGATCTGGGTGCTACGGTATGCATTCCCAATGGTGCACCAAGATGCGATCTGTGTCCTTTAAGGGAGAACTGTCAGGCATATGAACAAAAGCTCATCGAAAAGATCCCATACCGAAGTCCTTTGAAACAAAGAAAGATCATCGATCGGACATTGTTCATCATCCGCAACGGTGACCGATTCCTTTTAAGAAAAAGAGAAGATAAAGGACTGCTGGCGGGCTTGTATGAATTCAGCGGTGTCGATGAGAAATTAAGTGCCGAGAAGACGAAGGAATATCTGGCAGAAAAGGGCTATGATGTCCTGCATCTGAAAAAGCTTCCTGATTCAAAACATGTCTTTTCCCATATCGAATGGCATATGGATGCCTATGAAATCAAGATCGGAAACTGGGACATTCCTTTGAAGGAAAATGAGATCCTGGTGAATAAAAAGGAACTTCAAAAGCTGGCGATCCCATCGGCTTTTAAGACGTATATCGAATACTACGCATTGCGGGAAAGTGAGGATGAGATATGAAACTGGTGATCTTTGGCTGTGGCAGGATCGCAAACCGGATCGCGAAGTCGGCCCTGAAAGTAAAACAGATCGATCTGGTCGGTTTTGCCTCAAGGGATATCGGCAAGGCAAAGGCCTATTGTGAGACCTATGGCTGCAGGGAATATGGAGACTACGAGCATTTCTTAAACAGTGATGTCGATGCGGTCTATATTGCGACCTACAACGGTTCCCATCACGAGCTGATCAGAAAATGCATCGATCATCATAAAAGCGTGATCTGTGAAAAGCCGATGTTGTTTTCAATGGAAGAAAATAAAGAGCTTTTTGATTACGCAAAAAGACATGGGGTCTTACTGATGGAGGCCTTGAAATCGGTGTTCCTACCTTCGGTCATAGAGATCAGAAAGATGATCGATGAAGGAGCTCTTGGCAAAGTCTCTATGATCTATTCTTCCTTCATGCGACAAGGACATCATCCGAAAGACCACTGGATCAATGATCTTTGGACCGGTGGTGCCTTCAAGGATCTTGGTTCGTATTGCGTCGGTACGATGAATTTTCTGATGGGAAAAAGGCCGGAGCTCTTGTCCCTTCAATCCGACCGGAATGAGGAACGGGCAGAAAGCACGGCTTACGCATCTTTGGATTATGACGGGGTACATGGTCTGGCCTTTGTTTCCAATTCCAGAGATGGCGATACCTTATTAAGAGTCGTCGGTGAAAGAGGATACATTGAAGCTCAGAATTTCTGGAAACAGGGAAAGATCGTTTCTGAGATCGATGGAGTAAGGAAAGAAAAGGACATTGAACTTGTCTCTGACTTCTACTACGAACTTTGCCATTTTGCCGATCTTTGCGATCAGGGGATCAAGGAATCTTCAATCATGAGTGAGAAGGCTTCGGAAGATATCCTTTATATCACCGGGCAGATCGACGATTATAAAGAAAATACGATGGATACAGAGAGACTCATCCTGCGTCACTGGCGGGATGAGGATATTCCGAGTTTATATAAATATGCGAAAGACCCCTCAGTTGGCCCGATCGCCGGCTGGCCGCCGCATCAAAGCGAAGCAGCAAGTGCCTGGGTCATGCATACGGCTTTGAATAAGAAGGAATGTTATGCGATCGCTTTGAAAGATACGAATGAAGCCATCGGCTGCATCGAAGTGAAGTTAAAAGGTTATTCTGACTTCTTTGACAACGATGAAGAGTGCGAACTGGGCTACTGGCTTGGCAAACCGCACTGGAACAACGGCTATATGTCAGAAGCCGTCCAAAGGATGCTGAAACACGCCTTTGAAGATCTGCACATGAAGAAAGTCTGGTGTGCCTACTATGACGGCAATGAGCGTTCAAAACGCGTACAGGAAAAAGCCGGCTTCATCTATCAGTGGACTTCAAAAGATGTGGATGTGCCACTATTGAAAGAAAAACGCATCGGCCATGTCAACTGCATGACCAAAGATGATTACAATAAACGATACGGAGGGGAAACTTTATGATCATTCAAAGTACGATGGTTTATTACGAGGAAAGACTGCAGCCAAAACAGATCGAGATCAAAAAAGATCGGATCACAAATGTCTATCCTTATGGTCTGTTCAAAGTTGATAAGGATTACGGGGATCTGCTGATCCTGCCGGGACTTTGTGATGTTCACAACCACGGCTACAACGGCCATGAGGCAAATACGGCAACGAAGAAGTGGCTCGACGAGTGGACATCCTATCTTCCAACGGAGGGTGTGACATCGACACTTCCTTCGATCTCTTCGTTTCCAAAGGAAGGCTTGCTGAAAGCATTAATGAACATCGGTGAATACATCGACAAATACAATAAAAAAGGAACACATTTGCTCGGTGTCTATGAGGAAGGGCCATTCATCTGTTCCGGCAAGGAAAGAGGTGCCCAATCGCTCGATTTTCAGATTATCCCGACTAAGAAAGTCATCGACGAGTTCAATGATGCCTGCAATGGCCATCTGCTGTATGTGATGATCGCACCGGAGATGCTGAAGGGTGATTATAGAGTCATCGATTATTGCGTCTCTAAGGGCATGAAGGTGGCTTTGGGCCATACCGGTGCTTCCTTTGATGTCTGTAAGGAAGCCATTGAACATGGTGCCATCAGCTTCACCCACACCTACAACGGCATGCGGGGACTGCATCACAGGGAACCGGGAGTCGTTGGTGCGGCAATGTACTTTGATGAATGTTATGCGGAATGCATATGCGATGGCATACATGTAAATAAAGTTGCAGCCAATATCCTGGCCAAGACCAAGGGCAAGGACAAACTGCTTCTGATCACGGACTCCGTCAATATCAAGGGCTTCAAGCCGGGCATCTATGGCGATCCGGAAAAAGAAAGGACGACAACGGTCACAGCGGAAGGCGTCGGCTATCTAACGGGCACCAATACATTGGCCGGTTCCTGTCACAAGCTCAATCACATCCTCGATTATGCGATCCACGAGGCGAACATCGATACGGTCACAGCGATCAATGCTGTGACGATCAATCCGATGCACATGCTCGGGATCAGCGACAGAGGCCTGATCAAAGAGGGTTACAAGGCAGACATCGCTGTCTTTGATGAAAGTTTCAACAACATCGATACCTACATCGATGGAAAATTATTTGAAAGGAAGAACTAGTATGGCAGTAAAGATCGAAGGTCTTTCGACCGAAACAAGAAATGAAAAGACAAAGGATATCGACTTATTGAGCACTGAGCAGATCCTTTCGATCATGAATCAGGAGGACAACAAGGTCGTGGAAGCGGTCAAGGGAGCACTTCCTGAGATCGGTATCCTGGTAAGTGAATGCATCAATGTCTACAAAAGAGGCGGACGCATCATCTATATCGGTGCGGGAACTTCCGGCAGACTGGGACTCATGGATGCAGTCGAAGTCGTACCGACCTACAATTCCGATCGTTTCATCGGTCTGATCGCCGGGGGAGACAATGCCTTTGTCAAGGCTGTCGAAGGTGCCGAAGATTCCAAAGAACTCGCAGTGCAAGATCTCAAGAAGATAAACTTATGTGACAAGGATATCGTCATCGGCATTGCGGCAAGCGGCCGTACACCGTATGTCATCGGCGGTCTCGATTATGCCAGAAGCGTTGGCGCAAAGACGGGAAGCCTTTGCTGCAACTTCAATACGGAGATCTCAGATCACAGCGATTTCCCGATCGAACTAAGTGCCGGTCCGGAAGTCGTCACCGGTTCAACGAGACTGAAAGCCGGGACCTGCCAGAAGATCGTACTGAACATGATCTCAACGGCGACGATGATCGGCGTCGGCAAGGTCTACGGCAACCTCATGGTCGATGTCAAAGCGACCAATGAAAAGCTCGTGGAACGTTGCCGTCGCATCGTCATGGAAGCGACAGGCTGCGACCATGAAAAGGCAGATGCAGTCTTAAATCAGACAAACAACAACTGTAAACAGGCGATCCTGATGATCTTACTGAATATCGATCAAAGGGAAGCTCAAGAACGGCTTGAAAAAGCGGACGGTTATATCAGAAAAGCAATGCAGTAAAGAAAAAGCAGTATCGGAAGCGATACTGCTGTTTTCTGAATCAAGGTATTTAGGGATGTACCCATTTCGGAGAATTAAATGAAAAAATTATTTTACACTGTTATAGTACATTACGATTGTGAAGCAATCGTGAAATGATTGTGAAACGATTGTGAAAATGTAAATTTTCTTTCAGTCCGCAAAATGGGGTATTGTATAATTTGTTTATGAAACCGATCATTTCGTTTAAAGATTTTTCATTTCAGTACACAGCACAGAAAAATCCGACATTAAAAAACATCGATCTTGACATCTATCCGGGGGAAAAGATCCTGATCTGCGGAGCCAGCGGTTCGGGCAAATCGACCTTAGGCAACTGCATCAACGGACTGATCCCGTTTTCCTATACCGGAAAGATGGAGGGAAGCCTGACCGTCGATGATATCCAGACGAAGGATTCTTCGATCTTCGAATTATCGACAAGAGTCGGAACGGTATTACAGGATCCGGATGGCCAGTTTGTAGGCCTGACGGTCGCGGAAGATATTGCCTTTGCTCTGGAAAACGATTGCGTCGAAAAGGAAAAGATGGATGCCCAGATCTTAGAGGCAGCCAAAAAAGTCGACATTGAAAAGCGTTTAAAGAATGCGCCTTATGATCTTTCGGGCGGTCAGAAGCAGCGAGTTTCGATGGCCGGCGTCATCGTCGATGATGTAAAGATCCTTTTGTTTGACGAGCCTCTCGCAAACCTTGACCCGGCAACGGGAAAAAGCGCGATCGAGCTCATTGATCTGATCAAGAAGCAGACCAATACTACCGTCGTCATCATCGAACACAGGATCGAGGATGTCTTATGGGAAAGGGTCGATCGCATCATTTTGATGGATGAAGGAAGCATCGTCTTTGACGGCAGGCCTGAAGAGCTTTTGAGAAGCGACTTGCTGATACGCTATGGCATAAGAGAACCGCTCTATCTGACGGCGTTAAAATACGCAGGCGTCAATATCAATGAACAGACGGATATCGATCAGATCCGTTCATTGAAGCTCGATGAAAAAGCATTAAAGCAGGTCAAAGCCTGGTATGCGTCACAGAATAAGGAAGTCATCACAAACGACAATGATGTGATCCTTGAAGTGCAGGATCTCGACTTTTCCTATGAGGAAGGCGAGCAGATCCTCTATGATGTAAACTTCAAAGTCAAAAAGGGCGAGATGATGGCCATCGTCGGAAGAAACGGGGCAGGCAAGTCCACATTGTCCAAAGTCATCTGCGGCTTTGAGAAAGCCTCCAAGGGGAAAGTGATCTTTGAAGGGGAAGACATCAGTGATCATTCCATCCGTGCCAGATCCAGTAAGATCGGTTACGTCATGCAGAACCCGAACCAGATGA
>DESX01000060.1 GCA_002362065.1 Solobacterium sp. UBA3303
TTCATGAGAGACTGGGGCAGATTCGATTTTGAGATCGATATGTCTGCTGCTTTGTCCATGACCATGCAGGGTGAAGCGACGGATATGGGCATCGCTTTGAGCTGGATGCAGGATGATTTTGACACGCTGATCGGCTACAACGTCTATCGTTCCGATCTTGAAGATGGCTATTACCAGAGGCTCAATGCAACGATCCTGCCGGCGGATGTCAAAGAATTCTTCGATGACACCGTTGAACCGGGCAAGACATATTACTACAACTTTACAGTCGTACAGTCCGATATGAGCGAATCGACGCCATCCGGCAAGATCCGTATCCGTTCGAAAGATACGATGGCTCCGGATATCTACCATACGCCTGTCTATACGGCGTATGCGGGATCCAATCTTGTGATCTCGGCGACGATCACCGACAACATTGAAGTTCAAAGAGCCCGTCTGCATTACCGTAAGACGGGAAGTGAACAATGGACGATCGTGGACATGACTAAGAACAACGACAAGTATTATGCGATCATTCCGGGCGTCGATGTGACACTCGATGGTATTGAGTACTGTATCGAAGCTTATGATGGTTCGACCTACAACTACTCAAGGACACCTGCCAATCCGTACCAGGTCGTCGTCAAGGAACCGATCGGTGAAGAATCTCTGGGCGATGTCGATGGTGATGGCAAGATCACGAACAAGGATGCCTTGATGATCATACAGGCAGTCAATGATCTTCTGAATCTGACGGAGGAACAGTTTACCAGGGCTGATATCAACAAGGATGGTGAGCTTTCTTCAGCAGAAGCACTGGTCATTCTGAAATATGTGAGCGGAAAGATCACAAGGATCGCTTTGTAATATGAAAAGGCTTCTGAATATAGTTCTGGTATTGTTTATCCTGTTAAGCAATACAAAGATCGTTTTTGGACAAACAACAGCTTCGATCACCGGGGAAGACAAGGAAGCTTCCCCTGGTGATCAGGTCAGTGTTTTTCTGTATGGAAATGACTTTAATGATATCGGTGCAATCGATGTCAATATTTACTATGACTCTGAGGTGCTGAAACTTGATTCGGTTACGGAAGCAGACTTTCTTTCTTCTGCCCAGCATTTTGGCGATATCAACAAGGATCAGGAAGGCCAGATCATCACGAGCTATATCTTTACTTCTCCTTTGAATGGAAGCGGGAAGCTTTTTGAGCTGGTTTTCACAGTCAATGAAAATGCCAAGAGCACAGACAGCACAGTTACCGTACTGATCGGTGATGTCTGTGACAGTTCTCTGAATCCGGTGGAAATGAAGGGTTCGACCTTCCACATCGAAGTCAATGAAGATGAAGAAGTTTTGAATACACTTTCTTTGTTTTCCAATTCTTCGATCACGCTTGAATATGGAAAGGAAACAGAGATCTCCTTATGGACAGACAATGCCTATGGGATGGCAGCTGCGGATCTGCTTATCGAATACGACAGTGAAAAACTTGAATACACAGGTCTTGAACTGGGTGAGAAGATGCTGGAGGCAGAAGGCGCTTCGGATTCGATCAGCGAGCGAAGCGACTGTATCGTCATTTCCTACATCAATTTAAAAGGCATCAATGGAAACATCGATCCGATCCTGAAGGTAAAGTTCAGATCAAAGACGGAAAACAGTGATACAACGACTATCCGGTTTACAGCGGAAAGCTTATACGACGCCTCATTAAAACAGATCGAAGGCTCTTCCGTAAGCGTCAATGTAAAACTGAATGGAAAAGACGAACAGTCTGACAAATATGTTTTAGGTGCAGCTTATAAGCAGGATGCGCAAAGAAATACCGTCATATCCTATACGGCTCCCGGAGCATCCAATCTCGCAGCTGCCGATTTCATACTGGATTTTGACAAGGATCTGATGCAATGCCTTGAAGTCAGAAATGTTTCAGGATGCGGAAGCATCACCTCCAACATTAAAAATGACATCGGTCAGTTGAAGTTTTCTTACATCAACGATGAAGGCGGCTTGAAAGAAGACTGCAGTCTTTTTGAGATCGTCTTTCAGACAAAAAATAATGCATGTCTCGATATTCCGTTGCAGTTAAATATCAAGAACCCGGTGGATGACAGCTTTGGGAAGCTTGATATGGAATGTGAGAAGATCAGTTTCCACATGCATAAATACAATGGCGAACCGGACTATCTGCACGATGTGATGTGTGAAATCTGCGGTGAGATCGTTTATGAAAGACTCACACCGGAAAGATACATCATCCATTTCGACGCCAATGGCGGTGAAGGGCAGATGGAAGACCAAGTCTTGAGTTATGGTGTGCCGGAAAAGCTTTGCAAAAATCTCTTTACAAGAAACGGCTATACATTTAACGGCTGGATCTGTGAAGATGAGACCTATGAAGATGAACAGGAAGTCTCTTTGACGGGACAGATTAAAGAAGATCAGGTCTATACCTTCAAGGCAGACTGGAAGCTCATCGAATATTCCATCACTTATGATCTTGACGGCGGAAGTCTTGAAATTAAGAATCCTTCGACCTATACCATTGAATCCGATGACATCATTCTTAACAATCCGACTAAGACCGGCTATGTCTTTACGGGCTGGAGCGGCACGGATATCGATGACTTAAGCATGGAAGTCATCATCCCTAAGGGTTCTGTGGGTGACAGGTCCTACAAGGCCAATTACAGGCTTTGTGATTATCAGATCACTTACGTGCTCAATGATTCGCAAGGTTCTCCTGCCAGCAACTTCAATCCGGATGGCTACAGCTATGATGATGAAACGATCGTTTTGAAAGATGCGGCACGTACAGGCTATATCTTTGAAGGCTGGTATAAGGATCCTTCCTTCAATGAACAGATAAAGGAGATCCTGCACAATTCATCGGGTGATATCACTCTGTATGCGAAATGGACGCCGGTCAAATATACAGTCCATTTCGATATGAATGGTCTTTCTGCATCTCTTGAAGACATCCATTGTGTCTATGATGAGCCTTTTGTGATGCCGGATCTAAAACCAGATACCTATCATGAGATCCTTGGCTGGTCTGATTCTTCAAATGGCGAAGTGATCTATAAGGCCGGGGAAGAAGTTAAGAATCTTTCTTCCAAAGATGGCGAGATCATCACTTTATATTGCATCTACGATTACAAATACCAGGCGGAAATGCCGGATATTGATATCGAAGATGAAGAAGTGAAGATCAATGATCTGATCTATCTGTCTTCACCGACACCAGGCTCCTATCTCTTCTATACGACGGATGGATCTGAACCATCAGTCATCTATGACGAAGAAAGTGGAACCTATATACCGCAGGGTACGACAAAACTCTATGATGGAGCGATCAGAGTTGATGTGTCAATGTTGGATGAAGAAGGAAACCTCACCATCAAAGTTATTGCGGTCGTAGAAAACTTTAAGCCTTCCGATGTCCTTGTTCTGACGTTTACGGTCAATACGGAAGAAGAATTCGGCGATATCAGTGAAGAAGACAGGGAATATCAGGGAATTGAAACGGCAGAAGATATCCCGGAAGGCATATGGACTTCAAAGATCTGCTTCAACGGGAATGAACAGGCTGTCTATGATCCAAATGTCAAGGCCGTGATCGCCGATGATTTCAGAGTCTATTACGGAAGCAAGCTTTTAAGTATTGGCACTGATTATACAGTCAAGTATTTAAACAATAACAAGGCGGCGAATCACGATGCGGCCAAGGCACCTTCGATCGTGATCACCGGCAAAGGAAACTATGTCGGAACGCTTGTGAAGACCTTCGATATCCTCCCGCTTTCTTTAAGCGATGAGGATGTCTTGATCATATTGAAGAATACATCTTTCCTGTACAACAGCAAGATACAAAAACCTGTGATCAGCTCTGTTGAATATAAAGGCATCAAACTGAAAAACAAGACCGATTATACAGCGGATATCCCTCTGGAAAGTGAAATAGGAACCTATGATATAACGATCGAACTGTGCGGCAACTACAAGGGAACATTGCATGCCTCTTATTCGATCGTGGATACAGGAACCTTTGTCTCTTCCTTAAAGATCAATGGCATCAAAGCTATGGCATATGACCATGGAAACGAGATCCGGCAGGATCTGTCTGTCTTAAACGGCAAGACTGTTCTGATTGAAGGCCAGGACTATACTGTCAAATACAAGGACAACACAAATGCCGGTACAGCCTATATCATCATTAAGGGTATCGAAGAGGCCGGCTATTATGGACAGGTCATCAAGTCTTTCAAGATCACGCCGCTGGCCTTCACAAACAAAACAGTCACTGTAAGCGGACTTGAAGGACACTACGCTTATACAGGTGATGCGATCAAACCGGAAGTAAAGCTTTCTTATGATGGAAGAGAACTGATCTTTGATCAGGACTATACACTTGTCTATAAAAACAACATCAAGGCAGGCAAGGCTTCGATCACGTTAACCGGAAAAAATAACTACAAAGGTTCCTTCTCAGTGACGTTTGTCATCGACAAGGTCTCATTAAACGATCCAGACAGCAAGACTGAGGTCCTGCTGGAAGACTGTTACTATGAAAAAGGAGGAGTCAAGCCACTCCCTGTTGTATCAGTTAACGGAGAAAAACTGATCTATAACGTGGATTACACTTTGTCCTATAAGAATAATACAAAACCGGGTCAGGCTTTATTGACCGTCAAGGGCAAGGGATCCTATGCCGGTTCACTGGATAAAAACTTCAATATCCTTGCGAAACCTCTGAATATTTCAAAGAGGTCCGCAAAGATCGATCTTCTCCTGCCGGATAAGGTCTATGCGGAAAAGGCGGATGCCTGGAAGAGCAAGCCGGTATTGACTGACTCAAACGGCAAGAAACTGAGCGCCGGTACGGATTATTCCAAGGAAATATCCTATACCTATCTCTATGACACTTTGATCAAGGATGGCTCAGTAAAAGAAAAACCGGAACTGCTCAGACACGCGGGTGAAGAAGTGCGAAAGAGTGATATCCTTCCTGTTGATGCCCTGGTGAGAGTCACCATCAATACCGATGGCCTCAAGCTCAATTATTATACCGGCAGTATCAGCGGGACTTATCGCATCGTTTCTGCCGATCTATCCAAGGCAAATGTCATAATACCTGTACAGTACTACACCGGAAGTCCGATCTATCCGGATAAGTCACAGCTGACCGTGAAACTTGGAAATCAGATATTGAAAGCTGAAGACTATGACATCATCGGATACACCAACAATACGGCAAAAGGAACTGCAAAACTGACCATCCAAGGCAAAGGAAACTATGGCGGCATCAAGACAGTCTCCTTCAAGATCGTTCAGAGGTCATTCGGCATGACGATCCGCTTCATGGGCAATGGTGCAACAGCGGGTTCTATGAGAGACCAATTGATCTATAAGGACAGCGTCCTGATCAAGAATACCTATAAGAGGATCGAAGTCATAAACGGTGTCAAAAAGACCTATACCTTCAAAGGCTGGAACAGCAAGGCGGATGGAACAGGCGTCAATTATAAAGACGGTGAAGTCTTTGACTATTCGATCTTCAAAGCAGGATCGATCACGACCCTGTATGCGATCT
>DESX01000098.1:0-11781 GCA_002362065.1 Solobacterium sp. UBA3303
TTGACTTTTAATAGTTAGTCTCCTTCTTCGTATGTTTCAACGATCCTAGGGGCATTCAAAGTAAACAACAATTGTGCAGTTGAAGTCTTTCCTTCCGAATCCATCACCTGGTAAGTGATCGTATAAGTACCTGCCCGGTTGACAAGACCCGACTCATAGATCGGAAGTACATCCAGATAATCGCAAGTCACGTTATTCATCAAGACTGTTTCACTGTCCTTGTCATCTTCTACATGATCGACAAAATCCATGAAGTACTCTTCATAGAAATACCTTCCGGCAGTATCGCTTGCGGTATCGCTGGTCAGATAGATCCTCGGGATCGTCAGGTCAACGACTTCCGCATTCACAACAAGCGCTTCCGTCTGGGAATGTTTCTTGGAAGTGATCGTGACTTCATAATCACCAATCTTGTCATAGTCGATGCCTTCAATACTGATACGATCTTTGACATCCTGATTGCAGCCATTGCGCAGACTTACATAGTCTGAGATCTTGACTGTTTCGTTCACCTGAAAAATCAAAGGCTGGATAAGTTCCAGATGGTATTGTTTCATGGCCGGATCGACACTAACAGACACTTGTTTCTTTGAAACATGATTGGCTTCATCGACTGCCACATAAGTCAAATAACCATTATCCGCAATCGTATCCAGACTTTTTTCTTCAATAAAGAAAGACTTCAGTCCCTTATCATCGCTTGCGGATGCATGATCCAGCAATTCATCAAAAGTTACATCACACGCCAAAGAAGGTGTTCCAGACACTTCAATACCCGGAGCTCTTCTGTCCAGCAGGAAATAGGTAGAGGCAACTCCACCGACACACAATAATATCGTAAGTACAGCTAAAACAAGTCTCTTCATAATTAAAAAACATGCTACGTCTTAAGCACGTAACATATTTTAACATACTATGAATCAAATAATGGCCAGAATTATCAGTAAAATCTATTATTTACAATTTCCTGAAAACAATTCTTTAACATTCTCATACGAGGCAATATCGCCTATATCGTACCTTTTTCCGGGCATCTTGTAGGCATGCATAACAACCCGATACGACAACCATGCCGCAAAAGAACCTGGTGCATCATAGCCGCACCCTTCATTTAAAGCCTCTTTGATTCGACAGATATCTTCGTTTCTATAAATATAGAAAGGCGGTACCGCCAGATTTCCCTTAGGCTCTTTTGGCTTTTCTTCATATGCCAGTATCTTATCGTTTTCATCGACGGTAATGATTGCCGTCTTCTGTTTTTTCTTCAGATCATTTTCTTCATGACACATCACGCAGGAAGTCTTCTTATATAAAGAAAAATCAATAAACAACGACAAATCAAAATCCAGAAGATTGTCTCCCGCCATAACGAGATAATAATCATCTTTTTCACAATGATTCAAGGCAAGTTCTAAGTCTTTGACTGCTCCTAAACGATGTTCATTGTCCTCAGTTCCATCATCGACGATAATGATCTTTTCGTCTGTCTCATTAATTCTTTCCTTTGCCCAGTCTTCAAAGACACCAGAAAACTTATGATTTGTCACGATGACAAATTCATCAATTTGTTTAGACACATCGTCCATCAGCCATTCAATGATCGGTCTTTCATTGACCTTTAATAATGGCTTTGGAAAATTCTCCGTCAAAGGATAAAGCCTTGTCGCATAACCGGCAGCTAAAACGATACATTTCATAAGCCTTCTCCTACGCCATCGGTGCTGTGGCAGATCGCCGAAATGTATTTGCCTTTTAAAGAAGGATATTCTTTGAGATATGCTTCCTCAACTTTGTTCAGGATCTCTTCTTCCTTGTTTGGATCAATCAGAGCCATGCAGCAGCCTTTAAAACCAGCTCCAGAGAATCGACCACCATAGATGCCATCGGTCTTTGTCATGATGTCATAAAGTGTGATCAGTTCCGGACAGCCGCATTCATAGTTGTGTATGGAAGAATAACCGGATTCAAAGACCAGCTTTCCATAGGTATCAAGATCTCCGTGCTTCCACGCCTTGGCACCTTGCTCCGCTCTATAGATCTCATTGAAATAATGCTTTGCCCGCCTGCGGAAATTATCCGGCAGTCTGTCTTTATATTCCTGATAGACCTCAAATGGCACATCTCTGAGTCTGGTATCGATGAACTTTCCATAATCCATTCCGGCATAAGCTAACAAATCATAAGCTGCAGCCTTGCATTCGTCCTGGCGGAGATTATATGCACTGTTTGCCAAAGAACGCTCCAGTCCGGAAAAGAAAATCGCAATGGAGTAAGGCTTCATATCTGAATTTACTGGAATTAGTTCACAAGAATCGTCCTTGCAATCCAGATATAACAAGTGATCCTTTTTGCACAAGACTTCACAAGCCTGATCGAGCTTTCCACAATTGACGCCGACATATTCATTCTCTGCCTTCTTAGCCATCATAATCAGTTCCCAGTCACTTAATTCAATGTTATTGAGCCTGCATAAAGCCTTCATAAAAACGATAATGACCGCCGCCGAAGAAGAAAGACCTCCTACAGGCAAAGTTCCTTCAATAACGGCAGACATACCATACCGTAAAGGATACTTTTCATTCAATACTTTCGTTGCGCCTCTTAAATGATCAGCCCAGTCCCCGACTTTTTCTTCCGGAACAGAAGAGATATGAAATTGTGCTCTTTTCGGAAAATTCAAAGACTGCAGTTCAACAACTCCATTCTTTTTAACGCTGTAGGCGATATAAATGCCCTTATCGATCGCAAGGCCATTGATCTTTCCATACTGGTGATCGATGTGAGCGCCTAATGGTGAGATACGATATGGACAAAATCCCACGTTCTCCGGATCTTTTCCATAGATCTCAAAATATTTTTCTGCACATTTGTTTTCTGTTTTCATAGCTTACCCCTGATCGTTTATTATTCAAAATTGAAATTGAAAACGGTTTTTCATCAATTGAATTTCAAATTTGAAATTCAAACTCACAAATACAGTATATCGTTTTCAAAATGAAATCGAAGAAAAACCTTATCTATTAGAGTTTTTCTATCGAATCCTCTATAATACACGTATGGATATCCTACAGAAGCAAAACTTAAGAGAAGATTTTATAGAAAACGGTTTTGATTCCTATGTTTTCTTTACCTTATCCGGCAAAGAAGAAGACCTTGCAGCCGAACTCAACAATAAGTACGAAGAGATCTATTGCCTGGTTTTGAGAAAAATGGTCCACAGATCCGACCATGGCAGAAAATGGGATGAAGAAGCCGTACTTATCAAAGGTTATGTTTTTGTCTATGTTCCGGAAAACTACGATATCCGCTACATCCGCTCCGACAATAATCCGTTCAAGATCTTAAAATGGAAACTTGAACTTGGAAAACTGTTTGGCGAAGACCTTGTCTATGCCCGCTGGTTCTTAAGACAAAATGGTCTTATCGGCATGTCCAAAGCTATCAAAGTCAATGAGAAAGTCAAGATCATCGATGGACCATTGGCTCAGATGGAAGGCCATATCATTAAGTATTCCAAGCGAAACCGCAATTGCCTTGTTGAAGTGGAATTTATGAACCGTAAAGTCGAGACCTGGCTTCCATTTGAATGGACGGACCAGAACTATATCATGGACGAAGAAAATGAAAAAACTGAAGAATAAAAAAACCGAACTGATCAGCTGGCTGGTCTTTGTGATCAGTGCTTTAATACTATATTTTATCGCAATCAGGCACGCCGTATTCCCAAGCCGTTACAAGCTTCCTTTATTGCTGGTGATCACGATTCTGATCTGTATCTCCGGGATCATTTCGATCCTTTCTAGAAAATGGTTTCGTTTTGTTGCGATACTATTGAATGTTATATTGATCGCTTTGATGGCGGCCGGACTGATCTTGTTGCCAAGCCTTGAGAAACGCGTCCGTGACATCTTCAAAGACACGTCCTATGATGAGGCAATCATCAACATATATGCCACCAACAGCAATTTCAAAGAAAACATCGCCGATTACAATGACCCTGTCTTCATCATTCAGAAACGAAATGATCAGGAAAACCAGAATTATGCCATCGAGCAGTTAAAAGAGATCCTTAACGAAGATTCCATAAAAACGCTTGAAACTGAAGACATCATTTCAGCTGTAGAAGCCTTGTATGATGGAAAAGGTGATCTGTTACTTCTAAACGACATCTACGTCGATGCCGTTGAAGATATCGAAAAATTTTCCAATTTCACAGATGATACAAAAACCGTAAGTTCGATCATCAAACGTATCGAAACTGTCCAGGAAGAAGAAATCGAAAAAGATATCATCAACTCAATGTTCACGGTGTATATTGCCGGTGAAGATACCAGAAGCGGTAGATTATCGATCTATGGACGTACGGATGTCGACATCATCGTCAATATCAATCCGGTCACAAGGCAAGTCATGATCGTAGGCCTGCCAAGAGATACCTATATCCCGAATCCGGCTCTTGACCATGGTTTGGACAAACTCACCCATTTAGGGAATGACGGTATCCAGAATACGATGCAGGGCGTTTCGGAATACTATGGCATCGATATCGATCACTACGGTATCGTCAACTTCAATACCTTCAAATATATCGTTGATGCCTTAGGCGGCATCGATGTGGATAACCCTTATTACTTCCGCTCTGGTGTATATGAATTCCCTGAAGGGAACATACACATGGATGGAACGAAAGCTCTGGTATATGTCAGGGAACGCAAAAGCCTTCCAAACGGCGATTACGACCGCAGTCATCATCAGACGATCGCTTTAAAAGCGATCATACAAAAACTAATGAGCTTTGACAGCCTTGGCAATTATGACGACCTGTTTACCGCATTGAAAGGTCAATTCCTGACCAGTATTGAAATTGAAGATGTATACAAACTCATTGCTTTACAATTAAACGACAATTCCAGTTGGAACATCATTTCCTACCATTTGGGAGGAACAGGTGATATGTGTGGCACGGCTTCCATGGGCTGGGATCGAAAACTCTACGTCGTTCACCCGTTCCGTTCGCAAGTCAATTTCATCCAACAAGAGACCGAAAAAATGAAAAACAACGAGATCATCAAACAGGAAGAACTTCCAAATGAAGATGATACTTACTACATACCGAATTAATGAAAGAATTACTAAATAACAAATACTTTAAATACGGATCGCTGCTATTCATACTTGTCTTTGGTCTGATCCTGATCGATCGAAACAACAGAAGAAAACAAATCTATGAGATCCTCGATGTCAGCTTTGATCTGCATGACATCGAATATGGATCAAAGATCAGCGCCAAAGATCTGGTTAAAACGCGTATCGGCGAATTAAAGATCGAAGATGAGCTCGATCCCTATCAGATCGGCGATCAGATCTTACGATACACCGTATCAAAAACCGAAGAGCGCTATAAACAAAACGTTGAACGAACTTTTGAGATCACCGTCCGCGTCGAAGATACCAATAAGCCGATCATTGAACTAGAAGAAGAGAATGTTTCTGTCTACAAAAACAGTGACTATGATCCAAAAGACAATGTGAGCCATGTATATGACATCGTTGACGGCAATATCGAAGATTATGAGATCCTCACGGATCTTGATCTAGGCAAGGCCGGCGAATACGAAGTCAAAGTCAAGGCGACTGACAAAAACGGTCTTTCTAGTGAAAAGACATTCACTGTCAATGTCAGAAACAGAGCGGTATCCGGCAGCGAAGGCTATAACATCATCTACGCATATCTGACGAATACCTATGGCTACAACAAGGCGGCAGCCTGCGGTATCTTAGCCAACATGCGCTATGAATCCAATTTCAATCCCGATATCGGTGACTACTACTATGGCTTATGCCAATGGGGAGGAAACAGACAAAACAATCTCTTCTCCTATTGTTCCGCTAACGGCCTTGATGCAGCATCGATCGAAGGGCAGCTCGCTTACCTCGATCACGAACTAAGCAGCTCTTACTCCAATGTCAAAAACTATCTGCTGAATACTGAAAATACCTCAAGCGGTGCCTGGAATGCAGCCGATTACTTCTGCCGAAATTTTGAAGGAGCGGCATCCAGTGAAGGAAGAGGCGATCTGGCTGCTTCCTATTTTGAATCCTGATAAAGACAAAGCACTCACATCTGAGCGCTTTTCTTTTGGAAATGATCCGATAAGAAAGAAACATCCTGCATGTGCTATATTGCAGGATGTTTGTATTTTATGATCTTCTTTTTTTGACTGTCAGAAGGATCGAGACAGCGATCAGGCTAAGACCTGCTGTCTTAAAGATCCCTGTGCCAATGCCGCCCGTATGTGGCAAGGCAATACCGGAAGAATTGGAGATCAGAAGCGTGACAGTACCTGAAGTTTCATCGATCTTTACGCCTTTTCCGCTCTTGGAAAGGTTCGTACCTTCTTCATACGTGACTCCATGATTCCTTACACGGATGATGACCGGTTCTTGTTTTTTGATGTAGCCTTGAGGCGCTTTGGTCTCAATGAGCTTGTAATCGCCGACTGCGACTTCAAATTCCGTATCCCCCTTTTCATCTTCCATCATTCCTTCTTCATTGGAACTTAAGGATGCCAGAGGTGTTTCCTCATCATCGATGGTGTAAAGTTCAAACTCAGCGCCTTCCAAAGCGGAAGAATCCGCGATGTCCACTTTCTGGAAGGAAAGGACTCTGTTTTGCGCATTGAAGATATTCAATACATATTCCATTCCATTTTCATTGCTTTCTGAAACAAGGCTAACACCTTCAACTTTGTTTATGAGTTCGATCTTTCCGGTCTCGGAAATCAAGAAACGGATATAGGAATCAAGAAGCTGATAGCCTTCCAATGTTTCAAGTTCTCTTAATTCATAGACACCTTCATTTAATGTCTCGTTGATCTTAGGGATGCTTCCATCGGCGCCTGTGATCAGATCTTCATAGCCGACCATTGGCGATGGGTCAAACTGGATGACACCGTCGACGCTGTGCTGCTTGTGAAGGCTGAAATGAACGCCTGCCATTGCTTCTCTATCACCGGCATCTGATTTGACTGCCTTAAACGTATAACGGTCATTTCGTAAAGTGATCGTGATGCCATCGCTTTCATCAAGCGTATAGTATTCCGCATCTTTCGGGCTGATCGAGATCTTGCCATTCTTTAAGGTCAGATGAAGTTCTTCTTCAAGACCATGGTAGCCTTTCGGCGCCTTGATCTCTTTTAAGATGTATTCTTTGTTCGGGCTTAAGAAAGCCGTCGTGATATAGCCGTTTTCATCGGAAGTGAATGTACAGATGATCTTTTCATTCAGACTCAGTTCAAATTCCGCACCTTTTAAGCCATTTCCGTTTTCATCGCTTTTTCTCAAGACGATGCCCGGACGGCTGTTTGTGATCTCGCTGAGGCGGACATTGTCGCTTTGTCTGTCTTCATTTGTAACGGTATAAGTGAATTCGCCTTTCTGTTCTTCACCTTTTTGAATGCCGCTCATTGAAATGGAATCACCGTTTTCTTTTGCGGTAACTGCGCTTTCCTTTCCTAATGTGACATAGCCTTCTTCATCAACTGTATAAGAACCTGTGATCTCAACTTCACGTCCGACATAGTCTTCAAAGTTTGAACCGTTTATCGGAAGTCTGAGCCAGAAATAATAGAGTGTATTTTCTGTATAAGGCATCTGACGGATGCTGTTATTTAGGAGCTGCCCATTTACAAATACCGCAAATAAGGCTGCATCTCTTTCTTCCATATATTCCGCATCATTGAATGACTTATTGATGCGTAAGCCAAAACCCTTCAGGTTGCGGATCACGATGTGGGGATCCTTGTCAGCGATGATCAGATCCTGCACGCCATTTTCGATCTCATTATAAGTAATATATTCTTCATCATTTCTATCTGCATAGTAATCATATCTCTGGAAGCTGTAGCCATCCGGGATCTCTGTTTCGCGCTCTTCTATCCTGAATTTCGTGCCCGCAAGAACATTGAGGATCTCGATGCTGTAGCCTCTTTGGATCCTGGAGATCGCACCATTCAAGGAAGTCGCGAAGCTTGCAAGTTCCTTTTCTTCTTTGCTGAGACTGCCGAACTCGTTCTTGTTTTCACCTAATGAGGCAAAGCATCTGTTCTCTACATCCCAGTAACAGTAATTTCCATTTTCATCCTTGATGTGATACGTATGCATCCTGGCTGCTTCAAGTTCACTGTATTCAGTAGAGAGATAAAGACGGAAATTGAATTCGCTTGTATCATTTAAGATCTCATTTCTTCCGCTTTCATCGAAGATCTTCTTTTCAAAGGAGATCGTTCTTAAAGCACTTGGATCGACTCTGTTGTCATAGATCACACGTGCTCTTTCTTCACTTGTCGCATAAGCGATCTCATAGTCTCTGCGGCCTTGTTTTACATATGTTCCGTAGTTTTCATAACCGTTTACGCTTACTCTTTCAAATACTTCCGTATTGACGCCGCATTCCTTGATCTTGTATTCGCTCATGGAATCTGGGAAAGAGATCTCTGCTGTTTCGCCTGGCTTTAAGAAGAAGACATCTTCATAGGTGATCCCATCGATGAGGATGCTGCTTTTATAGCTGACCGGGGTATTTGTTCCCTTGTACAGGACATAGTCTGTTGTCTTATATGGATCGCCCTTGACTGCGTTGGCTAATCTTCTTTCATTTCCCATTGCATCTTTATAGAAGATCTGGTAAGGGAATTGCGCCTGAACAGAGCCTGCTTCATCGATCCCGGAAAGGACCTTGGAAAGCTGCACCGTGTCGGGTCTGATCGAAGCGAGGTTGAAACGCATATGCAAGTTGGAAGCACCGGCACCTCTTTCAAAGTAGAAGATGCGCATCGTGTGGCTTGTATAATCCTTGAAGATCGACGTTCCTGACTTGAAGTATTCATCAAGATAGGCATTGACTGCACTTTGCGAAGCTCTTGGATTTCTCTGTCTGTAGTTGTTTTCGAAAAGCTGTCTTAATGTATAGTGCTTTCCATTGACGACGACTTCGCCGGTTCTGTAGTTGACACTTCCGGCCAAGGCATCATGGATGCCGCCCAGGTCAATAATTAACTCGCCATCGACATAAAGCCAGAAATCATCATCGCCTGTGAATTCATAAATGATGTCATGGCCCCATTCATCCAGGCCATCCGGGGTCTGTGTGAACATAGCTTCCAGCTCCATGCCCATATAGTAATCCGGATTGGAAGGATTCTGCACCTGATAGAGCTGTTCGTATTTCCTTGGATCAGAGTCCGGAAGGTTTCTTCCCAAAGCGTCTGTCAGATTCTTCTGGATCGAGAAGACACCAGCTGATAAGTCATTGTAAGGGAAGAACTGTCCATGGGTATAGAATTTGCCAGACTGGGAATCGGTCGTACCGATCTGCTTGTAGAGGACGAAGTCTCCCATTTCATAGCCTTCGTTTAACCACTTGTCACTCGCCTTATTGATCAGGTGGGCAAAGTTTTCCACGCTGTTGTATTCGAAATAGCCTGTGCCAGAATATGTGCTTTCGATGAAGAGGTGGTTGACTTCCTGCGCACCAGCGAACCAAGATGACAGGCTGTTTCCTGCCTTGCTTACAGGGTAGCCGTCATTTCCAAGCCTAGAGTTCAATAAACCATCTTCCGTATTGCCGTTTTTATAGCCGTTGTCACTGCCTAAGAAGGAAGACATGTAATTCCTTCCATTCGTGTCATCTTTTTCACTTCTTCCGAAGTTGACCATGCGCATCGTGATGCCATATTTTGTATTGTCGATCGTCGGGATCGTGATCAGACGATCATCGACCAGGACTTCCTGCATGATTGCAAAGTAGAAATCATCCGCTTCATTCATTGAGCTGGATACGACCTTGCCGCTTTTGACATCTGCCTTCAAGCCGGCATAGGCATAATAGTCATCATCCCAGGCTAGGATCGGCGTATAGTATTTGCCATCTCTTCTGCCGTTCAGGTTGATGCCGATGGTCTGATCGGAAAGGATCTGATCCTCGCTTTTCTGCGGAGCGATAAACTTTTGCGAATACTGGTTATAAAGTTCATAGTAGTGATTTGGCTCACTTGTGCCTTCCCAATAGTATTCGACGAAGTTCCATAATAAAGCGTTAAGTCTTTCACCGACCCATTCGATCTCATCGCCGCTCTCATAGACTCTTACCAAAGAGCCATCGGAACCTACTGCATAGTATTCATATTTCTTCTCTGCATCGTTCCAGACGCGGGTATAGACGATAATCCTTGAACCATTTGTGATATTTTCATCTGATACGGAGACCTTGGAAGCCGTATGAGTCATGAAGTGATCAGCGCTGAGCTCTGACAGTTCGACTAAAGAAAGCCATTCATTTCCAACGCTTCCGTTAACGCCAAAACCGTTTTCGATCTTTCCGTTATAAGTAAGCGTATCATTTCCTGCCTTCAAGCAGATCTGACCGGCATGAATGCCAAGTCCAGGAATGACGCGGATCATTGAAGCACTTTCTTTTTCATTGCTTAAAGAAAGGCCTTCAGAGGTAATATTCAGATATCTTCTGTTTCCATCGATGATAGAAGAGATATAGTAGTTGTCACTTTCAATGTGTTCAAAGCTCCACATCGAGATCTCTGAGCTGTCCGGTACAAAGAGCCTGTCTTTGTTGCCGGCCTTGGACATGACGGTAAGGGCCAGACCTTCAAGACTTCCTTCTTCCAAGACCGTATTCATCAAAGCCTTGCCGTTCGTTCCTTCATCATATCGCATCAGACCATAAGTTTTGCCATCGAGTTCATATGGATCAGCTATCTCATCTTTTTCATAATGCCAGAAGTAGAAATTGGATCCGGCATCGGCACTCGTATAAGCTGCGAAGATGTTGCCATTGGTGCTGCCCCACATGTTGAGATAGCGGTTATTGCTGACATTGAGTACGAAAGTCCCGTTCTGCACTCTCAATGTGAAGACACTTTTCTGATTTTTCTCAAGATACAGGCTGTCGTTTCCGCTATTGTAGATGTAGACTTTATTTCCCTGTGCATCAAAGGTATAGATATAGAAGCGATCTTCATAACCGCTCACCTGTTCGAAGTAATACTTTTCTGCTCCGCCATCCGGATAATCGCTCTTGGCTGTTTTGGCGATACCATAGACATTTGAATTATTGTATTTTCTTACTTCATTCATCAGATAGTAACCAGCGGTATGGCCAATGTATAAGCCTTCTGTTCCATATTCCTTTACTTCATTTAA
Organism: Solobacterium sp. UBA3303; assembly: GCA_002362065.1. Taxonomy (GTDB): domain Bacteria; phylum Bacillota_I; class Bacilli_A; order Erysipelotrichales; family Erysipelotrichaceae; genus Colivicinus. Next base: position 11,218 of record DESX01000098.1, read on the forward strand.
GGAAGAAACTCTCATCCAGCCATCGTTATCTGCTTCAGGACCGTTTACGATCGCATAAGCGGAAAAGCCATCCGTCACAAAGGAAACGGCATTCCCATTCGCATCGGCTGATAAGAGATGCGGCCTTTCATCTTCGCCTTCAAAGTGAACGATCGAAGTATTGTTTGAGATCAGTTCATCTTCAAGCAGTTCCATCTTCACATCGACGAAACCTGCGGGCTGCAGTTTATTTCCTGCTTCATCAAGGATTGAGATATCGAAGATCCTCGCAAATGATAAACCATCTAATCCTAATGTTTCGATCATCTTGTGGTAGTATTCTTGGTATGCTTCACCAGTGATCTCGCTTACTTCAAGATGAACATTGCCGTTTAATCTGGCCTTGTCATTCAAAGTCACAGTGACCTTGTAGGTATCACCTTCATCTGTAATATACTTTGTCGTAACGACAACGACGTAAGTCGAAAATTCCTTGGACTCAAATACGACTTCATCATCGTTTTCTTCCATCTTTTCCATTAAGGAAGGATCGCCGTTATTATCGATATGAACGATCTTGGGATC
>DESX01000098.1:11829-13189 GCA_002362065.1 Solobacterium sp. UBA3303
GGTTCAACTTCTTCATCCTCATAATGGAAGCTGATGTCAACAGCCTGAAAACCTGTGATATCATCTTCCAAAGTTCCGGCTACCGTTTCGAAAACTTCACTTGGATCGACTGGCACAACGACCATCTTCGTATCAGCTTCAAATGCACCATATGGAGCGATCACTGAAACGATGACATCCGTGCTGTCATCGTAAAAATACATATCTTCTTTTTCTTTTGTAACTTCGATCACTTTTTCTTCTTCCTCGATCAAAGCTTCTTCCGTATTTTCAGCTGCGATAGTTTCTTCTAAAGATTCTTCTTCCTTTATATCCTCACTTAAGACATTTTCTTCGATAACTTCTTCTATAATTTCTTCTTCTGAAGAGAGTTCCTCTTCTTCAGCTATGATCACTGTTTCTTCTTCAAAAGAAACGGTTTCCTCTTCTTCTTCCAGTGAAAGGACGATCCCCGGATCGTTTTCCACTGCATCTTCATCGATCGTGACTCCCGGCAAAACCATCAGATAAGAAGTAACAAAAACAGTAATGGCTGACAATACGATCGTGATCTTTTTCAATATTTCACTCAGTCTTTTTGTGCTAAGCATCCTTCTTTTCATAACCGCCCTCTCCTTTGCAACTCTAATATATCAAATTAATCAAACAAAAAAATATGTTTACCTTTTTTGTACTGAATTTTAGACTTTTCTATATAGATTATTTGACTGTTTCAGACAGAACCTTATGACGCCGATCAAAAAAAACACGTCTTTTCTCTTCCCTTGAACAGTATCTTTTTAGGTACAGAAAAGGAAAAATATATAAAACAAATGGACAAATATATCATTTACATCATTTTTCAAAAAGATTTTACTTTCCCTTATTTGCGTGAAAATGTGTTAAAAGGTATTATAAATAGGTAAAATTACAGCTTTTGGAAAGGAGCGTAGAGCGTAATTAGCGCCTGGCCCTATGAGGGTGACGAGGAATGACAGTTATCGAAAGACTCGGCGGATGCTGTCACGGTTCACAGTGATCGATAAAGAGAAAAGAAAAAGCAGAATCAAAACTGTAACAGAGCTTCTCTTGAACTGAATATGAAAAGGAGAATTTTTTATAATGCGTGTTATTATTCAAGACGATTACGATAAGTTATGTTCATGGGCTGCAAATTATATCGCAGCTAAGATCAATGCCCATAAGGAAGAAAGACCATTCGTATTAGGTCTTCCGACCGGATCTTCACCGATTGGTGTCTATCAGAAACTGATCGAAATGAACAAAGAAGGAAAAGTGTCCTTCGCCAATGTCGTCACCTTCAATATGGATGAATACTTAGGTCTGCCGCATGAACATGACCAGTCCTACTGGTATTTCA
>DESX01000010.1 GCA_002362065.1 Solobacterium sp. UBA3303
TCGGTCAGATCGCTATGAGCTACGGTCATGTATATGTTGCTTCCGTATGTATGGGTGCCAACAGAATGCAGGCAATCAAGGCTTTGAAAGAAGCTGAAAGCTACAATGGTCCGTCTCTGATCATTGCATACTGCCCATGTGAACTGCACGGAATCAAGGGTGGTCTGTCAAAACAGCAGCTCGTTCAGAAGCAGGCTGTTGAATGTGGCTATGTCACATTGTACAGATACGATCCTCGTAACGAATCTCCTCTTACTATCGATTACAAGACACCTGATTTCGATAAGTTCCAGGACTTCCTGATGGACGAAGCAAGATATAATAACCTGATCAAAGTCAATCCAGATAAGGCTCAGGAATTATACGAAAAAGCTAAGAGCGACGCAAAGAGAAGATTTGCAAACCTCGAAGCAAGAGCTAAATAAGCTTGAAAACAGACAGCCGGTCGAAAGACCGGCTTCTTTTTTTATGGCAAAAACGATTATACTAGATATATGAGATTTGAAGATTTCCTCAAAGAAAATAAGATCGCTGAAGAAAAAGATATAGCTTATCCCATCAAAAAGCAGAAGATCTGCGAAGACTATGTGATGGTCTATCTTGAAGAAGAAAAGATACAGTTATCCGTAGAATCCTATTTTCAATACGGGATCAAGGATGCCAGAGGCTTAAGCGAAGAACTCTATGAAAAGCTTAAGGATGAGGAAAGGCTCTTCAAGGCTTATCGAAGCTGTTTAAAGAAGCTTTCGCTTAAGGATCATACCGTTAAACAAATCAAAGATCATCTTAAGGCCAAGCAATTAAACAAAGAAGAAAGCGATGCGATCATTGAAAAACTGAAATCCTATGGCTTATTGAACGATGAGCAGTATTGCAAGGCAATGATCGCTCATTATGAGGATTCCAGGCTTTCAAACAGGCAGATCAGACAAAAATTGATGCAAAGCGGGATCAGTGAACAGCTGATCACTAAACATCTCAAGGCTGATGCAAAGGGTGAATTTCAAAAAGCACTGGCACTGGCCAACCGGTATAATACATCGATCAAAAACAAATCGCTCAACGCAAAAAAGCAGGCGATCTTAAGTAAGATCGTGGCTGCCGGCTTTTCCTACGATGCAGCAATGAATGCCGTGCAAAGTATCCAAATACAAGGGCAAAATGAGTTAGAATTATTAAGGAAAGAAGTAAACAAAGCCATCACCAAATACAGCAGGAAATATGAAGGACGGGACCTGGAAAGTCATGTCATCACATCCCTGATGCAGAAAGGCTTTGATTACACAGATATCAGAAAAGCAATGGAGGAAGAAAATGGGTAAGAAAGTAAAAGATTTCAACGAGGGAGAACGTGTCAATACATCGCTTCTGATCTCTTCTTTAGTCAGAGGAACGACGAATTCCGGTTCACCATATCTTTCTCTTGTTTTGCAGGATTCCACAAAGTCGATCGAAGCAAAGCTCTGGGATGTCAAACCGGAACTTGAAAAGCAGCTGGAAGTCGGCAAGGTCTATGATTTTGATGTGGAAGTCATCAAATACAAAAACAATCTGCAGGCCAAAGTCCTGAAAGTACTGCCGCGTCCGCAGTCCGAGATCGATATGAATGAATATGTATTCCGCTCACCGGTCTCAAAGGATGTCCTTCGTTCCAATATACAGGAAGGCATCAATATGATCGAAAACGAAAATATCGCAAAGATCGTATCCGGTGCTTTGAACTATTACGCCAACGATGTCTATGAATATCCGGCAGCTGCCAAGATCCACCACAATTTCATCGGCGGTCTGGCAACGCATACTTCCGGTATGATCAAGGTCGCTGCAGCACTTTGCGGTATCTATCCGTCCTTGAGCAAAGATTATCTGATCGCCGGTGTCATTATTCATGACCTTGGCAAGATCGAAGAACTCACTTCGCCGGTCGTCACTGAATACTCCAAGCAAGGCAAGCTTCTTGGCCATATTTCGATCATGGATGCAAGGCTGCTTGAGATCGGAAAAGATCTCGGTCTTGAAGACAGTGAAGAACTGCTCATCTTAAGACATATGGTCTTGTCACATCATGGCCAGCTCGAATACGGTTCGCCAATGCGTCCGGAAACTCTGGAGGCAGAGATGCTGAACCTGATCGATAACATCGATGCCAGGATCAACACGATCGACAAGGCACTTGCGGAAGTCAAGGAAGGGGAGTTCACGCAGAAGATCTTTGCCCTTGAAAACCGCGTTTTCTACAAGCACAAATAGCAGAAAAAGGCTTGAAATAAGCCTTTTCTTTATACTATAATAGTAAAGCTGTGGAAGGAGAGCAACTCTCCGTAAATACCACGTGCCAAAAGGAGGAAATATGGCAAGAAAGAAAGTTGCAAAAGTTTGTAAGTTAAACTTCAAGGCCGGTCAGGCTAAACCGGGTCCGGCTCTGGCGTCTGCAGGTATCAACATGCCTCAGTTCTGCACTCAGTTCAATGATCAGACAAAAGACAGAATGGGCGACATCGTCCCTGTCATCATCACTGCGTACGAAGACAAATCATTTGATTTCGTTCTGAAGACGACTCCGGCTGCATTCTTACTCAAGAAGGCTGCAGGCGTTGCGAAGGCTTCCGGTACACCGAACAGTGTCAAGGCTGGAAAGATCACGACTGCTCAGTTAAGAGAGATCGCTGAATACAAGCTCCCAGACCTTAACGCAAACGATGTTGAAGCAGCAATGAGGATCATTGCAGGTACTGCAAAGAATATGGGAATCGAGGTAGTTGACTAATGAAACGTTCTAAGAA
>DESX01000005.1 GCA_002362065.1 Solobacterium sp. UBA3303
AATTAGTTCCTCCTACTCGATTGTGTGATCATATACGGTCTTTTACGATGTTGACAAGCTGCTTGTCTGCGCTGATCTTTCCGTTGAGCTCGTCATAACAAAGGCAGGCATCAACGGTATTGAGATCCGGATAATGAGAAGTGACGATATTGTTGACTTCTTCGACAGTCAGTCCCTCAGGCTTGCCATTTTGGGTATACAGAAGCAGGATGTTTCCCATGATCTGTACATCATTTCCTTTTTCGTCTTTGACTTTGACGTTGGGGTCGAGATGCAGGCAATAGTCATCGGAATTGATAAAGGTCGAAATGCCTTTGGCTTTCAGATCCGGATGTATCCAGTCCGCCTCTTTGAAAGGACCCTGTACTTCATGAAGCATGAAGCTGTTCACTTCTTCTTTGATCTGAGGGAAAAGGCGGACCCTGAAACGGCGGTCATAGTAGCCGGCAGTGATTACAAGAGAATATCTTCTTTCGTTCATGCCTTCATTATAATCCATTCAATGAATGGCGTGCAGGAAGCTGATGAGACTTGTGTCCTGCTTTGTGAGATGCAGAGTTTTTGAATTGATGCGGTTATTGAACTTTTAGAGGGTATAATGAAGGTGCAAAGGACAAGATAGTTTATGTATATCCAAGACACAATCAATGATCTGAAGCAGCGCTACAGCGATGAAACAGAATACCTGCAGGCTGTGGAAGAGGTTTTCTTATCGGCCAGACCGCTGATCGAAGCCCATCCGGAATATGAAAAAGCGGACCTTTTAAAGCGTATGGCTGAACCGGAGCGGATGATCCGCTTCAAAGTCGTATGGACGGATGATCAGGGAAGGGTACAGACCAACGTGGGCTACCGCTGCCAGTTCAACGGTGCGATTGGTCCTTACAAGGGAGGCCTGCGTTTCCAGAAGAATGTCTCCCAAAGCATCATCAAGTTCCTCGGCTTTGAACAGACCTATAAGAATGCCCTGACGGGTCTTCCGATCGGCGGGGGAAAAGGGGGAAGTGATTTCGATCCGGCAGGCAAGAGTGAAAGCGAGATCATGCGTTTCTGCCAGAGCTTCATGGATGGCTTATACCGCTACATTGGCCCGGACACCGATGTCCCGGCTGGCGACATGGGGGTCGGACAAAGAGAGATCGGCTACCTCTTCGGACAATACCGAAGGCTCAAAGGAAACTTTGAAAACGGCGTTCTGACAGGAAAGGGCTTGAGCTATGGCGGATCCCTGGAGCGTCCGGAAGCGACCGGCTATGGGGCGGTCTATTATCTGGAAGAAGTTTTGAAACACCTGGGTGACACGATACAGGGCAAGCGGATCGGCGTATCCGGCTATGGCAATGTTGCCTGGGGCATCATGAAGAAGGCCTCTAAGCTCGGTGGCAAAGTCACATACTTCTCCGGACCGGATGGCTATATCCATGATGAAGATGGTGTTGAAGGTGAAGAAAAGCTTGGGTTCATCAAACAGATGCGCAAGAATGATCCGATGCACTGCAGGTCCTATGCCGAGAAGTTTGGCTGCGAATTTGTGGAAGGCAAGAAGTTCTGGGGTGTGGATGACCTCGATATCCTGATGCCGGCTGCCGTGCAGAATGACGTGGATCTTGAAAGTGCGAAAAAGATCGCAGCTTCCAATGCGAAGTATTATATCGAAGTGGCCAACATGCCTACGACCAATGATGCTTTGAATTATCTAAGGAGTCAGAAAGATCTCATCGTGGCTCCGTCGAAGGCGGTCAATGCGGGTGGCGTTGGCGTATCGGCGATGGAGATGGCACAGAATTCGATGCGTCTGCATTGGAGCGAAGAAGAAGTCGATGAACATCTGAAGAAGATGATGAAGGACATCTTTGATTGTTCTGTTGCGGCTGCGAATGAGTATGGGCTTGGCTTTGATTTAGTGGCCGGGGCAAACATCGCCGGCTTCAGGAGAGTCGCCGATGCGATGATGGAACAGGGTGTATTCTAAAAAGAAAAGCATATATGTATATTCAAACTGAGACAAAATCTGCGGATTTTGTCTTTTTCTATGTATCTTTCTTGAATAAAAAGATGGACCCATGGATAATGGTACTGTCATGGAAGCAGAAAAGATAAACGAGCGGGAATTCATACAGAAATACGTAAAGAAAGACGAACGAAGCTACCGTCTGATCCGGGGTTTTTTCTATCCGGTCGTATGGATCCTGTTTCATCCGAAAGCCTATCATGTCGACAATATTCCGGAAGACGGCCCGGTCATCATCGCGGTCAATCACCGGCAGGCACCGGATCCTGTTTTCATCGCCTTTGCCTACAAGAAAAGAGCGGTGCGCTATCTTGCAGCCAAGAAGTTTCATGACGGTTTCTTCGGATTTCTGTTCCGCATGGCGCAGACCATTCCGGTCGATCGCAGCCGGCACACGCCGGAAGTCATGGAAGCCGCAGACGAGGTCTTACAAAGAAATGGGGTCATCGGTATCTTCCCGGAAGGAACGAGAAACAGGACGCAGGATATACTGCTTCCGTTCAAGTTCGGAGCGGTCGCTTTGGCGCAGAAGAATGATGCCTACATCGTACCTTGCGTCAATGTCGGCAAGTATACGCCATTTCTTTCCCGGGTCGAGACTTACTTTGGAAAGCCGTACAAGATCGATAAGGATGCCGATCTCAAAGAAGAGAATGAGAAGCTCAGGAACATCATCTACGATATGTATGTGGAATATGGAAAAGAAGATGAACGCCTTGAAAAGATCAGGGCAGAAAGATCGAGTGAAGAGGCTATGTAAATAGTCTTTTTCTTTCATTGATTATGAAAACCATACGGTTTACAATTAAAGATAGATGAAACAGAGGAAAATCATATGACTACGGCAGATCTCGTAAAGCGGCTATGTGATGAAGAGGGGATCTCTCAGGCCGAACTGGCCAGACGGATCGGACAGAGCCGGCAGAATTTTTATAAGAAACTGAGAAGGGATACACTGAGCGTCAAGGAACTGAAACAGATCGCAGAAGCGCTCGATGTCCGTTTCGATCAGTCTTTCATATTGCCGAATGGCGAAAAAGTTTCGATCGAGGAGGATGGCCAGTATGGAACAAAGAAGAAATAAAGTCACATCGATCATCCTGGCCGGAATGCTTCTGGTCATTTCGATCCTTGTTGTGAGCACGATCTACATGGGAAATGCGGCGCAGAAAGATACGCAGGATGCAGTCAGAAGCGTCAGCCTGCTCTACCTGGATGAGCTGGCCGGCAGAAGAGAACAGGTCGTGGAAAACAACCTGAACGGAAAGATCCGGGATATGAACGCGGCGATCGATCTGATGAATGAGGAAGATCTCTCAGACCTCGAACACCTTCAGGCTTACCAGGCCCGCATGCGCAAGCTCTACAATCTGGAGAAGTTTGCCTTTGTCAATGACAAGGGTCTGATCTATACGGCTACCGGTCCGCAGTACAATATCACGGACTACGATTTCAACTACAAGAACATATCTTCCGCAAAAATCTCGATCATGAACCTCTCTTCGAAAGAGAAGAGCGCCGTCATCGCGGTCCCGACGGACATCGCTTTCCAGAATGAAAGACTGAAGGTCTGTTTCATGGAGATCAATATGAAGGAACTCTTATCCGGCGTATCGATGGAATCGGAAGAAGGCGGAGCGACCTTCTGTAATATCTATACTAACAATGGTGTCGCCTTAAGCAATACCGTCTTAGGCGGTCTGGCTGTTGAAGACAACCTGATCGAAGCGATGAAGATCGCCATCTTTGAAGAGGGCTATTCCTATGAACATTTCAGTGAGACCTTCACCAAAGGTGAGAGAGGTGTCGTATCCTTCAACTACGACGGCATACAGGAAACACTTGCCTATGTGCCGGTCAAAGGTACCAACTGGCTTCTGACCTACCTGATCAGAGAATCGGTCATCGCCGAAAGAGTCTCAGCGATCAACGCTTCAACGATCGTGAGAAGTTCTCTGCAGTCCGTTTTGACGGCACTGGTCCTTCTGACGATGTTTGCCCTGATCTTATCACAGGTGAGAAGGAACAACAAACTGCAGCTGGAAAAGGAAACGGCAGATGCGGAAAACCGCGTCAAACAGGAAGAACTTTCTACCCGTCTGGCCTTGCAGGAAAGACTGCTGGAAGAAGAAAAGAAGCATTACCAGCAGGACAACATGATCACGGCGATGGCTTCCGATTATAGAAGCGTCTACCACGTCGACCTCGACAAGGATGAAGCGGTCTGCTACCGCTCCGACCCGGACGATGAAACGGAAGATCATTATGAAGAAGGCGATGTGTTCCCGTATCTTGAAAAATTCAGAAATTACGGAAACAAATATGTGAATCCGCAATACAGGGAAGGCTTCCTTAAATATATTGAGCCATCCCACATCAAGGAAGGTCTGAACAAGGAAAAGATCCTGACTTACCGCTATCTGGTCAACCGCAATGGCACAGATCTCTATGAGATGATCCGTGCTGCGGATGTGCGAAGCGCAAAGGAAAGCGGCGAAGAAGTAAGGGAAGTGGGTATCGGTTTTACGATCATCGATGAAGAGATGCGCGAACAGCTCTCCCGTCAGCAGGCTCTGTCCGATGCCTTACATGCGGCAGAGGATGCGAACCGGGCAAAGACGGCATTCTTATCAAGCATGTCCCATGAGATCCGTACACCGATGAATGCGATCATTGGCTTAGACTCGATCGCACTGAATGATCCGGAAACACCGGAAAAGACAAAAGAGTATCTCAATAAGATCGGTGCTTCGGCAGATCACCTGCTCAATCTGATCAATGATATTTTGGATATGTCGCGTATCGAATCCGGAAAGCTTTCGATCAAGCACGAAGAATTCTCCTTCCGCAAACTGCTCGAAGCGATCAATACGATGTTCTCCGGCCAGTGTCAGAACAAGGGCCTGGAATATAAGTGTCAGGTCAAGAGTGAGATCGATGAAAACTACATCGGCGACAATATGAAACTGCGTCAGGTCCTGATCAATATCTTAGGCAATGCGGTCAAGTTCACGCCGGAAGGCGGCAAGGTCACCCTGGAAGTGGAACGCATCGCCAAGTACGAAGGAAAATCCACGCTTCGCTTCAAGATCGCCGATACCGGTATCGGCATGTCCGAAGAATTCCTGCCGAAGATCTTCGACACCTTTGCACAGGAAGATTCTTCCAATACCAGCAAGTATGGAAGCTCCGGCTTAGGCATGGCGATCACCAAGAACATCGTTGAAATGATGAACGGCAACATTGAAGTCTCCTCCAAGAAGGGTGAAGGCTCGATCTTTACCGTCACCGTGACTCTCGATGATGTGGATAAGGAAGAAGAAAAACAGCTCTTTGAAGAGATCCATGCGGATCAGATGAACGTACTCGTGGTCGACGATGATGAAGTTGCCTGCAAACACGCAAAGCTCGTTCTGGAGAAAGCCGGCATTGCCTGCCAGAGTGTCTGCTCGGGCAAGGAAGCCGTTGAACTTGTGCGTCTTGCCCACGCCCGCATGAAACCATACAACCTGATCCTGGTCGACTGGAAGATGCCGGAAATGGATGGCGTCGAATGTACGAAGCAGATCCGTGAGATGGTTGGCGAAGAATCGGCGATCATCATCCTGACCGCCTACAAGTGGGACGATGTCCTGGAAGAAGCTTTGAAGGCCGGCGTGGACAGCTTCATCGCCAAGCCGTTATTTGCGGCATCGGTCATGGAAGAATTCAATTCCGCAATGCGTAACCGTGCCTTGAAGAAAGAGCCGAAAGAAAAGAAGGCCGATCTCAAAGGAAGAAGGATACTGCTGGCGGAAGATGTGGTGATCAACGCCGAGATCATACAGATGTTACTGAAATCCAAGGAGATGGATGTCAAGATTGCCGAAAACGGCAAGATCGCCCTGGAAGAATATCTGAAAGCTCCGGAAGGCTACTATGATGCGATCTTAATGGATATGCGTATGCCGGAGATGGATGGTCTGGAAGCGACAAGAAGGATACGTGCCTCGGGCAAAGAGGATGCGAAATCGATCCCGATCGTCGCCTTGACGGCAAACGCCTTTGACGAGGATGTTCAAAGAAGCTTACAGGCGGGTCTCAATGCCCATCTGTCCAAGCCGGTGGAACCGGATGCCTTGTTTGAAACACTGAAGGATCTGATGAAATGATGCGCTTTTTCGATACGAGGGACACCAAACCCAGACTGAGACACATCCTTGTGCTCAGCATCGTTACGGTCTTGCTGACAGCGTTTCTGATCCTGTTTGTGAAGGATTCGGCAGCCTGGGTCAATCTGCTCATCGGCTTTTACTATGTGCTGGTCGAAGGGCTTCTGATCTATTCCTTCATTGAACAGATGCGCTACAACCCTTATTCCTACAACACGATCTACTACTCCGGCTTTGCGCTGTTTGTACTGGCCTTGCTGGTATTTCAGATCACGGTGATGACAAATTACTACAGGAATCCGGAATTTTATACGGGCATGCAGGCGATCTATGTATTGTCTTCTTCGGCGAAGACCTACATCTTCCTCAGCTTCCCGTTCCTGTTCTTGTTCTGTGTGGCTTTGTGCATCTCCAATATCGTTTTATTACAAAAAGAGGGCAAAAGCTTCGTCAACGTACTGGGGATCATCCTTTCCGCTCTGGTGATCGGCGGCAGCATCTTCTTATTCTTCCGCGATTACTATGTGACGGGCTCACAGATGGAAGTCTTCTTCCATGACCTCTTGAGCAACGTGCTGGCTTGCATCTACCTGTATTTTGAATGTATGTTATTAGGGACGATGATCTCAGCTTACATCGTCACCAGACATGTGCCGGAGTATGACAGGGATTATATGATCATCCTTGGCTGCGGAATGAAGAAAGACGGCACACCTTATCCTTTGTTAAAGGGAAGGATCGATGCGGCATTGAATTTCTATGAGAAGCAGAAGAAGGTCACGGGAAAAGCTTTGAAATTTGTCACCTCGGGCGGTCAGGGTGAAAGCGAGCCGATCTCGGAGAGCCGCTGCATGAAGAATTATCTGATGGAACATGGCATCAAAGAAGATGAGATCATTGAAGAGGATCAGTCCACGTCAACGTATGAAAACATGCTGTATTCCAAACAGAAGATCGATGAAGAAAACAAGGAGGCAAAGATCTCCTTTGCCACCAGCAATTTCCACGTCTTCCGCGCGGGTATCTTCGCAAGAAGAGTGAAGATGCGCGCGACCGGTATTGGCGCAAAGACGAAGTGGTATTTCTGGCCCAATGCGGCAGTGCGTGAATTTATCGGCTTATTGAGCAAACATAAGGGAAAACAGGCAGCCATCCTGATCGGCATGTTGTGCGTTTGTGTTGCGCTGACCCTGTTAGAATTCAGATGAGGTTATATATGGAAAACAAGAGAGTAAAAGATCTGCAGATCAGCTTTGAAGAAGGCTTCAGGCAGCTGAGCGAAGAAGAAATGAAACAGGCACGTTTCATCAACGAAGGCGATGAAGGCGTCGTCATGCGTGACGATGAAAAACACATGGTCGTATCGGCTGCCTACAAGAAAGTCAGCGGCATCGCCTTAGCCTTCCTGAAGGAAGAAGAGATCGTTGAAAATACACAGAAGCAGTTTGAAAAGATGATGCAGCCATTTGACTATCATCTCGATGAATACGTCACAAAACAGGGACAGATGACCCTGCATGGTTTTGAGTACACCTATCTTGCACAGGGTACCGGTATGCGCGGGGCATCCTTTGTGATCAAAGACAAGAAGGGCTTGTACTACCTTCATTTCTACATGCGTGAAGCTCTGAAGGAAGAAAGCCATCAGATCATGGATGCTATCCTTGAATCTGTTGATCTTGTACAGGAAGGATAGAAGACCTGCATATTTATGGTACGTAAAGCGAAAGAAAAGATCGTCAAAAAATACGAAGAGGAATACCAGAACATTACTGAGACTCTCTATGAGAACGAAGTGAATGCCAACCTCTTTGTATCCCACATCCTGATCATATCGGCGTTCATTGCGCTGATCTTTATCGTCCTTGACCTGTTTGGCATGTTCCGAGGAAGCGGCATCAAAATGACTGCCGTCATGGCGGAGACTGCGGTTTCAGCTCTTGTGGCAGCCGGTGTTTCCGAATACTTCAAGGGACGCAAAAAGTGGATCAAGTATTTCCTGATGTTCACGTATGTTGCCATCTATTCCAGAACTGAGATGGTCTTAGGCCACAACGTCTATCTGCTGGCTCTGTTTCCGATCATCGTGTCCGTGCGTTATTATTCGCAAAACCTGACGATCGGTGTTTCGATCTTCACGCTGCTTGGCTCCTTCCTGGCTTCCTACCTGGGGACCTACAGGGGCATGGGTGTCTATGACCTCAACTTCGCAAGCCTGTATACCGGCTCGGCACTTCAGATCGAATCCGGCATCAAGGACGCGATCCGCATCGCCGATGCACTGGATATACACGCCACCTGGCAAAACCTGATGCTGGGCAATTTCCTGCCGCGCTATGTGCTGATCTCGATGGCTTCGATCCTGTGTGGCAAGATCGCGTACAAGGGCAGGGAAATGATCTTCTCCCAGCAGGCCGAGACCAAGAAAAGCGAACGCATTTCCACCGAGCTTGGACTGGCTTCTTCGATACAGGCAAACATGCTGCCAAACATCTTCCCGGCCTTCCCGGAACGCAAAGACTTTGATATCTATGCGACGATGACCCCGGCCAAGGAAGTCGGCGGTGACTTCTACGATTTCTTCATGATCGACAACGATCATCTGGCGATCGTGATCGCCGATGTTTCCGGCAAGGGCATACCGGCAGCCATGTTCATGGTGATCGCCAAGACTTTGATCAAAGACCATACGCAATTAGGACTCAGTCCGGCAGAAGTCTTCACTAAGGTCAATGACCTCTTATGTGAAGGAAATGAAGCAGGCTTATTCGTCACCGCCTGGATGGGGATCCTGGACCTGCAGGAGAAAAAGCTGACTTACGTCAACGCTGGCCACAATCCGCCGATCCTGATGAAGAATGGAATACTCTCTTTCCTGCAATGCAAGCCTGGTTTTGTCTTGGCCGGCTTTGAAGGCTATAAATACAAACAGGCCGAACTTGAGCTTCACGAAGGTGACAAGATCTTCTTGTACACCGATGGCGTCACCGAGGCCAGCAATGCCAGTAAGGAGCTTTATGGCGAAGAAAGGCTCATGAAGGCCCTTGAGACGATCGACAGGAATGCCGGCTGTGCCAATGCGCTGCACAAAGTCAGAGCAGATATCGACAAATTCGTCGGCGATGCCGAACAGTTCGATGATCTGACGATGCTGGCGTTTGACTTTTCCCACAAGAAAAATGAAACGCTTGAGAGAAGTTTTGATGCAAACGACAAGTGTCTGCATGATGTCCTCGCCTTTGTTGAACAGGGCCTGGAAGAACACGATGCCGACATGAAGGCCACGATGGCCGTGACGGTATCTCTGGAAGAGTTGTTCGTCAACATCTGCCATTATGCCTATCCGGAAGATAAAGGTAAGGTGATCATCGGCATGAACTTCAACGAAGATAAGATAACGGTCTACCTGGTGGACAGCGGCATCCCGTTCAATCCGCTGGAAAACAAAGATCCGGATGTCAGCACAAAACTTGAAGACAGACAGATCGGCGGTCTTGGCATCTTCATGGTCAAAAAGTCCATGGATGAGTGCTATTATGAACGCAAGGGCAACCAGAACCGCTTCATCATGACAAGAAAGATCAAAGGCTGACAGCCGTTAAATCGTTTCTTTGAGATAGGATATTTAAATACTGAGGAGTTTCGAGATGAAAAGTACATTTGAAAATGACATCCTGGCATTCTTCCCGGAGGGAAGCATCGATACCAATAATGCCGAACAAGTCGGAGAAGAGATCGCAAATACAAGAGCACAGTATCCGAATGGCTCTCTTGTTCTGGATATGGAAGATCTCAAGTATATCTCGAGTGCCGGCTTAAGGCAGATCCTGAAACTGAAGAAGAAAGAAAAGGATTTCAAGATCATCAACTGTTCTTCCGAGATCTATGAGATCTTTGAGATGACTGGTTTTGCGGAGATGATGGATATTTCCAAGGGCTACCGCAAGATGTCGGTGGATGGCTGTGAAGTCATCGGCGAAGGATCCAACGGTGTCGTATACCGCTTGAATCCGGATACCATCATCAAGGTCTACCGCAATTCCGATGCGCTTGATGACATCAAGAGAGAACGTGAACTTGCCAAAACAGCACTGGTCCTTGGCATCAATACGGCGATCCCGTTTGATGTGGTCAAAGTTGGTGACAAGTACGGTTCCGTCTTTGAACTTCTTTCCGCAAAATCGCTGACCAAGCTGATCGTTGCCGAACCGGAAAACCGGGACAAATACGTGAAGGTCTTTGCGGATATGCTGAAGGAGATCCATGAGACGATGGTCAAACCGGGACTTCTGCCTAGTGCGAAGGAAACGGCTTTGAAATGGGTGAGATATCTGAAAGACCACATCCCGGAAGAGACCTACGAGAAACTCTATTCCATGGTGGATGCGGTGGAAGAATGCAACAACATGATCCATGGCGACTACCATACAAACAACGTTCACTATTCCAATGGCGAAGCGATCCTGATCGATATGGATACACTCTCTGTCGGTAATCCGATCTTTGAATTCGCATCGATCTTCTTAGCATATCGCGGCTTTGGCGAACTCGATCAGAAGAAGGTCACAGACTTCTTAAAGATCGACTGGGACATTGCTCAGTACATACTGAAAAAACTCTTCGATGATTACTTCGAAGGAAAAGATGAAGCCTACAAGGAAGGCGTACTGAACAAGGCGAAGGTCATCGGCTATACAAGAGCTTTGCGAAGGACGATCAAGAGATTGCCGGACGAAACAGAGCTGATCGAGCACTACAAAAAGCAGCTGATCGATTATGTGAACAAAGTCGAATCGCTCTCGATTTAAATCAAAAATTACTGATCTGTATCAAGAAGGTCTCTGAGCCC
The DNA here is from genome assembly GCA_002362065.1 of Solobacterium sp. UBA3303. Taxonomy (GTDB): domain Bacteria; phylum Bacillota_I; class Bacilli_A; order Erysipelotrichales; family Erysipelotrichaceae; genus Colivicinus. The sequence continues at coordinate 11,012 of DESX01000005.1, forward strand.
TGCCAAAGGGCGGTTGGAGGCCTTTTCTGTATGTGTGAGGTTCTTGCGCATATTGTTGTAGCGGGCAAGGAATTCCCTTGAAGAAAGACGGAAGGCATCGGAGGAAAAGACCGAGACCTGCTCGAGCCGGTCAGACGTGACGACGATGAGGCGGTATTTCTCGGAGAGCTCTTTGGACTTCTCCTCGATCCACATATCGGCTGTCTGGTTGGCCTTGGTGTAAACGATCGTGATGTTGTCTCTTTCCGTTACCGTAGCTTTGGAAGAATCCTGCAGGTAGGCATCAAAGACCAGAACACAGATCGCCGAGACGTAACCTGCAAAATCGCAGACCAGATCGATGACCTTTTCTCTTGCCATGACAAGGTTATCCAGTGGTACATCGTCAAGGGCATGCAGTACGTTGTAGCCATCGACCAGATACAAAAGCTCTTTGGCCGGTTTGAAGGTCTTCCTTGTCTCTTCTTCAGCTTCCTTTCTCGTCTCGATGTAGCGGGGACGTGGCTTGTATAAGGAATTCCAGACGCGCTTGAGTTCCTCTTCACCGACACTGCGTGGATTGTGCTTGACCGGTGGCGTGTAATCGGCAAAGTAATTGCGCAGTTCCATATGCATATTTTCTTCAACTTCATCCGGTCCAATGTAGGTACCTGCGCCATTGCGGGTAAAGATCGAACCCACCGGTTTTGAGACATCGCTTGAAAAATCATAGCCGATCGAAGCGATGACTTCCTTTGGATCAAGGCAGCGGTCATAGAAGGTACCTTCGATGTTATGGGAAAAGTCATCCTTGAAGCGGTTGCGCAATGACAATATGAGATCGTTGTAGGCGATCTTCGGGACCTTCGCCATCAGCATCTCTTCCTCAATGTCAAAGACGTACTGTCTATTGGAGAGTTCGGAGATCAGACCGTTGATCGTCTTTGGATCAGCGGATAAAGATACCAGATAGTAAGGCTCGAGGATATAGGAAGTTCCTTTATACAAGGCGTGACGTATGGCCCGGTTGAGAGCCTGCATGAGGTCACCGCCTTCGGTGTGTTTTAAGTGTGTCTTGATGTCGATGATCTCGATCTCCGTCTTGTCGAGTTCACTGTCTGTAAGCAAGCCATGGGGATGGAAGGTGTTGAGATAATCGATCAGTACGGAAAATTCCTTCTTTCCTTTGACGTGATAGCTATCGCTAGGCCTAAGGCGGACCAAGACTTCCGCGTAATGCCGTAAGGGTTCGTAGTGGCCAACGCCATAGACTTCCTTTTCAACGGCTTCCTTGTAGATGATGATCGGTCTTGAATAGCTGATGTCGATATCGAAACGCTTTTTGATCAGTTCTTTGATGAAGTCTTTCTGAAGATCACCGATCAGATCGATCGATACGGACTTTGTGAGTCGGATATTGAGCTCCGGGAACTCGTCATTTAAAACGGAGATCTTGCGGTAAAGCTCATTGTCATCGAGAACGGATGAGATATTGTATGTTAAAGAGTCTAAGGCGATGCTTTCTTCCTCAAACATGGACGGAAGATACGTGCCGGCCTTTAATCCCTGCAGGCCTTTGACTGCGCAGAGATCGTTGCCGGAAACTTCCTTGACCTGTGCGATCTTATTGCCGTTGAACTGAACGAGTTCGGAGATCTTGTAGTCGCCAAAGCTGTCACGGTTTTTCAAAGTACCGGAGAATATTTTCAAATGGGCATATTCATCAACTTTGTAGATGTAGGCTTTGAAATGGTGTGATGAAGAAGGCACTTCAATATAGCGATCGATAAACTCCAATAATTCATCGATGCCTTGATCATGCAAAGCCGATCCCGTAAAAACCGGATAGAAGAGGTTTTCTTTGAGATCGGAAATGATGTATGCATCATCGATCTCTCCTTCCGAGAGATACGTATCGAGGACCTCTTCATGATTGAGTGCCGAAGCCTCCTTCACTTCCTCAAAAAAGACGAGTTCCTCATTGAACTGCTTCTTGAGATCTTTCAGCAGCTCTTCCTTTGTTTTATGGGCAATGTCCATCTTGTTGAGGAAGATCAAAAGCGGTATCTGCAAAGACTTGAGGTAGTGGAAACGGCGTATCGTATCGGCCGGAACTGACGAGGAAGCGTCGATGATCAATATCGCCGCATCGAGGATCTCAAAGCTGCGGTTAACTTCACCCAGGAAATCAAGGTGGCCTGGTGTATCGACGTAGACGTAATTCTTGTTTTTATAGGAAAAGCGGGCTTCCTTGGTGAAGACCGTGATGCCTTTTTTTCGTTCGTATTCGTTGTAATCGAGGAAGGAATCTTCATGATCGATCCGGCCAAAGCTGCGGATCGCACCGCATTTGAAAAGGATCGCTTCGGAAAGCGTCGTCTTTCCTCCATCGACATGGGCATAGGCGCCGATGACCAGTGAGCTCATATGTACCTTCCTTTGAAAATACTCATACGTACATTGTATCGGAAAAACGAAAAAAAGAAGAAACGAAGTATGTTCCATTGCCGTATGGCTAAAATGGTATAATCGTATGAGATGAGCAAGCAGGCTGACAGAAACAAACAGATCGTCAGATACAACCTGATATCGATCGCGGGCAATCTTTTACTGTCTTCCTCCAAATTCATCATCGGATCTCTGGCCAATTCTTCGGCCGTCGTACTCGATGCGATCAATTCCTTTGCGGATGTGGTCTTTTCGGCACTGATCCTGATCTTTGCAAGACTCTCGCAGAAGGAAGCCGATGAAAGACACCCGTTTGGCTATGGAAGGCTTGAATACCTGTGTTCACTTTTAGTCACGGTACTGATCCTGCTGGTTGGTGCAAGATCATTCTTCGAAGCCGTTTCTTCGATCATCCATCCGGGTGAAGCACCGGAGTACAGTTTCCTGCTGATCTTCATCATGTGCGTCTCCCTGGTCTCCAAACTTTTCCTTGGCAATGCCTTAAAGGAAAAGGGAAAGCAGCTTCGATCGGAAGCCTTGGAGGCGGCGGGTGTCGATAACCTCTCCGATGCCTGGGTCGCCATCGCAGTCTTAATCAATATCCTGATCTACAAGGTCCTGAAGTTTTCGGTGGAAAGCTATCTTTGCGTGGGCATCTCGATATTGATCATCCGTTCGGGTCTTGAGATGTTGTCGGGTGCGATGACCAAGATGATCGGTGAGCCGGCAGACCAGGAATTCAAAAAGAAGATCTCAAGGATGATCTTCTTACAGGACGGTGTCTATAACGTCTCATCCTTAGTCATCCACAACTATGGCGAAGGCAATTACATCGGTTCGGTCGACATCGAAGTCGATGAGGATATGAAGGCCAAAGAGATCTCGGCTTTGACCAGAGACTTGAAGAAGAAGGCAAAACAGATGGGGATGACTCTGACTTCTGTCGGTATTTCCGGCACAAGAGTCCACGATCCGAAGGCGGATGAGACCTGGGATCAGATCCTGATGAAGGTACTTTCGCACAAGGACATCGTCCATGCGCATTCCTTCACCGTCGATTTCAAGAAAAAGAAGATCACTTTTACCGTGGTCTATGACTATAAGGCACAGAACAAGGAAGAAGATCTCAAGAAACTCAAGGAAGAGATACAGATGCTGTTTAAAGATATGCATATCGAGATCAATACAGCGATCAATATTTAGTTAGAAAGGCAAATGCATTATGTCATTTAAAGATAAAGTGGAACACCTGTTTTTAAAATACGCAGCTGTTCCAAGGACCCCTGCTTTTAAGCAGGGGAAAAGGCACATCGCCTGCATCGGCGACTCCATCACCTATGGCGCCGGTGTCAATGGAAAAAGAGAAGAGACCTGGGAATACTTCCTCAATGGGATGCTGGGAGAGGATCATCAGGTGCTCAATTACGGCATCTCTGCAAGGACTTTGCAGGATGAGGGTGATTATCCCTACAAGGCAGACAAATTCTACCGGATCTCAAAGGAAATGCCCTGTGAGACCTATCTGATCATGCTGGGGACCAACGATGCCAAACCGTACAACTGGGATGCGCAAAGATACGAAGAAGAACTGATTTCCTTTGTCAGGGAATATAAGGAACTCTCGCAGAACCCAAGGATCGTATTGATGAGTCCGCCACAGGTCTTCGAGGAAGAAAGCACGGGCATCGTCGCCTTTGAGATCGACAAAAGCAACATTGAAGATGCCGCAAAGATCGTCTGGGAAGTTGCCCTGAAGGAAAAGGTCAAACTGATCGATCTTTACACCCACACGAAGAATCATCCGGAATGGTTCGTCGATGGCGTTCATCCAAACAAGCTGGGCAACCGGATGTTTGCGGAATACATTTACAAACAGCTCAATATCTTCGATTCGATACTGTAAAAAACAAAAGTCTGATCTCTAAGACTGAATGTCACGATCAGACTTTTTTGTACAGATAAATAAATAGAAGCAGCTCCTTAAGAGCTGCCTGCTTTCTAATATTATTTCAGAGTGAATTCGACCCAGGTGCCGTCATTGGCGATCCATTTGTCGGTATCGATGCGATACCAGATGTAGCCTTCGTTCTGTACGATCTCATAGACGTCGTAAGAAGCAGGAGCGTTTGTCTGGCCCATCAGTTTGGATTTTGTCGTGTAGGAATTACGGATGTTCAGGTTGGTCGTGACAACTTTGGCACGGCCGATCACATATAAGTTTGCGCGTCCACCGGCAACTGCATCAAGCTGATCATCACTCAAAAGATTTGTTTCTGCCATTTTTTGGTCTCCTTATCTTTTCTGGCTTAACGCCATGAACAAATTCATTATATCATTGAAATAGAGAAGGAATTCAAATTCCATAAACAGAGGTAATCAATGAAAGATCACAAGAACATGCAGATGATCAGAGATCTGATGTTCCGGCTGCTGCCGGTGCAGGTCCTGTTGGCCACGATACCGGCGGTCAACGGTTTTGTGTCGAGCTATTTTGCGACCAACTATGTCGGCATCGACGCGATGAGTGCCGTTGGCCTGTTCGGGCCGATCTCGATGCTGCTGGGTTCGGTGGCGACGATGATCGCCGGCGGTGCGATGATCCTTTGCGGAAAATATCTGGGTGCCAACGATAAAAAGAAACTGCAGGAGATCTTTTCACTTGATCTTCTGATCTCAATACTGACAGCTATCGTTTTCACTGTTGTGCTATTGGCCATGTGCCTGTTTGACTGGACCATCGTCTTTACAAAAGATGATGTCATAAGACCGATCTTCAACCGTTACATCCTGGGACAGATCATCGGTTTCCTGCCGCAGGTTTTAAGCAACCAGCTGCCGGGCTTTTTGACGATGGAAAACAAAGGGCGAAGGACGATGGTGGCTTCGATCGTTTATATCGCCGTCAACGTCATCCTCAACTATGTCTTCGTGCAGATACTGCACATGGAAGAATTCGGACTGGCTATATCTTCATCCTTAGGCATGTGGGTCTTTTTAGCCGTACAGGCAGAATACTACTTCCATAAGGATTCCATGCTGAAGCTTTCTTTGAAGGGGGCTTCGCTTAAAAACGTATTGCCGATCATTCAGATCGGCTTCCCGGGTGCCGCTTCCAATATCTACCAGACGATCCGCGGACTCATCATCAACAAGCTCCTTGAGATCTACGTGGGAAGTGTCGGTCTGTCCGCTTATGCGGCAGCCGGCAACATCATGAACATCTTCTGGTCTCTGCCGGCGGGCATGCTGGCGGTATCGAGACTATTGATCTCGGTGAGCTATGGCGAAGAAGACAAACAGACTCTGACTGACATCATGCGGGTGACTTTCCGTTATTTCATTCCGATGATGTGTGTCACCATTGCCGGCATCGTTTTAGGCGCTGGCCCATTGACCTACATCTTCTTCAAGGATACGGCTTCAACGGTCTATGCGATGTGTGCGAATGGCTTAAGGATACTTCCTTTGTGCATGCCGTTTTCGATCATCCTGATGCATTTCACCTGCTATGCGCAAGTCGCCAACAAACAGGCTTACGTCAATATTTTGGCGCTGCTGGATGGGGTGGTCTTCGTTGCCGGCTTTTCAGTCCTGCTGGTACCGTCGATGGGTGTGGATGGCGTCTATATCGCAAACGTATTGAACGGCATCGGTACGACGATCTATATCGTTGCCTACGCCTGGATCATGAATAAGCACATGCCGAAGAATATGGAAGAACTGATGGTGATCGATAAACACTTCGGTGCAGATGAAAAGGATCGCATCGATATCTCCGTGCGTTCCATGGAAGAAGTCATCGCCGTATCTAAACAAGTGCAGGCCTTCTGCCTTGAAAAAGGCATGGACAAAAAGCGTGCCTACCTGGCAGGTCTTGCGATGGAGGAGATAGCCGGCAATATCGTGGACCATGGCTTTACAAAAGACAAGAAGAAGCACAGTATCGACATCCGTGTGACCTACAGGGATGACAAGACGATACTTCGCATCAAGGACGACTGCGTACCGTTTGACCCAAAGGTCAGAAGTGCCGCGCATGACGATCCGGTTAAAAACATCGGTATCCGGATGATCTATAAGATCATGAAGGATATCGACTATCAGAACATGCTGGGACTCAATGTCCTGACGATACGGATTTGATGTAAAAACTTACTGCGTTTCAAAAGTGAAGTATCGGGATAAATAAGAAACAGATCGGGGGCAAGGAAGATGATGAAAAAACTGATCATTGCGTTTCTGGTGTTTTCGCTGCTGATCCCTTTTGGAAAAAAGGTGGAAGCCGATGAGTATAAAGACGAAGTCATAAGCGCTCGTTTTTATGTGACGGCGACCGGACGCAATACCCGTTACGACGTCAATTACAATAAGGGCTGGTTTGGCCAGGATGCGAGGATCTATTCCCATGATCTGGCAAAGCTTTCGATCGGCCTGGCGACCTGCGCCTTCCGGCCGTTCGGGTCGCTAAGAGAAGAAATACAGGCAGACCGCAACCTTTCGGAGTTTTTAAGGGATGCCCATTTCCTGGATCTCAGGAGCGATGACTACGACAAGGACCCTTCGATGTACACCGTATCCACCTGTATGGGGCACCAGAAGCTCAAAGACGAACAGGGAGAATATGAACTGATCGCCGTAGGCGTCTGTGGCCAGGGCTATGTCGATGAATGGGAATCCAACTTCTCGATCGGCGATGGCACGATGCATGAGGGCTTTGACCGTTCCTCTTCATTAGTCTATGACCGCATTTTCGGCTACATTGCGTCAAGACATCTGGAGGGAAGGCTCAAGATCTGGATCTCCGGTTTCTCAAGAGCTGCCGCCATATCCAACATCACGGCAGCGAGACTTTCCGATTCTTCCGCTTTCGGGCAGGAGAACGTCTTTGCCTACACCTTTGCCACCCCGCGTACGGTCATCGATGAAAATGCCGGCCGCTATGAGAATATCTTCAACATCATCGGCAAGGCCGATCCGGTCCCGGATGTTCCGTTCAAGGAATGGGGTTATGGAAGGTATGGAAGAGATCTCTATACGCCGATCTTAGAGACCGATTCCGATTTTGAAGTCAAAAAGGCGAGAGCCAATGAAATCTATAAGAAGATCACCGGCATCGACTACTGGTACAACAAGGAAGCCAATGAGACGATCGCCAACATCCTTTCCTATTGCCTGGAGATCTGTCCGAACAAGGAGCTTTATGCACAATCATTGCAGGGCAAGCTGATCCATATCTGGGAAAACAAGAACCGGATCTACGTGCTCAAGGATCTGCTGGAACTGGCCAGCGACCCGGTATTGATCAACGAAGACAACAAGGACGCCGCCGATGCGCTGATGGACTATCTCACGCTGCTGATACGGGATTATTATGACAGCGAATCGATGTTTGAAGGCTGGAATGAATCGGCAAAGCCGGCCGCCAACCTTCTGCAGGCACATACACCGGATCTCTATGTTTCCTGGATGATGTCGACCAATACTGCAGATGAACTCTATTCCGAAAATCTGGAATACAAGGTCGTCTCGATCACCTCCATCTATAAAGTCGAACTCTACAGGGATGGAAAACTGATCGAAACGATCGACCCGATCGTTTCGTCAGTCAATGGCGAATACAAGGTGACGACACCGAAAAATGAAAGAAAGCTGCCGGAAAACAATGTCTATCTGTCCTACTCTGAAAATGAGATCCGGGCTCTGATCCCTTGCGACAGGAAGTATTCATTGAAGGTATGTTCAAAAGATGACGGCGGCGCGTACGAAAACATGGTCCTGTCTCATGAAGCGGGTTGCGCAGTGAAGCAAAGCATTCACTTCATCTTCTACACTCTGGAAAACAACGATTCTTTTGAAGTGATCTTTATGCCGGATGGGAAAGTGAACTATGCTTCCGACAAAGGTCTTGACCGGAATCGTCTGGAAGAGTCTGAACATGAACTTGATACGACGATCTCTCTCATTGTGACCCGTTCAAAATTCATGAACCTGACCTGGCGGCAATTGACCATCACCGTGATCGGGGCAGCACTGCTTGTCGCATCGCTGTTATTGTTTGCCTTCAGCTATGGGGTGGCACGTTTCCGTTTCTCAAGACGCAAGAAGAAAGGCTTCATAAAGAAGGATGTGAAGTTTGAAGGCTGGCCTTTGTTATGCGATCTTGCTGTGATCCTCTTATTCCTGTTCAGGGAATTCTATACGGTCCTCTTCCCGGAGAATCAGGTCTTGTCCCTTGGCTTCAAGCTGCTGATCGGTCTGATCTGTCTTATGGTGGCTTATATCGGCTACAGACGCAGGAAAGATGATCTTTCACTGTACATCATGATCGCTGCTGCAATACTGATGGTGGCGGATCTTATGACGACCAATTCGCTTGGCGTGGGCGGCTTGCTCCATATCTGCGCTTATGCGGTATTGTGCTATGCCTACATCAGGGAAGAAAAGCCGGAAAAGGGGCAGATCATTTTATGGATTGTCTTATCCCTTGTCGGAGCGATCATCGCGATGTTCATCAAGGGAGAATATGGAGCCCTTCGCTTCCTGGCGGCTCTGTATATCTGTACCTCTTTAGCCATGGTCATATCTTCCTTCACGATGCCAAAACGCACGTTCCGGGGAAGTCTTATGCTGTTTGCCTCGGGTATCCTGTTAATGGCCAACCGGGTCTATGGAGCGAGCTTTGTTTCCCACATCATCTCTTTAGGCACCTATTATATAGCCCTGTTGCTGCTGGTGAACACGGGACTCAGGCAGAAGGCCTATCGCATGGTTGCCGTCTTTGACGATGAAGAGGAAAGCGAAGCGGAATAGAACTTTACGATTGAGCTGACTTGAAGTGAAGGACAGCGAAAAGCACGCTATAATAAATGAGGAAAAACTTTTGTAAATAAGAATTAAGGGAGAAAATTATGAGCAATTGGATCAATCTGGACAAACGTGAAGCTTTCAATGAACTGAAACAGACGAAAAAAGTCGTTCTGAAGGAAGTCATGGCCGGTGAAAACGGCGCAAAACGTGTGAAAGAGTATTGCGTACCGATGGCCGAAGGTCTGGCTTACAACTTTGCCGCAAAGGCCGTGGACGATGAGATCTTAAAGGTCTTGCAGAAGCTGGCTGATGAAGCCGGTCTTGTTGAGAAGTATCAGGAACTGCTGGATGGTGAAGTCATCAACACCGGTGAAAAGAGAAAAGTCCTGCACCAGCTGTGCCGTGGCCAGCTTGGAAAAGATGTCATCGCTGACGGTGTCAACAAGAGAGACTTCTATCTTGCCCAGCAGGAAAAGATCAAAGTCTTCGCAGACAAGGTACACAACGGTGAGATCGTCAACGAAAAGGGCGAAAAGTTCACGAATGTCGTTCAGATCGGTATCGGCGGATCCGACCTGGGTCCAAGAGCTATGTATATCGCTTTGGAGAATTGGGCAAGAGCCAATGGAAAGCTTTCCATGGAAGCCAAATTCATCTCCAACGTCGACCCGGATGATGCGGCAGCTGTCCTCAACAGCATCGATGCATCCAAGACCATCTTTGTCTTAGTCTCCAAGTCCGGTACGACTCTGGAAACTTTGACCAACGAGATGTTTGTCAAAACCGTCATGGAAAAACAGGGTCTCGATCCTGCAAAACACATGGTTGCAGTCACCAGTGAAACTTCGCCTCTGGCAAAGAACGAAGGATACCTCGATGCCTTCTTCATGGATGATTACATCGGCGGCCGTTATTCTTCCTCTTCCGCAGTCGGCGGCTGTGTCCTGTCACTTGCTTTCACACCGGAAGTCTTTGCGGATTTCTTAAAGGGTGCTCATGAAGCTGATGTCCTTGCAAAAGAAACAGATGTCATGAAGAACGCCTCGATGCTCGATGCACTGATCGGCTTATACGAAAGAAACGTCCTGGGTTTTGAAGCGACAGCTGTCCTTCCTTACTCACAGGCATTGTCCCGCTTCCCTGCACACTTACAGCAGCTCGACATGGAATCCAACGGCAAGTCGGTCGACCGGAATGGCAATCCAGTGACGTATTCCACAGGCCCTGTCGAATGGGGTGAGCCCGGCACGAACGGGCAGCACGCGTTCTACCAGCTGATCCACCAGGGCACGCGGCTCATACCTTGCGACTTCATCGGCTTCTGCCGCACGCACAATCCGCT
>DESX01000006.1 GCA_002362065.1 Solobacterium sp. UBA3303
CGATCATCGGCGGTGCGATCTCCGGCGACCCGATGCTGGGTGGCTGGCTTGGTGTTACAGCTTCTATGATGGCTCACGCAGAACCTGAACTTGGTATTACGGTTGCTTCCACACTTGGCATCATCGGTTCCCTGCTTTCTCCGCTTGAGAGAACACTGAACTCCGCCTGGGTCGCAAGAGCTCGTGCGTATGCTGAGAAGGCGGATACGAAGGGTGTCATGAGGATGGCTACCCTCGCTCCGATCCTTGTTGCTTTCGTTCTTTACTGGATCCCTGGTTTCATCCTTCTGTATTTCGGCGCTCCGGTACTTGAAGGTGTACTGGCAAACTTCCCGCCACAGATCACAAAAGCACTTTCGACTGTTGGTCATCTGCTTCCGGCTTTAGGCTTGGGCATGCTGCTCAACCTCTTATATAAGAACTCGCTGGTCCCATTCCTGATCTTCGGCTTTGTCGCAACGGCATACCTTGGTTTAGGTACGATGCCTGTCGCATTCCTTGGCGTAGGTCTGGCGATCCTGCATTACATGTACACGAGAAAGGAGACTGAATAAAATGGCTAAAACATTAAGTGAGAAAACTTTAAGAAAATCCTGGCTGAACTGGGTCTCTTTCGGACAGCAGTGCTATAACTACGAGATCATGCAGGGTCTTGGCTTTGCTTCATCGATGGTTCCAATCATCAATGAACTCTATCCTGATGATGCCGAAGCAAGAAAAGAAGCACTCGAACGTCACCTTACCTACTACAACACAGAGAACAACTGGGGTGCAGCTGTTGCCGGCATCGTCGCTTCCATGGAAGAAGAAAAAGCCAACGGCGCAAACATCACTGACGGTTCGATCAACTCCATCAAGGCAGCTCTTTCCGGTCCTCTGGCCGGCATCGGTGATACAGTCACGCAGTCCCTGGTCAAGACATGCCTGCTTGGTATCTGCTGTGACATGGCCTTAAAGGGCAATGCCTTAGGTCCGATCCTGTTCTTCGTACTGATGTCCTGCTACACGCTCGGTTTAAGCAAATACGTATTTGATCAGGGCTACAAATCAGGCAAATCATCTGTCACAAGACTTCTGGCTGGCGGAAGGATGACTGCAGTCACAGAAGCACTTGGTGCCTTAGGCCTTATGGTCGTCGGCTCCATGATCGCTTCCAACGTATCTGTTTCAACACCGCTGGTCCTCAATCTTGGTCAGACCTCCGTTGCAATACAGAACATCCTCGATACGATCTGTCCGAAACTCCTTTCTTTGATCACGGTATTCGTCACTTACCGTATGGTCAATAAAGGCGTTAAACCGATCCGTATCATCCTGGCGATGTTTGTCATCGGTATCATTGGCGGACTCTTAGGCATCATTGCATAGAAAGGCAGATCTGAATATGACAAGAGATCTGATGGCCGAACACGTAAAACGTTTCGGCAAAGAAAAACCGATCATTGGCTGTCTGCATTTAAGAGCGCTTCCGGGTACTCCGATGTGGGACAGGAACTATACGATCGAGCAGCACATTGATGACCTGAGAAAAGAAGCGCAGATCCTGATGGAACTTGGCTTCGATGGCGCTGTATTCGCAAACGAATGGGACTATCCATACGTTGAAAATATCGGTCCGGGTGCTCTGGCAGCTTATACACATATCGTATCGACTGTTTCCAGAGACCTGAACATCCCGTTTGGCGTCGGCATCATGAACGATCCGATCTCAGCGATCTCCGTTGCAAAAGCAGTCGGTGCGACATTCTGCAGAGGTTTCTTCTGCGGTGCCCAGGTCGGCAACTACGGACCGATCGTAAAGACGCCTGGCGAGATCTTCCGTTATGCAAAAACGATCGGTGCGGATGATATCGGTGTCTACACGAGCTTTGAACCGCACAACGGTTCACCACTCGACACCAGGACATTCGACGAGATCGCCGCATCCCTGTATAAAGATGTTCCGGTTGCCGGTTATTCGCTCAATGGCCCTAAAAAAGGGCAGCCACTGAATGAATCCAATATTGCCAGATGCAAGAAAAACAATCCGAATATCCCGATCTCATTCAATAACGGCGCAAATCCGCAGAATATCAAGGAAATGCTTCAGTATTGTGACATGGTAGTCGTCGGAACGGCTCTGAAAAAAGATCATTATCTGTATAATCCGATCGATTACGATAATGCGAAGGAGTTTATTGCAGCTGCAAAAGCCTAAAGAAAGGAAGAGCGGGATCTGATATCCCGCTTTATTGTTTATATGAGAAACAGAAAGATTGAAGCTGTGATCTTTGACATTGACGATACTCTTTTCGATATGAAGACAAAAACCTTCATACCTTCAGCTATCGTTGCACTGAAACAGCTTCAGGAAAACGGGATCAAAGTGATCCTGGCAACAGGAAGACCGCCTCAGACGGCAACTGCGATCTATGATCAGGGTATCCATCCCGATCACATCGTCTGCACCAACGGTCACATCATCCTTGATAAAGAAGGAAAGATCGTTATGGAAAAGACCTTTTCAAAACAGCTTGTTCAGGAAGTCTATGATCACTGTCTGAAAAACGGCATCGGTCTTTTATGGAAGTATCCGGACCTGACGTATGAATACATTCATGCGGATGTCTTTGAAAACTTCTACAACAAGACAAAAGATTCCCGCAAGAAAGTGGTCTTCAATGACAAGAAGCAGCATCTCCTTCGCAATCCCAATGGAGGTTGCCTTGGCTGCAGTGTTATTGAAATGAATGCCTTCAACGCGAAATTTGCGAGAAAATGTGTCGCGATCAAGATCGATGATCGTTCAAGCGACCTGCTCTTATATGGCGTGAACAAACTCAGCGGTGTGAAAGAAGTACTTGATTCCCTTGGCATTTCTTTTGATGAATGTGCCGGATTCGGAGACAACAACAATGATATTGAGATCCTTTCAAACGTCGGTGTCAGCGTGGCCATGGGCAACGGCACAAGGGAGCTTAAGGAAAAGACTGATATCGTGACCGACAGCATCAATGATGACGGAGTCTACAAGGCCCTGGCCAGACTCGGCCTGATCTGATCCTTCAAAACCGCTCTTCCGGGCGGTTTTTTTCGCCTATTTCAACTACTGTGTTGGTGTTCATATAATTGGACAATCTGACTGAATGATTCATCCTATACTTCAATTGAAGGAGGATGTACATCATGGAAATCAGTGAAGAATGGATCGCCTCACTCACAAGATTTGAGACCGATCTTATAAAGACCTATCTGAATATCAATGATCCAAAGAAGTCTGATACCATGCCCGAGATCGATGGACCTGTAAAGATCAAAGAATGCGTACACTGCAAGTCACGCAAGATCATCTGCTACGGTCATTCCAAGAAAGGAAAACAGAGATATCTGTGCAAGGACTGCAGCAGAACTTTCACGATGGTCTCCAAGTCTTTCTTTAAAAATACAAGGATCAGCTATGAACAGCGGCTGAAGCTTATGGAATGCGAGCTGTTAGGCCTTTCCCTGAAGGAGACGTCCTATCAGATAGGACTTTCTGTGACATCCTGCTTCTATCTTCGTCACAAGCTGTATCTACACGACGACCGCCACCGTGAAGACCCTGGACGAAAGCCCGATAGCCTACAAAGGCATGGACGAGATCGTCGAAAACATCGCTCCGACCGCAGAGATCATCAAAATCATCAAACCGGTCTACAACTTCAAAGCGGAATGATAGAAAACACCTCTGATCCATCAACGGTCAGAGGTGTTTTCTATCTCTCAATGCAGCGGATGGACGCTCTTTTCGCCATCCTCTTTTTCTGTGACGACATACAATGCTGTTCTGCTTCCCGGTTCCTCATCGATCATCGTCTTCTTTATGACGACAGCCGCAAGTGCTGCGCAAAGACCCAGAAAAACACATGCCAGAACGATCACCATGATCCCTTTCTCCTTTCCTATGCCTACGTTCCTTTTCTCAGGATCAGTTCGCCGGCCTTTGAACTGATATAAGTCTCCTTATCCATGACCTGTCTGCCATTGATGAAGACATGTTCGATGCCCTCAGGTTTGAAGTCAGGAACGCTTTCATCGACCCTGATCATATCCGGATCGACGATCGTGCCGTTTTTCACCAGAGTCCTCATCTTCCTAACCTCCCGATCGCATCCGATCTATATCCATTATTCTATCATGTATGACAGACCGAAAATATGGGAACACTTATTCTCCGTATCCTTATAACACTGACCAGGCATCCGCCACATACTCAGGCATAAAAAATTGCCTAATTAAACTACTGTGTTGGTGATGCATACATGCCATAATGGTATCTTTCATAGATATCGCTCAAGGATATCGGATAAGGGATCTTGCAGATATCCCTGTTGTTCAAAAGCTTCTCTTTGACTTTGATATAGCCATAGGATGTAAGATCGTGTAGTTTCCTCTCGATGCTAGATGTGAGCCTTCTTTTGAAGACGATCAGATTGAGATATCCCTGCAGATGCCTCAGACCCAGTCCTCTTTTCCTGCGTATCAGTTCCTTGAGATCGGAATGCAGGGAATTGACATCGGATATGTGCCTGCCGTCCCTTGTCTTGTGATAGCCTTCCGTCAAAGGCGTACTCCTGAAATGATTATTCCTGCAGAACTTTCTGATGAAAGAGGAGTCATCGGATATGATCCTGCAGTTTTGATCATAACGGCTGATATGCAGCTGATATTTCTTTGAGGATTCCCCTCCATAGTCGGAGATAAGAAAAAGGATCTGCCCGGTTTCATCCGCTGCGGTAGAGATGCAGATCTGGGGATCCTTATCGAATAAGATATCGGCTTTCGGATTCTTTTTGCTTCCCTTGATCGGTCTGGGTGTAATCTTGAATCCCTTGAAGCCGATGTCAAGGAAGGTCGTATCAAGCTCTACATTGCCTGAAAGATGTCTGCTCTGGACATCTTCAAGAGCCTTATAGATCTTATGGCGAAGATAGAAGCAGGATGTCACAGAAAGTCCCGTCTGATAGGATGTCTCCTTCAGGGAAAGGTTTAACAGCTCGCACTCCAGAAGTTTCAGCCAGGTCTCATAGGAGATCCTTGAATTCTTGAAGAAAGACTTTGTCACGATGGTGAAGGTCCTGCGGCAGTCCTTGCACAGATATCTCTGCCTGCCCTTGGCGGAATGCCCGTAGCAGATGATCTTGCGTGACTTGCAGTGAACGCATTCCCTGATTTTCAGGGTCTCATCGATCATAGGGGCAGTTCCATCGGTTCTATCCCGGCCGATATCCAGATAGGCTTTCAGAAGATCTCTCTCGAATATGGAGAGTGAATCGACCCATTCTCTGTTTATCATTTCTTTTTCCATTGTTCTGAATACTTCTCCTTACGATTGAAGTGTATGATGAAAACAGGAATAACATTGTCCGCTTTTATGGACACCAACACAGAGGTTTAAATAGGCAGTTTTTTCGTACCCCGCTTTTCATAAGATAAAGACAGGTGAGGTACATTATGAATAAAGAAAAGATCTATATAACGATCAATCATCTTGATGATTTCTTCGGACCGACTTATCTTAGAACGGGAGAGGTACTGACTTTGAAAAAAGACAGAAAGAATCATTATGATGATGAAGCGATCGCTGCCTATAAGGAAGAGTGCAGATGCGGCTATGTAGCCAATTCGGTTTCAAGTGTCGCCAGGGGAACGTATTCTTCCGGCAGGCTCTATGAAAAGATCGGTGAGGAAGCTTCCTGCATCGTCTGTTTCATAAAGGATGATATGGCGATCTGTGAACTGAATAGCGATCAGGCGCTTTGATTTTGCCGGTATTCACCAGGCAGCAGGCCGTAGCGGTCTTTGAATTTGCGGTAAAAGAATGTAACGTTCTGATAGCCGACGTAGTTGACGATCTCGGTGACCGACATGTCCGAGTTATCCAGAAGCCTCTTGGCTGCGGATAACTTTTCTTTTGCGACCAGTTCATTGAAGGAAGAACCGGTGTGTTTCTTCAACAGATTGGAAAGATAGTTGGCATTTAAGCCAAAGACATCCGCCGTTTCATTCAGCGAGATGTCGCGGTAGTTCTCCTCGATATAGCGAAGAAGCGGTATGACATAGCTGTTTTTGTTTTTGACTCTTGAAGAGGTCATATGGTCATTCATGATGTTGACGAGTTCCGATACGATCAGAGAAAACATGTCGTTCTGCATGTCCAGAGTCGCAAGAGATGGATCATACCATTCGCAAAGGAATTCTTCGATGAAGACCTTTAATCTGCGGTCATCCTCGCAGGGGAATAAGAAAAACGGTTCTCTTGAAGACGAGGTATTGAAGGCATTGATGAAGAAATCGGATACGATCGAAGAAGAAGACAGACGGTTGAAGAAGTTGTTGGTCAGATGCTTCTGTCCTAAGGAGATCATGACCAGGATGTCATCTTCCTTCAAAGGCAGGATCGTATGTACGGTGCCGGGAGCCATCAGGATCAGCTGGCCTTTCTTCATATGATATTTCTTACCTTCGATGATCTGATCACAGGATCCCGAATACATGTAGGTGATCTCGATCCAGTCATGGATGTGAAGCGGATAATCACGAAAGCGTGAATGCTTACGTACCAGGAAAGGGATGCCGTTATTTTCGGATGAGACCTGGGCATAGGAGAACGACATCACATCGATGTCATTGATCTTTATCCAGGGAAAAGCGGAGGTATCCGGTTTTATGCCTTTTCGGTAATTTTCTTCGGAATGAGTGATCGTTCTTAATTTTTTATCCAGCTCGTTTGGTGTCATGATGTCTGTCCTTCTTTTCTTCAAGTTATCAGAAAATCTGTGATTTGGTCAATGATCTTGTATGAAAACGACATAGGAAGAAAAAATAAAAGCGCATACAATGAAGCTGTAAACAGAAATGACCACGATCCTACAGCTTATCCAAAGAAACAAAGAAATGGTCAAGGAAGGGGAAAATTATGGCTAATAAAGTTGATGCAGGAAAAATTCTGGAACTCGTCGGCGGTAAAGACAACGTCTCCAGCGTAACGCATTGTGCAACAAGATTAAGGATCCGTATCAAGGATGAAAACAAGATCGATGCGGATGCCATCAAGGCACTCTCCGGTGTCATGGGAACGCAGAAGAATGTCGGTGAACTGCAGGTCATCATCGGACCGGCAGTCGATGATGTCTATCAGGATTTCATCAAGATCGGTTCTTTCAAGGAAGAAAAGGCGATCGATGAAAACCTCGATGCAGACACAAAGAAAGGCTTCAAGGGCATCGTAAATACCTTCTTTGAAGCAATGACCGGCTGTATCTCGCCAGTCGTCTACGCCTTCGTCGTCTTAGGTATGTTTAAATCCTTCACGGCGATCTTAGGTCCGTCTTTGCTCAACTGGGTACCGGCAGAATCCGATCTCTATATCCTGCTGGACGGAATCGGAAATGCGATCACATACTTCTTACCGTTCCTGCTGGCATACTCATCTTCACAGAAGCTTGGCGCCAACACGACCGTTTCGATCGTCTTGGCTGCGATACTGATGTCTCCGGCGATCACGGGTGTCGTTGCGGCAGGCAATCCGTTCAAAGTCTTCGGAATCTTCCCGATGACACTGATCGATTACAGCTCATCGTTCTTACCGATCATCCTGATCGTTGCCGTACAGGCTTATGTTGAAAAGTTCTTAAACAAAGTCATCCCGAATGTCTTAAAGACCGTTCTGGTCCCTACACTTACAGTCCTTGTCATGACGGTCCTTGGCCTTTGCGTCTTAGGTCCGATCGGTCAGTGGCTGGGCAATGGTCTTGCAACACTGGTCATGGCATTAAGCGAACATGCAGGCTGGCTTGAAGGTGCTCTTGTTTGCGCATTATATGTCTTCATGGTCGCATTCGGCCTTGGTGGACCGGTCTTCCTTGCAACATTCGCCGTCTACATGCAGACAGGTGTTGACTACCTCTACTTCCCTTACATGGCGATCTATGGAATGGCATTAGTCGGCATCGACCTGGCTTACATCATCAAGTCGAAGAAGACGGAAGAAAAAGAAACAGGCATGGTCGCTCTGACTTCCCAGCTGCTTGGCTCCGTCTCTGAGCCGACGATCTATGGCGTCTTATTCAGAAACAAGACCTGTCTGATCATCGAAGTCATCGCCTGTGCGATCGCGGGATTCTATTGCGGTCTGACACATGCAGGTGTCGTCGGTCTGACCTTTGGTCTTCCGGTCGTAGGTTCCTTCATCTGCTTCTCCGGATTGACGACAGCCAACATGGTCAACGGCTGCATCTCCGTAGCTTTAGGCTTCATCTTAGCAGCGGTTGGCACATTCATCTTCTACAAAGGCGAAACAGAATAAACTTCAGATCAGCCGGATATACGTCCGGCTGATATCATAAAAAGGAAAGGAGCCAGATATGAAAAAGTTCCCGGAAAACTTCTTATGGGGAGGTGCGACCAGCGCCATGCAGATCGAAGGCGGCTATGGTGAAAGCAACAGAGGCCTCAACATCAACGATATGAATACGGCCGGTTCAAAGACTATGCCGCGCATGACGACGATACAGTACGCGGACGGCAGCTTTGAACAGTATCCGATGTTTTCCAAGGATCTGCCGGAAAACGCAAAGATGGTGACGATGGATGATCTCTATTATCCAAATCGCAGAGCCATCGATTTCTATCACCACTACAAGGAAGATATTGCACTGCTTGCGGAAATGGGTTTCAAGGTCTTCCGCATGTCGATCATGTGGTCAAGGCTCTTTCCGAAAGGCAATGAAGAAAAGGCAGATGAAGAAGGACTGAAGTTCTATCACGACGTCTTCAATGAACTGCACAAATACAATATTGAACCGCTGGTCACGATCTGGCATTCCGAAGATCCGGTGTATCTGGTCAATGAGATCGGCGGCTGGAACAACCGCAAGATGATCGAATACTTTGACCGCTATGCGGAAACCGTCCTTACGGAATACAAGGACGATGTCAAATACTGGCTGACTTTCAACGAGCTCAACAACGGTATCATGTTCTTAGACTGGATCAAGGGAAGCGGCGACAAGAAACAAAGAGCGCAGGCAACTTTCCAGCAACTGCACCACAAGCTTCTGGCTTCTGCCCATACCGTCAAAAAAGCACATGCGATCGATCCTGAAAACAAGGTCGGCTGCATGATCGCCTATGCGGTGAATTATCCTTTGACACCGGACCCGGCCGACAATCTCAAACAGGTCGAGACTGCCAAGTGGCTCAAC
Source organism: Solobacterium sp. UBA3303 (assembly GCA_002362065.1). Lineage (GTDB taxonomy): Bacteria > Bacillota_I > Bacilli_A > Erysipelotrichales > Erysipelotrichaceae > Colivicinus. Next base: position 9,225 of record DESX01000006.1, read on the forward strand.
TGGTACACGGCAGACACGCAGGTCAGAGGAAAGTATCCTTACTTCGCAAAGAAGTTCTGGGACAGGGAAGGCGTAGATCTGAAGATCGAAGAAAACGATCTGAAAGAGCTTGAAGAAGGAAAAGTCGATTTCTTCTCCTTCTCCTACTATTCGAGCGCCTGCGTCAGCGCGAAGGATGACTATGAAGTCTCCGGCGGCAATTTCACGATGGGTGCTAAAAACCCGTATCTCAAATATTCCGAGTGGGGCTGGGCAATGGATCCGCAGGGTCTGCGCTATGCCTTAAACGAGATCTATGGCCGCTACGAGATCCCGTGCATCGTCGTTGAAAACGGCTTAGGCGCTGTGGATACGATCGAAGAAGACGGCTCCATCCACGATACCTACCGCATCGAATATTTGAGAGAACACATCAAAGCCATAAGAGAAGCGATCGATGATGGCGTGGATCTGTTTGGCTACTGCAGCTGGGGCTGCATCGATGAGATCTCCGCCGCATCCGGCCAGATGAACAAGCGCTATGGCTTCATCCATGTCGATCTCGACGATGAAGGAAACGGTACGCTTGTGCGAAGGAAGAAAGATTCCTTTGAATGGTATAAAAAAGTCATCGCCTCCAATGGCGAAGAACTGTAAAAAAAGAAAAGAGCTCTGTTTTTGCAGAGCTCTATTCCGTTTCAAGGCAGATGACGACACCTTTTCTCTCCATGTAATAACTGCATAATCCCCTTGTTGGTATGATCTTGATGTCGGCATCAGGATAGTTTTGTAATACGAGCTGTTTCAAAGCGTTTGCCCCGGCCTCATTTTCGGTGTGGGTGATGATCGCCTTCTTGCCGTTGAAGTGTGCCTTTTCCATTTCTTCAAGCAATATGCGCTGACACTTCTTTTCCCCACGGCCCTTGCCGGTAACGGCGATCTTTCCTTCGCTTGTTGCGGTACCGGTCACGCCGATGTTGAGGACGTTGAGCGATGCGGCAACGATCTTGTTGACTCTGCCGTTCTGTGCGAGGTTGTGCACGGAGAAGAAAGAGAAGAATAACCTTGTGGTCTTTGTGTAGGCTCTGACTTGAGTATCAATGCTTTCAAAGTCACAGCCTTGTTCGATCAGTTCTTTGATCTTTTCGATGATCAGAATCTCTTCCCCGCCCGTGGACAGTGAATCGATGACTGAGATCTTTGTGCCTTTGTGTTCGTCCATGTACATCTTCGCTGCCGACAGGCAGGAATTGTAGGATCCTGACAGGGCTGAGGTGACGGTGACCGCGAAGATCTGATCAGCGCCTTCAAAGGCGGAAAGCCAGGCATCGATGCTCGGGCAGGACGTATAGGAACGATCGTTATATCTGGCCAGATAGTCCAGCATTTCGCTCACATTGAGCTTCTCATCATCGAGGAAGCTTCTTTCGTCGGTATAGATCGTGAGCGGGACTGTCTTGAAATCTTTATAATCCAGTGAATACAGGTCACAGGATGAATCTGCAATAATTCGCATGGTTAAAACCTCCATCCTTACAAGAAAGATTGTAAGAAGAATGCAGATATGATAAAATGTACAAAAGGGCATAAAGTGTAACTTTTAGTACATTCAAAGACAAATTGTAACACCATGAAGATCAAGACAGAACTCAACAGCAGAACGGTATCAACAAGGATGGCGATCGGCGATGCGATCCTTGACGAACTTGAAGAAAAGGAATTTTCCCGGATCAAGGTCACGGATGTCATCAAGAGAGCCAAAGTCTCAAGGATGTCCTTTTACCGTTACTACGAAAATCTCTATGATGCGCTTTGCGATTATCTCAACAACATCGTCAACGGCTACATGATCGAAGGCGGCGAAAAGGATGATCCGGATGTTTTCATGCGCCTTGAACATATCGAGTTTTCTTTGAATTACTTCGACCGCTATTCCCGCTACTTTTTGACATTGAACAACAACGGTCTGTATGCAATTTTGATGGATGCGGTCAATGAATATATGGTCAACAATATCCTGCCGCAGAAGAAACTGCACATGTATGAGCTCTACGCCTATGCGGGAGGTCTTCTGAATTCCTTCATGAAGTGGGAGGAAGACGGCAAAAAGGAAACAGCACACAACGTCGCTTCCATGATCTTCCGTCTTTTCGACCATGAACGGGATCAGGATGACAGACCCTGACCGTTTACAAACTTCTCAGCTTTGATGAGGTCATCCGTAAGGAGACCTTTTTCTTCTGAAAAAGGTATACTAGATGAGGAAAGAAAATGATGCATATGTATGAAAGACCAAAAAAGATCATAGTACGCGGTGCCAGAGTGCACAACCTGAAAAATATCGATGTCGATATCCCGCTCGATCAGATCGTTTCGATCGCCGGCGTATCGGGATCGGGAAAATCTTCACTGGCACTTGGCGTCCTGTACGCAGAGGGGTCGAGAAGATATCTGGAATCCTTGTCGACCTATACAAGAAGACGAATGACGCAAGCCGCAAGAGCGGATGTTGATGATGTGCTCTATGTGCCGGCCTCGCTCGCTCTTCATCAGCGGCCGGGTGTACCGGGCATCCGTTCGACATTCGGAACGGGAACGGAACTGCTCAATTCGCTTCGTCTGATGTATTCAAGGCTTGCGTCCCACCGCTGTCCGAATGGCCACCACGTGAAGCCTTCCTTTGCGGTCGCTGAAATGAAAGAGATCGTCTGTCCGGAATGCGGCGAACACTTTTACGGACCGGGTGCCGAAGAGCTCGCATTCAATTCCGGCGGTGCCTGCAAGTGCTGCGGCGGCACAGGCGTTGTGCGGACGGTCGATATGGACTCCCTGGTTCCAAACGAAGATCTCAGTATCGATGAAGGTGCCGTTGCGCCATGGAACTCTTTGATGTGGGCACTGATGACCGATGTATGCAGGGCTATGGGAGTAAGAACGGATGTACCGTTCAAGGAATTGAGCAAAGAAGAAAAAGATATCGTCTATGACGGACCGATGGAAAAGAAGCACATCTTCTATAGGCCGAAGGGAAAAGACAACCCGCTGGCTGCCGAGATGGACTTCACCTACTACAGCGCAAAGGCGACGGTCCTCAACGCTTTGAATAAAGTCAAGGACGAAAAAGGCATGAAGCGTGTCGAGAAGTTTTTGAAGGAAGACGTCTGCCCGGAATGTCATGGTACCCGTTTCTCTGAAGAAGCGAGAGCTCCGAAGATCATGGGCTTATCGATCGATGAAGTCTGCAAGATGAGCCTGAAGGATTCGATCGAATGGGTGAAGAAAGTTCCTTCTTCCCTGCCGGAAGAGATGGTACCGATGGCCGAAAAGATCTGCGAATCCTATCTCGACAATGCGAAGCGGCTGATGGAACTTGGTCTGTCTTATCTTTCCCTGGATCGTGCAAGTTCGACCTTATCAACGGGTGAGAGGCAAAGGATGCAGCTTTCAAGAGCCGTGCGAAACCGTACGACCGGCGTGCTGTATGTTCTGGATGAGCCTTCGATCGGTCTGCATCCGGCAAATATCGTCGGACTCAATAATGTGATGCACGACCTGGTGAAGGATGGAAACTCTGTCCTTTTAGTCGACCACGATGTACAGATCCTTAAGGAATCCGACTACATGATCGAGATGGGCCCAAAAGCCGGTGCCAATGGCGGAACTGTGATTGCCCAGGGAAACATCGAAGCGATCGGAAATGATCCTTCTTCGATCATTGGACCGTATCTGAAGGAAGATCTTTCCTTCCTGAATAAAGAAAACAATGATCCGTTTGAATACGGCTGCATTGAAATGGAAACCGATCAGATCCACACCGTCAAGCCGCTTGATGTGAAGATCCCGAAAAACAAACTGACGGTAGTCACCGGTGTCTCCGGTTCGGGCAAGACCACGATGGTCTTGGAAAGCCTGATCCCGGCACTGGAACATTTGTGTTATGGAAAGCCGCTTCCATCCCACGTGAAAAAGATCGAAGCTCAAGGCATTCAGCAGGTCAAGCTCATCGATGCGACACCGATCGGCATCAACGTCAGATCGACCGTTGCGACATACGCCAATGTTCACGACGACATGCGAAAGCTCTTTGCCAGGACGGCGGATGCAAAAAGACTGGGATGCAAGGCTTCCGATTTCTCCTACAATACCGGAGCACTTCGCTGTTCAAACTGCGATGGGACGGGTCAGGTCTCGCTGGATGTGCAGTTTCTGCCGGATGTCGATGTGCCATGTCCCGAATGCCGCGGCAGCCGCTATGGAAAGAAAGCCAAGCAGATCTGTTACACAAATAAAAATGGTGATAGGAGAAACATGCCGGAGCTGATGTCGATGGATGTCGATCAGGCGATCTCTTTCTTTGAAAAAGAGAATGCGATCAAAACGAAACTGCAGACACTTTCCGATCTTGGCTTAGGCTATCTGACGCTGGGCGAGCAGACGCCAAGCTTATCGGGCGGCGAAGCGCAAAGGCTCAAGCTGGCCTTTGAAATGGGCAAGAAGCAGTCCGATACACTGTTTGTCTTTGATGAGCCGACGATCGGTCTGCATCCGAAGGATGTCGAAACATTACTGAGCGTCTTTGATTCTCTGAAGGAGCTTGGTGCTTCGATCGTCGTCATCGAACATGACCTCGATGTCATCAGGCACGCCGACCACATCATCGATATGGGACCGGAAGGCGGAAGTGAAGGCGGAAGGATCGTTGCACAGGGAAGTGTGGAAGAAATCCGAAACAACAGCAGAAGCATCACCGGCAGATTCATCTGAACAAAAAGGATGTGTAGCCGCCTTTCCGAACAGTGTGATCCCGGTTCAGACCGGATGATCCTTTTTGCAGAAAACAAGAAAATCAGTGTTCATTTTTTGAATCGAGGAGGTTTCACAAGGACCTCCTTTTTTCATATAATGAAGTTAACAGGTATATCAAAAATAATTAGGGGGACTTTATGAAAAACAAGAAGAGGTTTTTTCTGATTTTGTCAGTCCTTTTGATCGCCATAGCTTCTGTATTGATGGCACTGGCAGACACTGTACAAAGAGACAGCGGTGCTATCGAGATCATCGATGGAAAGATCGAAGATGAAAGGGGATATCTGACCTACAAGCTCTACAAGCCGTTTGAAGCCGACAAGGACAATAAGGCGCCGGCGGTATTGCTTCTGCATGGCTATCAGAATGACCATGAGACTTGTGCGGCATATGCGATCGAACTGGCAAGACGCGGGGCCGTCGTCATGTGTTTGGATGAATATGGACATGGGGCAAGCTCGATCTCTTTGATCAACAGAGGCTACGTGGACCATGTCGTCAAAGTCAATTACGGAAACGAATCTGTGGAAGATGGAACGTTCAAGGAAATCGGCGGTTCAAAGCGTTACCGCGTTTTGATGAACTTCTCCAATCTGTCCTTCTTTAATGATGTCTATTCCAAAGACGAACATGGCAATGCGATCTATGATTCTTCCTGCGGTGGTGACATGGCGTATGACTGTCTTTCAAAACTCGATTATGTCGACAACAGCCGCATGGCTTTGAGCGGACATTCAATGGGTACCTGGTCCTCATGGAGCGTTGCCGCTGATTATGCCGGAACGCCGATCGAGCCCAAAGCGATCGTTTTACAGTGTGGCGAACTGTTCATGGATTCGGTCTACGACACTTCAAAGATCCATTTCAACAATGTGCTCCTGCTGCAGGCGAAGTATGATGAGTTCTCCTATTTCAGAGACTACAGGAAAGTCGTCAACGATGAACTTCTGAAAAGTGAACTGCGCACATCATTTTTGAACTGCGGCAGTGAAGAAGCGAAGTGGAATACGACCTATGGAAACTTCAAAGACGGCAGCGCAAGAAGGATGGAACTTCTGTATACGAACCATCGTCTGACGACTCACCATGTCGGCGGTCTGCAGTGTGCTTTGGACTGGTTTGACCAGGCGATCGATCTGCCAAAGGATCTTGAAACAAATGACATCATTGCCAAGCGCAAGGAATACCTGGTCTTAGGGGCGATGTTGTGTGTGCTGGCAGCCTTGTTCCCGTTCATGGCCTTCCTGCTTGAGACCGGCTTGTTCAAAGACGTGAATAAAGAACTTCCTTCAAAGGCTTCGATGGTCTCAAAGAAAGGCTTTGGAAAAGGTGCACTGCTGACGATCCTTCTTTCCGGTGCTTCCTTCCCGTTCATGACACAGCTTGGTCATGCCTTATTGCCTTTGCCGGAAAATATCTTCCGCATGACGGTAGGCAACGGTTTCTTAGGCTGGTATCTTCTTTTGATCATCATCATGTTGGTAACGTCGTTCATCACAAGAAGAAACAACAAAAAGAAGGGGATCGAAAACGAGAAATTCGATCTCTACGTGTTCATGAAATCATTATTGCTGGCAGTTGTGATGGTCGGCCTCATGTATCTGATCAACTTCATCTATTACAGACTCTTTGATCTTGATCTTCGATTCATCTGGCCGTTCTTCAGGCCGTTCACGATGGAACGGTTCTTACTGTTCTTAGTCTACATCCCGGTCTTTGCGATCTTCTATCTGCTCAACAATTCCAAGATCATGCGCGACTTAAGGACGGCTTCCGTCTATGAAAAAGGTTTTGGCGGCTTTGTGAAGAACTGGTTTGTGAATTTCCTTTTGATGGCGGGCGGCGTACTGATCGTCGTTTTGATCGAGTATATCCCGTTCTTCATGGATATCGGACCGGGTGCCGATCTTCTATTTGGTTCGACCTTTGGCGGACCGTTCATGTCGATCCTGATCCTGTTCGTGCCGCAGGTCTTATTCTTCTCTGTACTTTGTACCTACGCCTACCGCATGACCGGAAGAGCTTATACCGGTGCACTGCTGGCAGCGATGCTGGCCTGCTGGATCGTCACGGGCGGCTCATCGATCTTGTAAAGAAACGGGAATGATCTCCCGTTTTCTGTTACCATGAAATCGTTATGAAACTGAAAGACAAAGAATTGTGTATCAAAAATGCGGAAGTCAAAGACGCAGTCGTCCTTGCGAAGTGGTGGAATGACGGCAAGGTCATGGCCCATGCCGGTTTTCCCGATGGCCTTCATATCACGGTCTCTGAGATCGAAGAAAAGCTCAAGACGGACAGCGATGAAAAGGGAAGACGTCTGATCATCGAATACGGGGATGAACCGATCGGTGAGATGAACTACAACAACAAAGGCGATCACATTGCTTCGATCGGCATCAAGATCTGTGAAAAAACGTATCAGGAAAAAGGACTTGGCCGAAGGTGTCTTTCCCTGCTGATACGGGAACTCTTTGATGAAGGCTATGAAAAGATCGTCCTGGATACCGACCTTGAAAATAAGCGGGCACAGCACGTCTATGAACTGCTTGGCTTTCAGAAAGTTTCTGTCAATATTGATTCCTGGAAAGACCAGAGAGGGATGTTTCGCTCCTCTGTTGATTATGAATTAAAGGAAAAAGATTTCATAAATCATCTGAAAAAAAGTACGGTTGCGTATTAAAGCTACTCAACGTTATAATGCAAGTGCTATGAAGATCAAGCCCTATGTATTTCGAAAGATCCTGCATATGATCGCCGTATGTATCACAGTGGTCATTTTGCTCAGGATCGATACCTGGTATCACGTTGCCTATGCCTGTCTGTTTGCGATCGCTCTGATCTATCCGCTTTTGTCCCTGTTTGAAAAATATCAGGCCTATCATCGCTTCTTTGTGGAAAAAGGGCACGGGGAAGTCAAGCTTTCTTTGGTCCTCTTATTTGTAATGCTGATGATCCTGTCCACAGTAGGCTGGGGGCTCTTTCATGAACGCTACCTGGTGTTAGCGGCCTTGCTGATGTGGGGGCTTGGTGATGCTTCGGCTGCCTTGATCGGTATCCCGTATGGAAGACATAAGATCGGAAGGAAGTCTGTCGAAGGTTCATTGGCGATGTTCATCGTTGCCTTTGTTTCGGGCCTTATTGTCTTATATAACTTTGAACCATTCTCTTTGACAAAGACTGTTCTTGTCAGCTTTGTTTCTGCAACTATTGCCATGCTGACGGAGTTTTTCTCGGACAGCCGCTTTGATACCTTCAGCGTTCCAATCATGACACTGGCAGTATTACTGCTGTTGAAAAGTGTTCTATAATGAGCTTGTATGCCGCTGCAGATCTCAAGAAATGATATACGAAATCTTCGTGTCGATGCGCTGGTCGATCCCAGTGATGTTTTTCTTTCGGGTTCCGGCAGCATTGATAAGATGATCCATGAGCTTTGCGGAGAAGGATTAAAGAAAGAACTGGAATCGACAGGAGGGATCTTTCCGGGAGAGGCGATCCTCACATCGTCTTATGATCTTAAAAACTGCAGGTATATCATTCACACCTGCGGACCGATCTATCAGGATGGAAAGCACGATGAAAAAAAGATCCTTGCATCATGTTATGAAAACTGTCTGAGGCTGGCTAAGGAAAATGAGATCTCATCCATCGGTTTTCCTCTGATCGCTTCCGGGACCTTCGGTTTCCCGAAAGGCCAGGCTTTGAAGATCGCCACAGATTCCATCACATCCTTTCTTTTGAATGAAGAGATGGATGTTTACCTGCTTGTCTATGACAAGGAATCGTTCGATACAGCAAACAAGCTTTACACCGATATCAAAGACTATCTTTCCGATATGCTGCCTGTGCAGGCGAACTATTCTCCTTCTTCGATCCATCACAATATAAGACCGAAGAAAAAGAAGGAAACTGTATTTCAGGAAGTGCTGTATGATGCATGTGATGGAAGTACTTTCCACAAGGCGGAAAGCCGCTTTGTCCCGGACGAGTCCTTCTCGCAATGTCTGATCCGAATGATCGATGAGCGAAAGATGAATGATCCGGATGTCTATAAGAGAGCCAACATCGACCGCAAGCACTTCAACCACATCAAGAACACGATCGACTACCGGCCAAAGAAAGAAACAGCTGTCGCTCTGGCGATCGGCATGCGTTTGAACATCAAAGAGACCGATACGCTTTTGGAAAGAGCCGGGTATCTTTTGTCACGTTCTTCGAAGTTCGATCTGATCATCCGCTATTGTATTGAACATCAGATCTACGACATCTTTCAGATCAATGAGATCCTCTTTGAGGAAGACCAGAAGACCTTAGGCTGTTAATGTCGTTTGGCAAACGACCATAGTCCCTTTTAGAAATCATAAGATGTGATCGTAAAGAAACGATCACGTTTTAAAAGGAGGACTATGATGAACAGAAATTTAACTGAACTTGTATTTATTCTTGACCGCAGCGGTTCGATGTCAGGACTGGAATCTGATACGATCGGCGGTTTCAACTCCTTCATTGAAAAACAGAAAAAGGAAGATGGGGAGTGTCTTGTCTCGGCAGTCCTGTTCAACCAGAACAGTGAGGTCCTGTATGACCGCGAAGACATCAGCCATATCCGCAAGATGAAGGAAGAGGATTACTTCGCATCCGGCTGCACGGCTTTGATCGATGCACTGGGAAACGGGATCCGTCACATCCGCAATGTCCACAAATACATAAGGAAGGAAGATGTCCCGGCAAAGACCGTCTTTGTCATCATCACCGATGGTCTTGAGAACGCATCCGTGCGCTACAGTTCCGATGAGGTGAAAAAGATGGTGGAACTGCAGAAAGAAAAAGGCTGGGAATTTCTCTTCCTTGGCGCAAACATCGATGCGGTGCAGACGGCGAAACGCTATGGCATCGATGAGGACAGGACCGTTGATTATCTCAACGACAAAAAAGGCATAAAGAAAAATTTCGCGACGCTGTCAAAGACGATCTCCTGTGTCAGGACGGAAGGTTCGATCTGCAAAGACTGGGCAGATGAGATCAAGGCAGATTATAAGGAAAGAAGGGGGAACTGATATGTACGGAGCGATCATCGGCGATATCGCCGGTTCAAGATTTGAATTCGATAACCTCAAGTCTAAAGACTTTGAACTCTTCAGCAAGTACGATACCTATACGGATGATTCCGTTATGACGATCGCTGTCGCAAAGGCGCTCTCGGAATCCAAGAAAAATGCTTACAAAGATCTTGAAGAAAAGCTGATCTTCTGGATGCACGAGATCGGAAAGAAATATCCGAACTGCGGCTATGGGGGAAGATTTTATTACTGGATCATGAACGATGAGACAAAGCCTTACAATTCCTTTGGCAATGGTTCAGGCATGCGCACGAGCGCCTGTGCCTTCATCGCGAAAAGCCTGGATGAAGCACTGGAGCTTTCAAAACGCTGCGCTGCCGTGACGCACGATCATGAAGAAGGAATCAAAGGCGCACAGGCTATCACAGCTGCCGCTTATCTTGCAAGAACGGGAAAGACAAAGGAAGAGATCCGCGCCTACATCAACGAACATTTCTACAAGCTCGATTTCACTCTGAAACAGATACGCAGATCTTATCGTTTCGATGTCACCTGCATGGGCTCAGTGCCGCAGGCCATTGAGGCATTCCTGGAATCGAAGGATTTTGAGGACTGCATCCGCAATGCGATATCGATCGGCGGCGATTCCGATACGATCGCCGCGATGGCCGGATGCATCGGCGAGGCATATTATGGCATCCCTGAAGGCTTTAAACAGAAGGCGGAAGCTTATTTTGATCCGTATTTGAAACAAATGGCAGATGAATCTTCATCGATCGTATACGAAGATGACATATAATAGTTTCAGATATGTTTTTTGCGATCGGGATCAATGACAAAGAAGAACAGCTCGAATACGAAGAGGGTTTGATGAATTGTGAAGCCTGCGGCTCCTATGGGCGCTACAACGTCTTTATGATCTGTACCGTCTTCTACTTTTTCTTCATCCCGCTGTTTCGCTGGAATTACCGGTATTTCGTGGAAACAAGCTGCTGCCATACCGTTTATCAGCTCAACGATGAAGTTGGCATGGCGATCGAGAATGGTGAGCGCATCATCATCCGTCCGAAAGATCTGACCCTGATCCGCAAAGGAAACGGTTCAAAGGTCTGCAGCCGTTGCGGCTGTACGACCAATGAGGACTTCGAATACTGTCCGAAATGCGGAAACCGCTTCAAGTAAACATCAAAATATGAGGTCTCACACAGAAAAGAGACCTTTTTATATGTTTTTCATAAAAAATGTTTGAAATATGCAAAAAACATGTATAATATAATCATAAGGTCAGATGACCATGTAATGAGTTAACAAGAACTCATAAATCAGATCTGAATCGAATCGTCGTTAACCCTGACGTGAGCAGAAAGTTGGTGCAATTTGAGGAAAGACAGGATTTATGGTTTTTTTGTATAAATACATAAGTTTTGTCTTCCGTATCTGAAGGAGGAAAAAATTATGTTCAAAGTAAAGAAAAATTATGTCATTGCAGCTCTTGGCATCGTTGCCGCAGTACTGGTCTGTCTTCTTTGCATCGTCAAGGTGCCGACCGGCCATACCGGCGTCATCGTGACCTTCGGTAAAGTGGAAAACAGGACGCTGGATTCCGGCATGCATTTCAAGGCTCCATGGCAGTCCGTGATCCGCATGGACAACCGTATCCAGAAACAGACGGTCGATCTCAGCGCCTTCTCAAAGGACATCCAGGAAGTCAAAATGGTCTATACCGTCAACTACCAGATCTCCAAGAATGAGGCGATGACGATCTATTCGACGATCGGCAAGGAATACTATTCCACCGTGATCTCGCCAAGCGTCATGGAAGCAGTCAAGACCGTATCAGCCAAATATACGGCAGAAGAGCTGATCACCGACCGCACGAAACTTGCAGTGGGCATCGAAGATGAACTCTCCAAAGCTTTGTCGAAATATAACATCCTGTTAGTTTCGACGTCGATCGAAGACATCGACTTTACTGATGCCTTTACGGATGCCGTTGAGGCAAAACAGGTCGCCCAGCAGAATAAGCTCAGGGCAGAGACCGAAGCTGAGACTAAGATCATTGAGGCCAATGCGCAGGCAGAGGTCAAAAGGATTCAGGCCGATGCGGAAGCTTATGTCAACGAGACGACTTCAGAAAGCCTGACCGACAAGATCTTACAGAAGATGTACTACGACAAATGGAACGGCGTACTGCCTGAGATCGTATCGGATTCTTCGATGATCTTATCGCCAAGAAGCGAATAAAAAGAATGACGGCTGTCGTTTGACAGCCGTTGTTTTTATAATATGCGCCAGTTGAAGCCGAAGTATTTTGAATTGTTTTTCGCCGCATGGCGGATCTTTTCATCGGCATTTTGCAGATATTTGGGACCTTTGTCGTTTGGCTGGCTGCGGACCCAGGAGAGTGCTTCCTTCATGTTGGAATATTCCTCGAGGATGGTGTTGCCGTTCATGCGCAGGACCTTTCTGACCTGGTCAGGATAGCGGTCGGGATCGACGTATTCCAGGAATGCGTCAAAGTTGCGGTCGCCCGTCTTCATCTTGTCGTAGACCATCTTGAGCAGTTTTGCGTCGTCTAAGGCGTTGTGATTCTGATCACCCATATCCTTGTCAAAGTATTTTCCAAGCTTCTCCAGAGAGATCGTCTTGTTGACGTAGAAGAACTTGCGCAGATCTTCCGAGCAGTCATACATATTCATATACAGGTATGACAGCATCGCCGCTTCTTTGAAGGATGTCGCATTCATGAAATTGCTGTAGACGAAATCAAGATCGCCCGTTCCATAATTGATGAATTCAGGAAGATCATTGTCAATGTTGCACCAGTCGTAGAACCGTTCAAAGACTTCTGCGGAGGATGGCGCATTGTCGACATCTTCCTGGCTGATGCCGGTGATCTCTTCGATGCGCGGGGTGATCGGATCTTTACTGAAGACAAGGGAATAAAACTGCCGCCCGTCATCACAGATCGCGCCGATCGAGATGATGGTCTTTTCTGCTTCGCTTGCTTCAAAATCGATGTAGTACTTCATGCCTTTTCATTATATGACGGATGCCTGTGTGAAAGAAAGAAATCCGGAAATGTTATAATGGTCATCGGTAAATCATAAAGATCTTCTGCAGGAGGAAAGCATATGAAAGTCACATTTTTTGGAACGACGACGCTGATGTTTGATGACGGGAAAGACCAGATCTTCTTCGATGGTCATTTCACAAGACCGTCTCTTTTGAAATATATTGCGGGAAGCGAGCCAAGTGATACGGCGATGATCGATGAGATGATCGCAAAGCACCACATTGACCGCGTCAAAGCGATCTTCGTATCCCATTCCCACCATGACCACGTTATGGATGTCCCATACCTCGCCAACAAGACGGGAGCGGAAGTCTATGGTTCCTCTTCAGCGTTGAATGTGTGCAGAGGCGGCGATGTCAAAGAAGAAAAGCTCATTGAATTCAAGGCAGGCGAGACCTACAAAGTCGGTGACTTTACGATCAAAGTCTTAAAGTCCCTTCATTCCAAACCGACCATCATCAACAACGACTTAGGCCAGACCATCGATGCGCCATTAAGACAGCCGGCCAGACTCAGGGACTACAAGGAAGGCGGCTCCTACGACTTCTATGTGGAACATAAGGGCGCTTCCTATATGATCCGTCCGTCCTTCAATTACATCGAAGGACAACTCGACGGCATCAAGGCAGATGTATTGTTTCTGGGCGTTGCCGGACTTGCCAAGGCGGATGAACAGACGGAAGAGATCTTTTTCAGGGAGACTGCCGAAAAAGTATCGCCAAAACTCATCGTTCCGCTTCACTGGGACAATTTCTTCTCCAGGCTCGATCAGCCGATCGTAGGCATGCCTTCTTTGATCGAAAAGACGCCGGTCGTCTTCTTCAAGCTGGCGAAGTATTGCGAAAGCCACGACATCGATCTGATCGTGCAGATGCCACGTACCAGCATCGAGATCTGAAACGGGTAGATCCGAATGCAGAAAAACTGAATAAATTGAGAATAGAGACGAAAATGATGCGCACATTATTGGTTATGACAAGGATGGTCTTGTCGGCTTCGGAGCGTTCTGCCAGCAAAACCAGCGGGACATTGGTCATCTCCGTTAAGAAACAATAAAAGATCTGTTTTGTGAAACAATAAAAGATCTGTTTTGTTTTGGATGCTAAAATGAAGATGTAAGTATTTAGGAGTTCTCATATGTTTTCTTATCAGGAAATCAGTTCACTGAACGATCTGGAGATGCTGGTGTACAACTATGCCGTTTCCAATCCGGAAAAGACAGCTTCGATGACCATCCGTCAGCTTGCGGATGAAGTGAATGTTTCTTCTACGACCATCCTTCGCTTCTGCAACAAGATCGGCTGTGAGGGCTTTTCGGAATTCAAATATGCTTTGAAAGATTACGTAAAGGATCTTGGAAGCAAGGGCACACAGACCGATTCGACACTCATACAGGATTTTCTGATCAAGGCCAATACCAAAGAGTTCCGCGATCAGATCCATGAAGCTGCAAAGATCATCGAATCCAAAGAGATGGTGTTTTTCATCGGCATGAGTTCCAGTGGCTCCTTAGCGAAATTCGGTGCGAGATTTCTTTCCAACCTCGGAAAGAACGCCTTTTATCTAGATGATCCGTTCTATCCGACGGACCGTGGCAGATATGAGAATACGGCCATCGTCGCTTTGAGTGTAAGCGGAGAACAGCAGTATCTGTTCCGGCAGATCGATGGATTCAAGAAGGGGAATGCTTCGATCATTTCGATCACCAATACCCATCAGTGTACTCTGGCAAAGGTATCGGATTTCAACATCGCTTACTATATGCCGTTAAAAATACTGCCGGGCTTATACAACATCACTTCACAGGTGCCGGTCATCTATATTTTGGAGGCTATCGCTCAGGAAGTTGTAAACATCCGAAATGAAAAACTGAATGTAAAATAATTTGTTTTTTTTCAGGAACAAAATCCTTTCCTAAGGAACATTTGACTGAATGCGAAGAATCTCTTTTGAAAGAAAAGAGATTTTTTTATGATGAAGCCATGAAGAAAGGAGACAGGGAAGATGAGGTTTCCAAATGACTTCCTCTTCGGTGCGGCAACGGCAGCATATCAGGTCGAAGGCGCATGGAACGAAGACGGCAAAGGTCCTTCCAACTGGGATGTATTTTCCAAGATCGAAGGAAAGACGCTGAACGGGACCAATGGCGATATCGCGATCGACCATTACCACCGCTACAAGGAAGACATCGCTCTGATGGGCAAAATGGGACTGGAATCTTACCGTTTCTCGATCGCCTGGACAAGGATCTATCCGGACGGTACGGGAAAGGTAAATCAGAAAGGTCTTGATTTCTATAATTCGCTCATCGATGAATGTCTGGAGTATGGTGTCGTTCCCTTCGTCACGCTGTATCACTGGGACATGCCGCAGGCCCTGGAAGAAAAGGGCGGCTGGACCAACAGCAAGACCGTTGATGCCTTTGTCCGATTTGTGGAGACCTGCTTCGACTGCTTCGGCGATCGGGTCAAACACTGGATCACCTTCAACGAATCGGTCTACTTCCTGCGCTTCGGCTATATCACCGGAGCACATCCTCCCGGACATCAGAATGATCAGAAAGGATTCTTTGAAGCGATCGTGAACATGCATCGTGCACATGCAAGAAGCGTGATCGCCTACAAAGAAAGAAAACAGTACGGAGAGATCGGATTCTCGCATGGCTTTGCGCCAAACTTCGCTTTGAACGATTGCAAAGGAAACAAGGAAGCGGAACTGCACGCAAACATGTTTGAAACCTACATTTACCTCGACCCGGTATACCTGGGAAGCTATCCAAAATATTGTCAAGAAGCACTGGAAAGAAGAGGACTGAAACTTCCGTACAACGAAGAGGATCTGAAGCTGTTTAAGAAGGCAAGTGAGCTCATCGATTTCATCGGACTCAACTACTACCACCCCAATACGGTCCGCAAGGCAGAAGCTTCCAAAGTATCGATCGATTATTCCAGAGAAGCATCGACCGGTCAGAAGAAACAATACTACTATGACGGTTTCTATGAGATCGTCAAACCGGAAGGAAGGGAATATACCAAGTGGGGCTGGGAGGTTTCGCCGGGAGCGCTGTTAGAAGGCATGGAGATGTTAAGAGAACGCTATGGCCTCAACATACGCTTTTACATCACCGAAAATGGTTATGGCGACTTTGATAAGAAAGATGAGACGATGATCGACGATACCCCGCGTATCGAATTCATCGAAAAGCACCTGCTGGCACTTCGAAAAGGCATCAGGGAGGGAATGAACATCAAAGGCTACTTTGCCTGGTCGTTCATCGACCTGCTGTCCTGGCTGAATGGTTTTGAGAAACAATATGGTTTCGTATATGTCGATCATGATAACGGTCTGGCGAGATCTGAAAAAAGATCTTTCTACTGGTATAAAGAAACGATCGAAAAAAGAGGGGAAAATCTAAAGGAGAAAGAAAATGGCTGATTACAAGAAAATGGCTATGGAGATCGCTGAAAAAATAGGCGGTGTTGAAAACGTTAAAGATGTTTACCATTGTGCGACGAGACTTCGTTTCACACTGAAGAATGCGAAGGCTGACGTGGAGGCTTTGAAAAAGACGAAAGGCGTCATCAATGTCTTAGGCCAGGGCACACAGTTACAGGTCGTCATCGGCAACGAAGTCGACCAGGTCTATGATGAACTTACGGCAATGCTTCCGGAAGGTGTCAATACGGGAACGGTCGATGATCCTGAAGCTGAAAGAGAAGACGGCGGAAGATGGATCGATAAGGTCTTCAATGCGATCTCAGGCATCTTTGCCCCATACCTTCCGCTTCTGACGGCATCCGGCGTCATTTCCGGTCTGCTTACTCTTGCGGCCAACCAGGGCTGGATGAACACGGCCGGCGGAACATATTCCATCCTTTCCGCTGCCAGCAATGCGATGTTCAACTTCTTCCCGATCTTACTTAGCTATACGGCATCCAAGCAGTTCCATTGCAATCCGTATATCGCGGTCGTGATCGGCGCTACATTATTACACCCGACGTTCACAGGCTTGTCTGCCGCTGAAGGTGCATTGAACTATATGGGCATCCCGTTCATGATGGGAAGTTATGCCGGTTCCGTCATTCCGGCGATCGCAGGTGTCGGCTTATACAGTGTCATTGAAAAGAAACTGAGAAAAGCATTGCCTGCTTCCATCCAGAACCTTGTCATCACGCTGATCGCAATGGTCATCGTCGTTCCGCTCACGATCATCGTATTTGGTCCGGTAGGAAATACTATCTCCAATGCGATTGCAAACGGTTTGAATTCCATCCTGTCCTTAAGCCCGGTCGTTGCCGGTATCATCGCCGGCGGTCTGTGCGGCTACATGGCGGTGTTCGGTTTACAGTGGGGCGTCATTCCTATCATCATCTACAACATCGCCAATATCGGTTATGACTACTTCACACCGATGTGGATGATGGGCCCGTATGCACAAGTCGGTATCGCCTTAGCTGTCTTCCTGATGGCCAAGAAAGATGCCCAGCTCCGTCAGGTCTCTCTTACTGGTTTCCTGACCGGCTTATTCACTGGCATCACCGAACCGATCATCTACGGTCTTCTGACCAGATTCAAGAAACTGCACATCCCGTTCATCGTCGGCGGTGCTGTCGGTGGAGCGATCTGCGGTATCTTCAGAGTCAAGGTCAATGCCTTCTTATTTGCCGGCATCCTCAACTTCCCGGGCTACTTCGGTCCGACCTTCGTCTGGTACGTCGTAGCTATGGTCGCTGCGATCGGCGTTGCATGTCTGCTGACCTTCGTTCTCGGTTACGAAGACAAAAAAGCTTAACCATTATCTGAAAAGGGCAGCGCTGCTGCCCTTTGTATAAGGAGAGGAAATATGCCCAGAAAAGATTATGAAGAAATAAAAAACGACTTCTCAAAGTTCGTCACAGTATTCCGGAATAAGGAAGTATCCGTATTGAAAGATTTCATCGATCCTGAAGTGAAGGTCTATCTGTCTACGGCGAAGGATTACACGGACGGTTCTCAGCATACGCTGTTCGGTGTTGAAAACTTCTTCAAAGATATGGTGAAGACCGACTTCTTCCACACCCGCATCTGCAACTTCGTCTGCAGGATCCACGAAAACGAAGCACAGCAGGCAGCCCATGTCGTATGCCAGACCGGCAGATATGGGGAAGAAGTCAGATACTTCTGCTTCGACGCGATGTTTTCCAACCACTGGACAAAGAAAGACAATGTCTGGAAGATGGATGAGATCCGCATGGATCTGCTCAAAGAAGAAGGAAACTTTGAAGAATTTGAAGACCAATGGCATTTCGAAGACAAGAAGGCCGTATGGTACGAAGGCGTCCATTTCCCATGCATCTCCGGAGAACTCGATTCGCCTTGGTTTCGTATCAAAGATGCGGAAGATGTGCTCACGGATGAAGAGAAGTGTTATGAGGCGATGGCAAGATATGCCTTCGGTATCGACCATCTTGCCTTCGATGAACTGCTGGATGCGACGAGCGAAGATGTGATCGCCGATATCGAGCCCTGGGGCAGCATGGACAAAAGAAGCTGGATCGTTTTTCTGAAATACCACCGTCAGAAAGAAAGACATTGGGGACATTGCGTCTTTCCCGCTTCGATAACGATCCACGGGGATGAGGCGGAAATGAAGATGTACCGCATGATGGGACACAGGCAGCGCGTTCATCCGTATGTCTATACCAATGAAAACGTCGATATCGAACACGCCTGCGCCTTCTATCAGGTAAAATTAAAGAAGACGGGGAATACCTGGAAGATCAGACGCTGCAACTATTATCTGGGTCTGATCGAACTTGGCCCCTATATCGATGAAAGCAAGATCGCATGATACAGACAGTAAGAGGAAAGATCAAAGAAGAAGACATCCGTAATGTTCTGCCACACGAACATCTGGTTTTCGGCTGGCCGGGCATCAAAGGTGAAAAAGACAACGCCTATGATGAAACAACGGCCTATGAAAACTGTAAGATGCGCATCGCGATGGTCAAGGAACACGACGTGAGCCTCATCATCGACCCGACACCGATCCATTGTGGAAGAGATCCGCTGTTCATGAAGAAGATCGCGGAAGACTTTGACATCGACATCGTATGTGCGACGGGCTTCTTCAAAGACGAGGACAATGTTTTAAGCATCCTGAAGGCTCTGTCTTATACGAACGATCTTGAAGCAGTGCTTTGCGATCTCTATGTCAGAGAACTTACGCAGGGCATCGGTGATACGGGCATCAAAGCCGGCATCATCAAGACGGCGAGCTCTTATCAAAAGATCACAGCTCTTGAAGAGGTCTTGTTCAAAAGTGCCGCCAGGGCATCTTTGAAAACAGGCGTTCCGATCTATACACATTGTGAACGGGGAACGATGGGCCTCAAGCAATGTGAGCTGTTTCTGTCTTATGGCATCGAACCCAAAAAAGTCGTGATCGGCCATCAGACATCAAACCTCGATCTGGATGAAGTTCGAGAGATCCTGAAGCTTGGTTTCTTAATCGGCTTCGATCAGTTCTCTATCCTTTCCATACCCGACATTCCAAACGATGAAGAAAAATTCGAAAATCTCATCCGCCTGCTTGACGAGGGCTATGAAGATCAGATCCTCTTATCACAGGATACGATCTTCGATCGCATGGGCTACGTCAGTAAGTCTAAGCCGCGCTATCCCGACCAGATCTATAAACAGGTCCTTCCGGCATTGAAAGAAAGAGGTTTTGAAGAAGAAACGCTTAAGAAAATATACAGGAACAATCTGCTGAAACTGTTCAAATAAGAAGACCTTGCCGGGGCAAAGGCCCATATCGGCGGCTGTGTCCTCTTTGAACAAAGAGACAAGGTCGAAGATCTCTTGAAACGATAGTGCAGGAAGACTGCACTTTCTTTTTGGGCTTATAATTGTCGTATGGACGAGAATATATTTTTACACCCTTCCGATAAGAAAGCCCTCGATGCCTTGAAGGCCCTGCCGGGTTTTGACAGGCTGACGAGGCTTTTTATGAAACAGTTCAACGAAAAGATCTTCTACGGACGTCTGAAGTCTTCTGCGGTGAAGATCGATGAAAAGCGGATGCAGACCTATCAGGACATGCTGAAGGACATCTGCAGGAAGCTTGAGATCGATGTGCCGGAGCTTCTGATCATTTCAAACAAACAGGCCAATGCCTTCACATCCGGCGAAAGCAGGCCATTCATCGTGATGACTTCGGCACTGCTCGATAAGCTGAATGATGATGTCATCTATGTCGTTCTGGCTCATGAATGCGGACACATCGCCTGCCACCATGTCCTATACCGGACGCTGGCCGGCATCCTTTTAAGCACCGGCTTGTCCGTCTTTGCTCCGGGCATTTCCTTTCTGGTATCGATCCCGATCAAAAATGCCTTACTGGCCTGGATGCGCTGCAGCGAATTGTCGGCCGATCGGGCAGCGATGTTATGTGATGGCACAGACAAACATCTGATCGATATGTGCATGCGCTTCAACGGTTTTTCCAGGATCTTCATCACGCCATTCGACCGGGAAGCATTTTTAGATAAGGCGAGAAAGAAAAGAGAAACGGAAGAGAAAAGCGAAAAGAAAGTCTCCGTTTCCGATCTCATCTTTTCCTATGAGACCCATCCGGATCATCTCACCCGTGCACTGACGGCCAGGGAGTATTTCCGCAGCAAAGATTACGCAAGAGCCAGGGATTATCTTGAGGCTTTATGGAGACACGTAGTTCCAAAAGGCATGGTCTTAGTGAAAGAAGATCCTGCTTCCTATATCGGAAAGGATCCGAAAGAAGTCTCAATGTCTTTGTATGAACAGGGCTTCATCAATACGGAAACAGAAGCTGTGACAAGCCGCAAGGAATTCACTTCAAAAGTCGTCTTTGTGAAACGGGAAGGCCATAGGGATCTCAGACAGGGAGATCTTGTCTCACTGTTTGAAAAGATCACGATCGCTTATGGAAAATAATATTGCATAGGATATCATATAGACATGAATTACAAGGCAGCGATCTTCGATTTTGACGGAACACTCGGAAATACTGAACCGTTTTATGCGGTGAACTTTGACGATACGATGAAGGAATATGGAGTCATCTGCGATGAGAAAGACCACATCGCCTTCATCGGTTTTGGCCCATATGACAAGGTCGCGATGGTCGAAAAGCGCTACGGCGTGAAGATCGATGCGGATGAAGCCGCGAAAAGCTTCCGCAAAAAGAATGCGGACCGCTTTCCGGAAGATGCCTCCGGTTTTCTGTTTGATGATGTGAAGGATTGCCTTGAAGACTGTATAAGAAAAGGCATGAAGCTTTACATCTGTTCCAATACGGATTCTTCAAAGGTATCAACAATGATCAGACAAATGGGCATTGAAGGATACTTCGATGGCGTATCGGGAAAAGACCTCTGCGGTGCCCGCAAACCTTCTTCCATCCCTTACACCTATCTGATCGAAAAATACGGCTATCAGAAAGAGGAAGTCATCGTCATCGAGGATTCCGTCGGCGGCGTCAGATCGGCAAAAGGTGCAGGCTTATATACGGTGGGTCTGCAAAGAGAAGAAGGGATCTGCCTTGAAGAAGCGGATCTTCGCATCTCTTCCCTGAATGAATTAAGAAAGGTCCTGTAAAAATGGAATTGTATCAATACTCTGAGCGGATCTATTATTCCGCATACGAAGAAGAACGCGACCGACCGGCTCTGGGTTACATCAAAGGCGATCGTTTTTCGATCGCTGTCGATGCCGGCCACAGCGATGAGCACGTCAATGAATTCTATGAAGCGCTGAAACAGGAAGATCTTCCTCTTCCGGAACTGACGATCCTGACTCACTGGCACTGGGATCACAGCTTTGCCTTACATCAGATCAATGGCCTTTCGATCGCCTGCAAGCGAAGTGATGAACACATTAAAGATTTTATCGCAAATCGCAGTGTGGAAAACGATGCGAAATTTTTAAAGCTCGATCCGTCGATCGAAAAAGAATATGAGAACAACAAGCCACTCGTTGTAATAAGACCGGACATCGTCTTTGAGAAGAACATGAAGATCGATGCGGGAAACCTTGAAGTCTTTGCCTTTGAAGCGGTGTCTCCCCATACGGATGATGCGGTGCTGATCTATGTGCCGGAGGAAAAAGTGCTGTTTTTTGGCGATGCGACATCGGGCGTATTCCCGACCTGGGTCGCCGACCCTTCAAGGCTCAAGGCAATGATCGATACACTGGAGTCGATCGACGCAAAGGCTTATATCGGCGGACACTGGCCGATCTTTACGAAAGAAAAACTGCTGAAGCAGCTGTATGAGACTTTACGTCAAAGCGGTGAGATCGTCACATTATAGATATGTTATGCAAAGCCCTCAGGGGCTTTTTCTCTGTACGGAAAAACGGACACGGATGAACAAAAAATGATCTATGATGGATACAGATGAATATGAAAAAGAAATACAGACAGTCCGATCTGATCAAAGTACACAACTATGCCTATGACAACCACGAAGACATCGCCCGCAGCGAACTGTGCGGTTGTTTTGCGTGTGAAAAGATCTTCTTTCCCTATGAAGTCAGAGATTATGTATTAGGCGATGATGAAAGCGTTTCGGCCTTATGTCCCTATTGTGAGGAACAGGCAGTTATTTCCGATGCTTCAGGCTACAGCATCAACAAAGAGCTTCTGGAAGCGATGCGCAAGTTCTATTTTCACTGATCCTCCCACTTGCCTTTCTGCGTATAAAGCTTCATCGAAGAGACATCTTCGATATATTCATAGAATAAAACTTCTTCTTTCAGGTCGCCGCTTCGTACGGTGACTTTTTTGCAGGCATAGAGGATGCCTTCATCTTCAAGCTCATCGCATTCCTGTCTGGTCTTTTCATCGATCGCATAGACTTCACCTAGGATCGAATTACCCTTCATCGGTACCGCAGCCGGATAGTGAAAGCCGGTATCATAAAGGATGTAGTCATCAAGTACCGCATCATAGAGATAAGTGCTGTCTTTCAGATAGTGATGATTGGATCTTCCTTTCATCAGCGTTCCATAAACGAATACTTTATATTCCATTTTTATTTCCCCTTTGTTTCATTGTATTGCAATAATGTTCAGGAACTGACAGTTTTGATCAAAGTTCCGTTATCATAGAATCAAGAGGACTTCATTATGAACATCATATTTTTTGACATCGACGGCACCCTTGCCTTAGGTAAGGATGTACCGCCATCAGCCGCAGAAGGCATACGCCTTGTAAGGGAAAAGGGAGATCTCGTATTCATCTGCACGGGAAGAGGCATCCGCTATGTGAAGAACAATTTTTCTGAGTATGCGGATGGCTTCATCACAAACAACGGAAGACTGGCATTCTATAAAGACGAAGTCATTTTTGATGAACCGCTTGACAAGGATGTACAAAAGAAGATCCTGGAGATCCTGTCTCAAAGCAAGGTCGGCTATGTCTTCCATGGAAAATACGATGGCCATTATGCAGGCCCTGAGGACCTGTTTGAGACGATGTCGGCGGTCGGCGATCCGGGATATATGAGCTATGGGGTGGATGCAAAGCAGGACTACTACAACTTTGACTTCTCCTTTAAGGATCCAAAAGAGGCGGAAGCGCTTAAGGAAGCTTTGAAGCAATACTGCATCATGAATCCCCATGATCCTCATCCATCCGTGGATGTGAGTGTCTATGGCATCGACAAGGCCGATGCCTTGAGACATGTGGCGCAAAGGCTTCAGGTGGATATCGATCATACCTATGCCTTTGGCGATGGCTTCAACGATATATCGATGCTGAAGGCGGCGGGACATGGTATTGCCATGGGCAATGGCCAGGAAAAGACGAAGGAAGCAGCCGAATATGTCACGAAGCGCATCGATGAGGATGGTATCTATCACGCATTGAAGCATTACAAGCTCATATAAGTGGTCCTCGCTTATGGAAAAGTAAGGGTGCTGCAATTATAATTGAGGTATCAAATGGATAAGCTTCAACTGGCCAGAGCGATCGCAGAAAAAGTATCGGAAGCTGACGGCAGGGTCTTCTTTGTGGGAGGCTGCGTCAGAGACGATCTTTTAGGCATCGAAAACAAGGATATCGATATCGAAATCCATGGCATCACGCCGAAAAAACTGAAGGAGATCCTTGAGACTTTCGGTGAAGTCCTCAGTTTCGGGAAGAGCTTTGGCGTATTCTCCTTAAAAGGCTATGACATCGATATCGCCATGCCAAGAAGGGAAAAGCCGACAGGCAAGGGGCATCGGGATTTTGCGATCGATGTCGACCCGTTCATCGGCTTTAAGGAAGCGGCAAGAAGAAGAGATTTCACGATCAACGCGATGATGAAGGATGTACTCAGCGGCGAGATCATCGATCCGTTTCACGGAAAGGATGATCTTGAGCAAAAGATCCTTCGCTGCGTCGATGAAAAGACCTTCGTGGAAGATCCGCTTCGGGTTTTAAGAGCGGCGCAGTTTGCCTCGCGTTTCCATTTCACGATCGAGGAAAAGACACTGAACTTATGTTCAGGCATCGATCTGAGCACCCTTCACAAGCAGCGGGTCGAAGAGGAGCTCAAAAAGGCCTTGTTAAAAGCGGATGAGCCGTCGCTGTTTTTTGAAAGCCTCTTACAGATGAAACAGCTCTCCTTCTGGTTCAGGGAACTTGAAGATCTGATCGGTCTCAAACAGGATCCCATATACCATCCGGAAGGTGATGTCTTTGTCCACACAATGGAAGTGCTTGATCGCGCTGCGGCGTATCGCGAGAAGGTGAGTGATCCCTACAATTTCATGTTGTTGTGTCTGAGCCATGACTTGGGAAAGATCCTCACGACAAAGGAGATCGACGGACGCATCCATGCCTACCGGCATGAGATCGAAGGCCTTCCTTTGATCAGGACTTTCATCCGCAGATTCTGTGAAGAAAAAGAGCCGTTAAGGTACGTGCTTAATATGACGCCGCTTCATATGAAGCTCTTCTCTCTGGCTGCCCAGCATTCTTCGATCAAGGCCACCAACAAGGTCTATGACGATGCCTGTGAACCCAAGGATCTGATCTACTTCTCCCTGGCCGACAAGGGCAAAGGTGCCAGGGAAGAAGACATTGCTTATCTGTTTGAACGCTATGACATCTTTATGGAGTATATGTCCAGGGACTACGTTTCCGGCAAAGACCTCATTGAAGCCGGATTGAAACCGGATGAGAGATTCTCGGACATCCTGGCCTATGCCCATAAGCTCAGACTTGCCGGTGTGGATAAGGAAAGTGCTCTGAAGCAGACGCTTTCCTATGCAGGGAAACACTGATATGAAAGACCTGAAGAAGATCACGATCTTACACTCCAACGATCCCCATGGTGCCTTTTTCGCCAAAGAAAAAGACGGTTTGAAATATGGCGGCATCTCTTTGTTGTCGGGAAAACTTGAGGAGTTCAGAAGGGCAGACAAGGATCTTCTTTACGTCATCGCCGGCGATCTTTTCAAAGGTTCTTTGATCGATTCGCAGTTCAAGGGACTTTCCACGATCGAGATGATCAATCTTTTAAGACCGGACGTCGTCACGATCGGCAATCATGAAGCAGACTACGGACTTGCCCATCTGCTGTTTCTGGAAAAATGTGCCCGTTTTCCGATCATCAATGCCAACATGTACGTCAGCGGTTCCCGCAAGCGGCTCTTTGAACCTTACCAGATCATTGAGAAAAACGGGATGAAGATCCTGTTTGTCGGCATCGTCACCAATGAGATCCTGATGGGCATCAAAAGCGAGGAACTCATCTCGCGCTATCTTCATATCGACGATTATCTGATGCAGGTCAAAACGATCCTTGATGCCTACAGGACAAAGGATATCGACCTGACGGTCTTAGTTACCCACATCGGCTATGAAGAAGACAAGGCACTTGCGCAAAAGCTTGGCGAAAACAGCGGTGTCGATCTGATCATCGATGCCCACTCCCACACGCTGTTAAAGAAACCGAAGATCGTAAACGGCATCCGCATCGTGCAGGCAGGCTATGGCTTTGAACATCTCGGAAGATTCGATCTTGTGATCGATGCAGGTGCCCATGAACTCAAAGACTGTTCATGGCAGCTCATCGACATCGATTCTTCTTCCTGCAGGGAAGATGCGCTGATGAACGAAGTGCTCAAAGTCTACAGGAATGAGGTCAATGAGAAAGGCTCAGACATCTTAACGACCTTCAAGCGAAGGCTCCTTCATCCTTCCCGCAGTGAAGAGAGCGAACTTGCGGATCTGTTTGCGGATCTGATGAAGGAAGATTCGAGTTTTGACATCATGATGCTGGGAACGGGGTCCTTCCGCTGCAAGGGCTTGGGACCGGTGGTCGATATGGAAAGCTTCAAAGCAGCTTATCCTTTCGACAACAAGATCTTCATGATGGAAGTAAACGGAAAGACATTCAGAAAGATGTGTCATCATTTTCTGAAGGAAAAAGTCATGTCTGAAGGATCCTCTGAATTCTTTGCCTTTTCAAAAGGCGTCAGAGTCATCTATGATCCAAAAGATGATTTATTAGTGGAATGCAGTTATAATGAAATGCCGGTCGAAGACGATGACGTCTTTAAGATCGCCCTGCAGGAATTTCATCTGAACAACTGCGGTGAATTCCTTGGTGTTTCTTACGATGAACTTGCCGCCTATGGCAAGCCAATGATGGTCGTGAACTCGGATTCCAAGACCTTTGAAGAGATGCTAAGGAACAGTTTTGAAGCGGATCAGAAAACAGAAGGAAGAACTGTGATCAAAGGATAAGATTCCGCTTCTCTTGTGTTATTATTTTAAAGGAATTATGTTACTATTTTCGAAAATACCCGCGATCCTGATCGACAGCGAAAACGTCGGTTCGACCTGGACCTCCTTACTTGACAATAAGGATGGAAAGTTTGAACTGTACATCTGCGTCACGGAAAACGCGAAGAGCTTGAATTTTACGCTGCTCAAGCAGCTGACAGACGAACACAGATACAAGGTCAACATCATTGAATGCAAGCCGGGCAAGAATTCCCTAGATTTTTACCTGTCTTCTTATCTTGGCTATCTGATCGGCAAGAACAAACACTCCTCTTACACCGTCGTATCGCAGGATACCGGTTATGACAGTGTCATCGAATACTGGTGCAACGAAGGCTACGATGTCAAACGCATCAACACCAAGCCGGAAGTCATCAGCAAGAAGGCACTGCGCAAACGTCAGAGGCACAATGAATTCCGCAATCAGAGAAATGAATTCCGCAAGGATGAGAAAAAGGAGAACAGAGCTCCTGTCTCCCAATCAAATCAGCAGCCAAAACAGGTACAAAACCAGCAGCCGAAACAGGCGCAGAATCAGCCGTTCAAGGCACAGCCAAAGCAGGAATCCAGTCAGCTTCCTGTACCGGTAAATTCCGAACGGAGGATCATCGTCAAAGACCCGAACCGTCAGGCTATGCAGATCAAAAAGGCAGAACCTGCACCTGTGCAGCCTAAGAAGGAAGAAAACCGCAAGCCGGAAGTCAAACAGGCACAGCCGGAAAACAAAGAGATCAAAGAAGCTGTTTCAAACAAGCAGGAAGCTGTCCAGAAACAGGAGCCTGCAAAGAAACAGGAAGCGGCTCAGAAGAAGACACAGCCTGCGCAAAAGCAACAGCCGAAAAAGAAAGAGCTTGAGAAGGAAGAAACTTCAAAGAAACAGAAGCCGAAAAAACAGGAAACTGTAAAACAGGAAGCTTCAAAACAGGAAACCGTGAAAGCGGAAGCGAAAAAGGAAGAAGCTCCAAAAGCCGAAGTTTTAAAGAAAGAAGAATCTCCTAAACAGGAACCTGTAAAAGAAGAAACAAAGAAGGCCGAAGCGAAAAAGGATAAGCCAAAGAAAACAAAGAAGACCAAAAACGATGTCTCTGTCCAGATCCTCAAGGAAGTCTTGAGGGATTATCCGGAAGAGGACATCGATGGCGTAAAGACTTATCTCAATAAGGTGCCTATGGAAAAACGGGCTGACAAGAACTACATCTACCGCGGACTGGTCAGAAAGTTCAAGGCAGAAAAAGGTCTTGCGATCTATACGGTCCTGAAGAAAGATATCGACCGTTACTATTCGTCAAAACAAGCTTAAAAACGCTGAATGAACTCAGCGTTTTTTTTGTGCTCAGATATTCCAGGGCATCGTTTCACTTTGAAGTGTCTTACCTTTTTCGATCGCTTTTCTTAAAAGGATCGATGCATAGGCATCCTGCAAAGCTTCCTTCAATGAATAAGGTTCCTTTGCGCTTCTGTTCTTGAGGATTGCATAATTGGTATTATTTGAACACGTCATTGATCGCTTTAAACAGCAGGCGGGATTTTTGCAGGTCGGAAATGTTATAGTAACTGAGCTTTAAAGGAGGATACTTTGTTACTGGAAAACATTCGTGACCGTAAACTGAAACAGCTCTATCAGATGCTGACACATTCCGATTTCAAAGGAAATTTTGAAGAGGACTACACCTTATGTCTGCTGTATGCGATGCGCTGCATCGATGTATGTCAGGGTGAGGACTGTCCGGTTGAAGAAAAACACTATGTTGACATTGCCAAGGAAATCATTCGGATCTATGATACGAGCGATCAGTACAATTATGAAAATATCTCGATCATGAGCTGGACAAAAGCGCTGCTGGACTATATGAAAGAGTATTCCAGGTCCTATCGTGATATCCATCGCATGAACTGCTTTGATCTGCTGAACGCCGTCATGGAATTCATTGATCCGGATATGGTCTCATAAACACAGATCGTACTTGAAATTATCTTTGGGGTTGGGTATCATAGGCATGACTTCTTTTAAGGGAAGATAAAGAAAGGTTAAAGTCAGCCTGAATGTATCGGACTGATGATGCAGATAAGATGGAAGAAAAGACGATCCGCTTTAATGAAAATGAACTTGCGTTCATCAAGGAATGGTATCCGGATGTGGATGCCGAACACCTGTTTTTGCCGGCCCTGGGACTTTCAAGCGTGACTTCGCTGGACCTGCTGGAATCGTCACTGAAATACGATATCGAACATCAGAATCTGGAACGTTTCCCAAATCCGCTGGTTGCGCTCAATATGATGATCGATACCAAGCGAAAGATCGATGCCTATCGGAACCAGTTCGATTTCTCTGCGTTATGATGATGAGCTCCGTCGGGAGCTTTTTTGTTTGTTTCGGTTATATGTATAATGTAATCAAGAGGTAACAATTATGAGACCATTCATCTATGTGCTGATGCTTATCGGTGTTGTTTTGCAAGCCCTTTTCATCAAGACCGAACATGAAAAGAAGTACGTTGCCGCAGATATACTCAAAGGTCTGGCATCCTTGATGTTCGTGCTGATCGGCTGGAATGCCTGTCAGAGCGTCAACAATCCATTCAACAGACTCTTTCTGATCGGACTGATCTTCGGGATGATCGGCGATATCCTGCTGAACCTTCGCTATGTCTTTGAAAAACAGGGGCAGAAGATCTTTCTGGCCGGTATCCTGGCCTTTCTGATCGGCCATGTCATGTATCTGGCGGCATTGCTTGATCAGGCAAGGTATGCCTGGGTCTGGTATTTTATCGTTGCCGGAGCTCTGGCTGCCGCAGGCCTGCTGGCATACATATTCAAAACGATGGAAGTCAAAAAGCCGTTCAAGATCTTCGGTGTATTCTATCTTGGCGCGGTCTTCATCATGACGGCGATCGCCATCGGTATTGCGATCTTCCTGCCTTCAAAAAGAGCTTTCATCTACTGCATCGGCGCAATACTGTTTACAGCTTCGGATGTCGTATTGATCTTCAATACCTTTTCCGGTGTCACAAAATTTTCGATGCGGATATTGAATCTTACCTTATACTATATAGGGCAGGTACTGATCGCAGTATCGATGTTTTACTAGCTTATGGAAATTGAGATATATGAACTGATTGAAGGCGCAAAAAAGGCGAAAGGCTTGTGTGTGATCATCGATGTCTTTCGCGCTTTTTCTCTGGAAGCTTATCTGTTTGACAAAGGCGCAAAGAAGATCTTTGCGGTCGGAACGACGAAAGAAGCCTGGGATCTGAAAAAGGAAGATGAAACAAGGATCCTGGTCGGTGAGCGGGGCGGCAAAAAGATCGAAGGTTTTGATTATGGAAATTCACCTTCGGCATTCAAAGATGTCTCTTTGACTGATAAAGTGGTCATCCATACGACTTCTGCCGGGACGCAGGGCATATCCAATGCCGTTCAGGCGCAAGAGATGTTAGTGGGATCGTTTCTCAATGCCAGGGCGACCGCTTCCTATATCAGGGCGAAAAACCCGGAACACGTATCTCTTGTCTGCATGGGCAATGCGGGCATCTCACACAGTGAAGAAGACTACCTGTGTGCGCTCTATCTGAAAAGCCTGATCGAGGGAAAACCGTTTGAAGATCTTGAAGGAAGGCTCTTGTCTTTGAAGGAAAGTGATGGAAAGAAGTTCTTCGATGAAAATCAGAAAGACGTCTTTCCAAACGAGGACTTCTGGATGTGCATCAAACATGACCTCTTTGACTTTGTCATGCGCTGTGAAAAAGAAAACGGGACTTATATCGTTCATAAGGTCCTGTGGAATTTAGTCTAACCAGGAAGACTTTGTCTCAAGCGGACAGGCTTCCTGCAGGGTGTAGGCCAGACGGATGATCTCATCTTCCTGACTGGCCGGTCCATAGATGGCATAGGAGAGCGGATCGTGATTCTCTTCATTGACCTTCCTTGCCGGAAGCGCCATACTGCAGGCACCGGTCACGGCCGCCAGATTGAAGAAGGCGGAACCGCATACGGTTGCGATGCAGGATCATTTATTTTCTTTGATGAGCCTGTCATAGATCTGACGGGCTTTTTCATCGGTCTTCTTTCTGACCGAAATGTATTTTTCATCGTCCATCGAACCGGACCAGGCTGAGTCATCTTGTACCTTTTGACCGCTTCAGATAAGAGACTATAATGAAAATGTTATGAAAAAGTATATGTCTTATCTGCTGATCATCCTGATCGTTTTCTCCTGCGCAGGATGTAAGAACAAACAAGAGGCTCCGATTGAGCCTGTTACAGAAGAAGAAACAGTGACTTTCTATCAAAACGGCGATGAGCGTTTTGAAGAATATCTGCCAATGCTTGAAGGCAAAAGGACAGCTTTGTTTTCCAACCAGAGCGGTATCCTTTTGAGCGATGAAGAAAAGGCGAAAGAAGTTGGCGATGGTCTGGACCTCTTTCATGAAGATGCGGGAACACATGTCCTGGATGCCCTGATCGAACAGGGCGTCGATGTATCTTTGATCTTTTCACCGGAGCACGGCTTCCGCGGAAAGGCGGATGCAGGGGCAGTGGTCGATGATTCGACCGATGAGAAGACAGGTGTACCGATCGTTTCCTTATATGGCAGCGATCCTTATGAACAGGTCAGGGAACATGAAGATGAATTTGATGTGATCCTTTGCGATATACAGGATGTGGGGCTTCGCTTCTACACCTACTACATCACGATGTATAAGCTGATGGACGTCTGTGCGCAGTTGAATAAGAGTTTCATCGTGCTTGACCGCATCAATCCCAATGGCTTCTATGTTGACGGACCTTTATTGAAAGAAGAGTACAGGTCCGATGTCGGTGCACTTGAAATACCGATCGTCCATGGCCTGACCTTAGGCGAAATGGCTTTGATGATACAGGGGGAAGGCTGGTTGAGTGACAGCGATGAAAAGCTTGATCTTAGAGTTATTCCATGTCTTGATTACGACCATTCGATGAAGGTCGCCATACATTCAAGACCTTCGCCGAATCTGAAGGATATGCGGGCGATCTATCTCTATCCTTCCTTGTGTCTGTTTGAGAATACGGTCGTATCCGTTGGCAGAGGTACGGAACATCCCTTTGAAGTCTATGGAAGCCCGTATTTAAAGGACCTTGGCTATGAGCACTTCTTCATTCCGGAAGATATGTCCGGAGCCATGGACCCGGTCTATGAAGGGGAAAAGTGCTTTGGCGAAGACTTGAGAAAGACAAGACTGGAAAAGATCTTTGACGAAGGGATCGATCTGGACTATCTGATCAATGCCTACCAAAGATTCCATGAGCAGTATCCGGATAAGGAATTCTTTGGTTCAGCGAATGGCAACGGTTATTACTGGATCGATCTGCTCAGCGGATCGGATGAGCTTCGCACGATGATCATCGAAGGCTATAATGAAGATGAGATCAAAGAGGTCTGGAAAGAGGATATCGAAAGCTTTAAGCAGCTTAGAAGGAAATACCTGCTTTACCCGGAGGAATCATGATATTTTTCAGAAAGAAAGAAAAGAAGACCGAACTGAAGTATGACCCTTCAATACGGAGGCCGGCGATCCGTTCAAGCATCTGTACGGGCGAGAAGGTCGCCGGTTTTGAAAACCTGCAGACGGAAAAGTTTGAAGAGATACAACTGATCCGAAATGATAAAGACCTGCAGGAATTCAAAAAGCGCTATGGCATTGAAGGTGAGATCAGAACGATCTATTGAAAAGTGATGGAGACCCATCATTTTTTAATGGCTATCTGCAAGATTTTTGTACTGTATGGAAATACAAGCGGTTTTGTTGCGGGGCTATTGTATAATGAAATCTGCCTGTTATATACAGTAAACATTCATCAGGAGAATCGATATGCTGTTCATTTACTATCTTTCAAAACCGGTTGCCTGGATCATTCCATGGATCCTGCAGGCGATCGTGTACTACCGTCTTTTGCGCAAGATGGAGATCGAGCCAGGATGGGCCATCGTGCCTTTCCTGGCTGAAGGAAAGATGTCAAAACATCTCTTCCGGCACAAGTCCGTGCACTTGCACTTCCTCATCCTTACAGCGATCACTCTAGGCGGCGGCTTTTATCTGCGTTATACCCGCGGCGGTTTCCAGGCAAAGATCATCGGTCTGATCTTCACACTGGTGGCCATGCTGATCTACGGGACCTTCCTGATCATCCTGTACTGGCGCATCTGCAAGTGCTTCAATAAGGGTTTCTTCTTCAAGATCGGAACGATCCTCTTCCCATTGATCTTCTTGTTCATCCTGGGAAACAGGGATCAGATCTTCTGGGGCTTCCCGGAATTTCAGCCGATCATCCGAAGCTGGCCATTGCGCTTGCTGTTTGGGCTTGGCTATGAGGCGATCTTCTTCTCGATCGCCGGTGGCGCATTGTTCCTGGTCACGACCCTTTCAACGGCTCTATATCCGCCAAGGTTCATGGTCGATCTGAAGCTGACCGAAAAGATGCAGAAGATCGAAGGACTTGTGGGTGATGGCCGCGTCGTGAGCCGCAAGGACATGATGGGCGATGCCTACGCATCCCTGAACGATACCTATAAGGGAAGAGATCTCTACTTCGATCACAAGAACGACAAAGATGTCGTTGTCCTTGAATACATCATCGGTTCCAACCTTGAAGATAACCAGGGTCTTGCGAGCTACAACATCCTGCAGATGAAGGATGCGACCAGGAAAGGCTCTGCACTCAAATTCGTCATTGAAGCCGGTGGTTCCTACCGCTGGTTCACCAAAGGCATCAAAGATGAGACCGTCGGCCGCTATGAGATCGCAAACGGCGATCTGAAGAAAGTCGCCGATGTGGACAATACCACTTCGATGTCCGAAGGCGAGGAGCTCTACAAGTTCCTGGCCTGGGCAAAGGAAAATTATCCGGCTGACAGGTATATGCTGGTCTTCTGGGATCACGGCGGAGGTCTTTCATCCGGTTTCGGTTCCGATGATCTGAATAAGAGACCGGAAGGAAGCGGCGATACGATGCTGGTCA
The DNA here is from genome assembly GCA_002362065.1 of Solobacterium sp. UBA3303. GTDB lineage: Bacteria > Bacillota_I > Bacilli_A > Erysipelotrichales > Erysipelotrichaceae > Colivicinus. Next base: position 42,943 of record DESX01000006.1, read on the forward strand.
ACGAGATCGTCGATGCGATCGAAAAGTCCGGCATGAAGTTTGACATGATCGGCTTTGACGCCTGCCTGATGCAGGACATCGAGATCGCAAAGGTCTTGGAACCATACGCCGACTACTATATGGCTTCGGAAGAAACGGAAAGCGGCGATGGCTGGTATTACACTTCAGCATTTGGCATGCTGGCTGAAGATCCGACAACGAGCACCGAAGACTTCGGCAAGGAGCTGATCTCTTCCTTTGACTTGTACAACGCGATCTCACATAATGGCGAAGCGCAAAGCGATACGACTTTATCACTGCTCGATCTGACAAGGGCCGATGCCGCATACGATGCACTGGAACAGCTCTATGAACTGCAGGATGCAGCGATCCGCGACCGTTCCGCAGACTATGGCGATATCTCTCTGGCAGCTTCCAATTCCTATGCCTTTGCCGGAACAGAACAGATCGACTTAATTGATTACCTTGAGAAGCTCGATGGCTCAGATTACGATGATTCGATCCTGGCAAGCGATCAGATCGATGAACTGATCAACAAGGTCAGATCGACGATCGTTTACCGCAATTTCGTTTCCAACCTCGGCATCAACGGCCTGGCCGTCACCTTCCCGTATGATTCTTTGTCCACCTATGGAAAGGAACATACCCAATACGAAGCTTTAGGTCTTGATAAGACGAAGAGTTTCTATGATGACTACTTCAGCATCATGGCCTTCATGAAGTCGAAAGACAGCACGCCGACGATGCTGTTTGGCATCCCGATCGAACCAATGGATTATACGAAAGAAGAATGGTATGTCGAAGGCTTTGAAAATTATGCCGAGATCCCTTCGATCATCGACATCCCGATGGTGAAGACGGAAGACGGCTATCGCCTTGAACTGTCTGACAGTGCCTGGGAGATCGTTTCGGATTCCAAGCTCGTCATGTACCAGAAGACCGGTGACAACTGGAGATATCTGGGTGAAGATGTCCCGGGTGCTCTCGATGAAAACGATCATCCGATGGCTTCAACGGATGGCACATGGATCCATATCGGAAATTCCCTGGTCTGCTATGAAGCACAGATGCCGGTCGAAACGGAAATGGGCGTCATCTACAAAGGAACCGTCAAAGCCAGACTCAACGGCAAGGACGATATCCTGCTGCAGATCGAGTGGGAACCGATCAGTGAAGATACACCGCGTGAGATCACCGGCAGAGTCAAGGGTTACACCTTCCTCGATGATACCGAAGCACACAGAGAAAAGGGTATCCAGGAACTCTCTCCTGGTGATTCGCTCAGATTCCTCTTTGATATCTATGATGCAAACGGAGAATTTGTCGAGACGCAGTTATACGGACAGAGTGTCCGTGTGACCAAGATGGAAAACCTCATCGTTTCCGACAAGCCATTAGGTGTCTGTGAAGTACGTTATGGCATCCATCTGAAGGATATCTTCCAGCGTGACTTCGTCACGGATATGATCGAAACAGCTCTGCCGCAGCAGTAATGCGTGAGATCATTCAAAACATTATAAAAACCTGAAAGCCGGCATCGACCGGCTTTCATTCATCAATAAAAACAACGCATAAAAAAGTCCTTCCTGTTTAATCAAGAAGGACTTTGTCGTTTTGTTTACTCCCAGATATCGAGCGGCTTCTTGTTGCGTTTCCTTCCGATCAGGTAGACCACAAGGCAGGCAAGACCAAGCAGGATCGTTGAGAAGATCGTTCCTTCGATACCGAATTCTACATTGTAGACAAATGAATTCTGTGCGTTTGCCGTATCCAGAGTGAAGATCGAATAAGGTACGACGATGCCGGAATTCGGAAGACCAAGCAGGATGCTCTGGGTGAAGTTCCAGCCGGTGTGGATACCAAAGGCACACCATAACGAATCGAAATAATAGACAAACAGGGAGAACAGAAGTCCCGAGAAGAAGATGTTCAGCAAAGCCAATGGCGTGACGCCCGGATTCATTCCGTGCATTGCCGAGAAGACGATGGCATTTCCTAAGATCGCGACCCACTTGTTTCGATAGCCCTTCCTTAAGACCTGGTATAAGTAAGCGCGGTCGATGAGCTCTTCGGAAGAAGATTGTACAAAGACGGCAAAAAGAAGTCCGAGGAAGTATAGGATATTGAAGTTCGAGAAGGAGACGTGGATGTCCTTGTTGAGCATGGCGATCAGAGCGCAGGTCATATTGAGACCAAAGCCGATCGCAAGACCCAGAAGCAGATAAGAGATCCTGTTTCCTTTTGGCTTTGTTCCTACAGCTCTCAGTATCGGACGGCGGTGTTTTGCCAGCGCGAAGTAAAGGCAAGGAAATACCCAGACACCGATCGTTTCAAAGTACAGGAAAAAGGTCTCAAAGAACGGACTGCCTGCATCGACCATTCTCTTTACAGGTTCCACGATGAATATGGAAGTAAAGGATCCAAGCACTGTCAGCAGCAATGAGGCGATGGCAGCGACGAAGATCTGATCATACCAGCGGAAACGGTCCGTATGGATGCGTTTAAAGAATTCTTTCATAGTCTTGTTACTCCGTTATCTATTTTTATATTAACCTAAATCGTGCTGTTTCTTTCACTGATACGCTTTGACGAATGGTGCAGATTGATGCCAAGCAGAAACATCAGGATGCAGACAAGGATCCCAAGATCCAGAAAGAAGTCTGCATCAAGGCTCTGCGTTCCGAAGCAAAAGCGAAGCTGCACAGCACCCTGCAGGATCAGCAAGGAGATCGAGGCATCCGTGTAGCTCAATGATCTTAAGCAGGAGATGATGCGATCATCCTTCTTGCGGTCTTGCAGCAGATTGTATAAGGCGGATACGAATTTGAAGAAGGTGTAAATACCGGCGATGTAGATCAAAGATCCGTCATAGGACACGGATTCGCCGGTCCTTGTTACAGTTAAAAGCGTGAAAAAGGTACCCAGTGCGATCAGTATGATCGAAAGGGAAGTCAGCTGCTGATAGAAAGCGCCATTATCTTTTTCGTTCAGGCTTTTTAAACCATACAGTCTTAAAACACCTAAGGCAAGATAATATGCCGCAAAGCCGGAAAACAGTACGCCTGTCTCATGAAAGATCGCTAAGAAATAATGAAAAGACATCACAAGATTCAAAACAGAACTGCTTAGTGTCAACAGAACGATGCGGGCATAATAATCTTCCCTGAGCTGCTTCAAAAGACCCATATTGTCTGATTATAGACAAGAGGCACAAAAAAAGCCAGTATTTTTTGAAGCTGTTATACAAGCCTGTTATACAAGGTATAATATCTTCAGAAATGATCCATCAGTAAGGATCAGGGAGAAAAAAAGAAATGCGAAACAAGATTTTACTGCTGCTGGGACTCACGGCACTGATACTGCTTTGCGGCTGTGCAAAACAGAAAGAAACGTATACATATGAAGTGGCGGATATCCATCAGGTCGATGGCAGACAGGGCGTCTGTACCGAAAACGGCTATTACTGGATCAGTGGTTCAACGACCTTAAGCAAGTACGACAGCAACTGGAATCTGATCGCTGAAAACAAGGAACCGTTTGAAGGCTATGAGCTCGAAGTCAACCACATCGGTGACATCGATGTCTACAATAACGAGCTGTACTTAGGCGTGGAGTACTTCATGGATGGCGAAGGAAAGAACATCCAGGTCGCTGTCTACGATGGCGATACCTTAAAACTCAAGCGGGTCTTCCCGTTCAGTGCGGAAACGGGCCAGTTTGAATGCAGCGGTATCGCGGTCGATCCGGATTCAAAGACCGTCTACATGTCTTCCTGGATCGATGATGTATCCAGCGAGTACCTCTACATGTACGATCTTGAAACGGGTGACTATAAAGGAAAGCTGAAGATGGAGACTGCCCCGAAATGGATACAGGGTGTCGCTTACTATGAGGGTGATCTTTTTGTGACTTGCGATGACGGCGATGCGGAAGAAAATGCGCCGGACCACATGTACCGGATCGAAGTTTCAAAGGACGGCCAAAACGGCAAAGTCAGCCTTGAAAAGACCTTTGATGATGTCACAAGACAGGGTGAGATCGAAGGCCTGACGTTCGATAAACGCAATGGCCAGTTCCTTCTTTTATATAACAGAGGTGCCCGTATCATTGCCGGCATGCCGAAGGGCTTCTATGAAGGCTACAGCGAAGAGATCCACGAAGTCTTTGTGTATGACATGAATAAAGAAAAGTAACGGATAAAAACCATGAAAAGTGAAACGATCTGTATCAGTGAAGAAAGAAACGCAAGACTTGATGCCTATATTCAGCCGATCGGCGGCGGTCTGAGATTTGAAAAACGTCCGGCTGTCTTAGTCATACCGGGCGGCGGCTACGATCATCTCTCGGAAAGGGAAGCCGATCCGATCGCTTTATTCTATGCGGCAAACGGCTATCAGACCTTCATCCTTCGCTACACTCTGAAACAGAAAGGCGGCTGGCCTCATCCGCTTGAAGATTACGAGGCAGCCATGAAACTGATCAAGGACAACAGTGAAAAATGGCTGATCGATACTGATAAGATCGCCATCGTCGGTTTTTCGGCCGGCGGACACTTAGCAGCCTGTGGCATGAGCATGTCTTCTCAGAAACCGAATGCGGCAATTCTGGTCTACCCGGCGCTTTTGAACAAGATCGTCGACCGCTGTCAGGAAGGGATGCCTTATCCGATCTCTTACATTGAAAAAGACAACTGTCCGTGTTTCATCGTTGCCGCAAGGAACGACAAGACCGTGGAAGCGCAGAACGTTCTGTCTTTGATGGATCGTCTTTATGAACTCGATATCCCGTTTGAATCCCATGTCTATGCCTATGGCGGACACGGCTTTGGCGGTGCCTATGAATTCACCAACACCTATAAGGTCCCGAAACGAAACAGCCATTGGATGAATGAGAGCCTTGACTGGCTCGATGAGATCTTTGGCCGCCTGACCAATACGGGTTTTGAAGAAGTCGATATTCAAAGATGATCAGTCTTTGATCTTCTGAAATTCGATCAGATAATGGTCGGGATCAAACAGAAAGAAAGAATAGACCGGGAATGTTTCATGCATTGCCGGTTTTTTAAATACTTCAGCCTTGTCTTTGAGCGTTTCAAATCTTTCAAGGACCTCTTCGCTGCCGGAGAGATTGAAGGAAAGACAGACGCCTGTTTCCCCGGAAAGAGGTTTCCTTTGATCGGCATACCGGCAGAAGCCATAACCCGTGTCAAAAATGTAGAGATTTTCTCCCTGTTTCTGAAAGACAGGCAAGCCTAAGATCTCATGGCAGAAATGGTATGTGGCCTTGATATCACTGACCGGAAGGAATGTGATGGAACTTAATACGGACATGAAGGCTCCTTTGACCTGATTATATCGGAATCGGTTCCGTTTAAGAAAAGTTCTGCTATCATAGTAGGGTATGGAAAAACAGAAAGACTATGGATTGACCCTCATTGCCTGTTATTTGGGCTTTGTGACACAGGCGATCGCCGCAAACTTTGCGCCGCTTTTATTTACGACGTTCAAGGACAGATATGGGCTGTCATTGGATCAGATCGCTTTGATCCCGCTGGTCTTTTTTATGACACAGCTGATCACCGATTATGCGGCGGCTTCCTTCGTTGATAAGATCGGCTATCGCAAATGTGTCGTTGCCTCACAGCTCTTGTCGGCCTTTGGTCTGATGGCACTGGCTTTGTTTATCGATCTGTTTGGATCGCCGTTCATCGGCATCCTTTGCGCGGTCGTCATGTATGCGGTGGGTTCGGGTCTGATCGAAGTGCTGATCTCACCGATCGTTGAAGCCTGTCCGTTTGAAAACAAGGAAGGAACCATGAGCCTCTTGCATTCCTTCTACTGCTGGGGTTCGGTTGCCGTGATCTTCGGATCGACTCTGTTTTTTATGGCCTTCGGTCTGAAACACTGGAAGATACTGTCTTTTCTGTGGGCTTTGATCCCTTTGTATAACGCCTTCAATTTCATCAGCTGTCCGATCGAACACCTCGTGGATGAGGATGAATCGATGTCGATCGGCGCATTACTGAAGATGCCTTTGTTCTGGCTTTTGCAGCTTCTGATGGTCTGCTCCGGTTCAAGTGAGATCGCGATGTCGCAATGGGCGTCCGCCTTTACGGAACTGGCCTTAGGCGTCAACAAGACGGTCGGTGATCTGGCAGGTCCTTGCCTGTTTGCGGTGCTGATGGGCATTTCAAGAGCTTACTATGGGAACCATTCGCAAAAGCTGGATCTTCAAAAGACGATGATCGGCTGCGGTTTACTTTGCGTTGCCTGTTATCTGCTGGCTTCGCTAACAAAAAGCCCTGTACCGGGACTTCTTGGCTGCTGCCTGTGTGGCGTATCGGTAGGTATCATGTGGCCGGGTACGATCTCGATCTCTTCAAGCAAGATCCCGAAAGGCGGCACGGCGATGTTTGCCCTGCTGGCGCTGGGAGGGGATCTGGGCGGATCGCTTGGTCCGACGATCGTCGGAACGATCTCCAATGCCTTTGGCGGCGATCTCAAGATCGGCTTATTGTGTTCGGCGATATTCCCGCTTTTGCTGGTGGCTGGCCTGATCGTATTGAATAAAACGGAAAGGGCGGATGATGAGACACTTTAGGATACTGTTTTGTATTGCACTGCTTCTTTTAAATGCCTGTGGCAGAAAAGAAGAAGAGCCTGTTGCAAAAGAAGAAGAAATAATAGAAAATAACACGATTATGGAGGATGAGAAGATGCTGCAGATGAAGATCGATGATACCTATGTTGAAGTCAGATGGGAAGACAATGCCTCAGTGGATGCATTGAAAGAGCTTTGCAAGGAGAATGAATTCAAGATACAGATGTCGATGTATGGCGGCTTTGAACAGGTCGGCTACATCGGCCAGGATCTTCCAAGGGACGATGTACAGATCACGACATCCTATGGAGATATCGTCTTATATTCCGGAAACAACATCGTCGTCTTCTATGGCTCAAATTCCTGGGCTTATACAAGACTGGGCCATATCGAAAACATGGACCAGGACCAGCTCAGGGACCTGCTGAGCAATGGCGATGTGATCATCACCTTATATCAGGAATGAGGCTCGGCGAGCCTTTTTTCGATGCGCATCCTGTATCGAAAGTAAAAAACTTTGTATTGTCTGTATTTCAAAAATCAGTAAAGTAGAATTGTGAAAAATGAAAGGGGAAGGCTTATGAGAAGACCTTTGATCGGGATCAGCTGCGGCATTTCAAGACAGCTGCTCTCAGATATTAACGAACGATATATACAACAGCTCTCATCAACATACACCAATGCCGTAAAAATGGCAGGCGGTATCCCACTGATCATCCCGAACGATCTGGATGAGGAAACTTTGAAAGATATGGCACAGGGACTTGACGGATTTGTATTTTCCGGTGGCGGCGATGTCGATCCATCCATCTATGGCCAGGAAAAAGATGAGACGACCGGTGGCATCAGCAGATTCCGCGATGAGACGGAACTGTGTCTGATGAAGCACATCATCGAAGATACGAACAAACCGCTTTTTGGCATCTGCCGTGGCATGCAGGTACTCAATGTGGCTTTGGGAGGAACTTTGATACAGGATCTTCCGAAGGCCGGGAAAAACAACCACTCTTTAACGGATCATAAAAGAGAAGAACGCACCCATGAGATCATCGTCAAAGAAGGCACCCGCTTAAGCCGGATCCTGAAAGAGGAAAAAGGAGTCAATTCCTTCCATCATCAGGGGATCGATGTGCTTGGAAAGGGGCTGATCGTTTCTGCGTATTCCAAGGACGATGAAGTCATTGAAGCCGTGGAAGCTCAAGGCGATCGCTACATCCTGGCTGTGCAGTGGCATCCGGAAGAACTTGTTGCAAACAAAGGACACCTTGCACTTTTTGAAGAATTCATCGATCAGGTGAACAGGGTGAGACAATGATGAGGGAAGGGCTGAAACTCGTCAGTGCTGATATCGATATGACCCTGACCCATCGGCTCGATCCGCTTCCGAAGATCAACAAGGAAGCGATGGAGCAGCTGCACAAAAAGGGAATTTACTTTGCCCTGGCTTCGGGCAGAAGCATCGCCCAGCTCAAGGACAAGGTGGAAGAGTGGGGCCTAAGTTTCATGCCGGAACTATTGATCGGTGTCAATGGTTCGGCGATGTATGACGGCCTTGAAGGAAGGGAAGAAAAGCTGCTTCTGTTTGAAAAAGACTGGATCAATGAGATCATCGATTTCATGGAAGAAAACCACTACGAATACCACGTCTATATCGACGACTATACGCTGTTCAATTCACCCAGCTCCCATTTCTACGAGCTTGTCAGCAAGGTTAGCCGTGATGTGCGTCTTTCAAATAAAAGAGAAGACTATCTCAAAGGCAATTTCTACAAATTCCTGCTGATACAGGAAAAGGAAACGATGAAGGAACTGTTTGAAAAGATACAGCCGCTCTTAGACAGGCACAAGGATGATTTCAAGATCTTAAAGACGACGGCGGAAAGCTACGAGATCGTCCATGCGAAGACGTCAAAGGCCTATCCATTGAAACTGTTTTGTGAAAGGCATGGTATCTCCTTGAATGATGTCGTCTCCTTTGGCGATGCGGACAATGACAACGAGATGCTGGAAGTCTCCGGCTTAGGCGTGTGTCTCAAAAACGGGGAAGAGTGCACAAAGAAGATCGCCGATCGGATCACCGACCTCGATTCCGGGGAAGGCGGTTTCGGCGATTTCGTATTCAAATATCTTATCTGAGGATCTGTTCATTTTGACAGATCTTTTTGTTAGAATTCTCTTGTATAAAGGAGCGGGCTATGAAACGAGACTTCGATCGCTGTGATCTTTGTATCAGTAATGTCAGTGTATATAATTCCTATCTCAAAACTTTCCGGAATGCAGACGTCTACATCAAAGACGGAAAATTCTTTTACATCGATGTAAAACGTGACTGCGATCTTAAATGTGATCGAAGGATCGATGGCAAAGGAAAGTACATGATCCCGGGTCTCATCGATATCCATATGCATATTGAAAGTTCGATGGTCACTCCGGAAGCGTTTTGTAGATACACAGCTTCAAACGGCCTGACCACGATCGTTTCGGAACCTCATGAGATCGCCAATGTCTGCGGCAAGGATGGCGTAAAGGCAATGATCCGATCCGGAGAACACAGCCCGTATGACTGTTACTTTGCGATACCGGCCAATGTGCCGATCACCGATCGAAGGTATGAGACAAGCGGCGGTACGATCACAGCTAAGGACATGCTGGAGCTCAAGGATGAAGAAAAAGTCTTGTGTCTTGGCGAAGTGATGAACTACACGCAGATCATTGAAGATGATGATTCTGAGGCCGCAAAGTTCATCAAGTCTGTTCATGAAAAGGAGCCTTCCTATCCGCTGGAAGGACACTGTCCGGTTTTGAAGGATCTCGATCTGGCAAAGTTTTTATATCTGGGCATCCGCTCCGATCATTGCACACACGATCTTGAAGAAGTGAGACAGCGCTTTGAAAACGGCATGTTCGTACAGCTGCAGGATGTCATGGTCACAAAGGAAGTGATCGCTTATGTCTGTGAAAACTCCTTGTATGAATACATGAGCTTTGTCACCGATGATACGCTTCCGGATGTCTTATATAAGAAGGGGCATCTCGATGCGATCTTAAGAAAAGCGATCGGCCTTGGCATGCGGGCTGAAGATGCGATATACTGCGCTACCTATACGCCTGCACGAAGGATGAACCTGCTGGACCGTGGTGCCATTGCGCCGGGCCTTCTGGCGGACTTTGTCCTGCTGCGTGATGTGAAGGATCTTTCCATTGAAAGCACCTATAAAAAGGGCGTATGTATCTACGACAGGGATACATACAAGGAAGATGAGAAGACCTATTCACTGAACGCCTTTGAAGACAGTGTGCATCATCAAAGAATAAAAGAAGAAGATCTGAAGATCGTTATCGAAGGAGAAGACCGATACGTCAACGTCAGAGTCATGAAATTCTATCCTTACAACAACCGTTCCGATGAAGTCTTTGTAAAGATGAAAGTCAAAGACCATGAACTGTTGTGGAAGGAAAGCGGCTGTGCTCTGGCGGCGGTCATCGAACGCCATGGAAGAGATGGCCGTATCGCCTTAGGCTTTGTGACTGGTACAGGTATAAAAGAAGGTGCCTGCGCATCCAGCTATGCCCATGACTCCCACGATCTGATCGCCATGGGAAAAGAGGAAAAGGATATCGTCGCAGCCGTCAATGAAGTCATCGCGATGCAAGGCGGCATAGCCGTGGCATTGAATGAAACGATACGCGGGAAGATCGAGCTGCCGATCGCCGGTCTTTTAAGCAAAAAGTCCGTTGAAAAAACGGCTGCCGATTTTGAGGCCGTACGAAAAGCGTTCAACGAACAGGGCTATGAGCACATCAACAACATCATGAATTTCACGCTGATGTCTCTGACCTGTATCCCGAGCCTCAAGCTCACGGACCGCGGCTATCTGAATACGGATACCATGGAGCTTGTTTCCTTATTCAAAGAAATATGATAAAAACTGCAGGACATAGTTCATTTATGCCCTGCAGCTTTTGTTATTATAAGATCTCGTCGACCGCCAGCATCATTTCGGCGAGCAGCTTGATGCCTTTCATGTAGCTGTCGATATTGACATACTCATCCGGCTGGTGGGCACCGCCATGTCCTTCCGGAAGATAATCCGGACGTGCATCGGAAGCATCGTTATAGATACAGCCTGTCGCAAAGGCATTCGGAAGTGTGCCTGCATAAGTGCCGCCCTTGCCGATCAGGATCTGTGTCTCTTTGTCACCGGAAAAGTCTTCGTAGACCTTTTTGATCGTGGAGATGATCGGTCCGTTGACATCGAGATGATAGCCATAGGTCTTTTCCACGATGTTCACATCGTAGTCCCATTCATTAGCTTTTGTTCTCACATTTTCTTCCAGGCGGTCACCATTGTCGGTAACGCAATAGCGGCAGTCATTCAATAAGGTGATCTTTCCTTCATTAAACTGAAGGACGCTTCCCGAAGATACGGTCTGGCCGGAGACCTCATCGATATTGTCGATACCTAAGAAGGAACCGTAGTAGTCGTTGTTGACGTTGTCGATGAAGCTGAGGATCTTCTTATCTTCATCCTTTAAGCCATTCAGTTTCAATAAGGCATTGGTCAATACGCGGATCGCGTTGTTTCCTTTTTCCGGACGTGCCGCATGGCAGGTCACGCCATGTGCGGTGATCCTGATGCCTTTATCTGTTTCTTCGACGTCGAAATCTTCCGGCAGATCTTTATAGTGGATGGCGGTATCTTTTTTCAATACGACTGTCGCCTTGTTTGGGATGATGTTGAAAGCAGATCCTGCATAGGCATCCACGAAGTCATCGGACAAGGCTTTTCTGGAACGAAGTTCATAGCGAAGCCTTCCGAATTCACCGGCCGCGCCGGGGAAACCGGCATCCGGTACGAAGGTGAATTCCGGTGCTTTGTAATGTGTGCGATAGTATGCCATATCCTCCATGCCCGTCTCTTCGCTGGTACCTAAGAGGACTTCGATGTTGTTTCTGACCGGGATCTGAAGATCGCGGACCGCCTTCATGATGTAAAGACCGGCGATCGCACCGGACTTGTCATCGCCCGTGCCTCTTCCAAACAGAAAACCGTCTTTGACGATCGGCTCATATGGTTTTGTGACCGTCCAGTCTTCCCCAGCCGGCACGACATCCAGGTGAGCCAAAACGCCGATGCGTTTTTCGCTGCCGCTGTTGTAGGTGATCGAGCCGACATAGTACTCATGGTTCTTTGTTTCAAAGCCTTCCTCTTTGCCTTTTTCCAGCATGTAGTCCAGGACGTTCCGGCAGCCCGGACCAAACGGTTTGACATCGGAATCATCGACACTGACTGATTCGATACGACAGACTTTGATCAGATCATTAACGATATTATCTCTGTTGTCATCGATATACTTTGCGATCTGTTCGATGTATTGTTTCTCCATATGCGATCCTCCTAAGAATGATTAAGGATATTGTAAAACAAAACGCATGTTTCTTTTGTTATTTTGTTTCCCAGGCAAACGAAAAACGTTTCTCTATTTTCTCTTACCGGCAGGGAATGATCCTATAATGAGAATAGACATATGAAAAAACTCATCGTCCTTTTACTGATCCTTGCGATCATCGCATCGCTTTCTGTTGCCGGTCTTCTGGTGAAGGCCTTTTTGAATACCTATCAGGAAGACAGTGTTTCCATGCAGTCCGTTGAAACGACAAGCGAAATACAGGAAGAAACCGTAAAAGAAGAGACGATCACTGAAATAAAAGAAGAAGAAACGACTGAGATCAAGGAAGAGACAAAAGAAGAAATAAAGAAAGAAGAACGAAAGGAAGCGGATGCCGATACGGTGTTTAAGATGCTGGATTTTGACAGGCGCTATATCTTAAAGATCGGAATGGAAGATGAGTGGCTTTGCAGCATCTTTGATCTGGCCTATGCCAGGGCAATACTGGAGAGAAGTTTTTCGATCGATCCGTATGATTACTATGACGGCAATGGAGCGGACTGGAAAGAAGCAGATTATGAAGACATCGCCCTGGATTCCGCTTTGCCTGTTGTCTTGCAAAGGGCGTATGATCGCATCAGTGCGGGACAGCCGGTACTGTTCTTTGTTGACGGCAAGTACGGCTATACGATCGGCGAAACACCAGACTATCGAAGCTCGCAAGACCATTACGTCTTGCTGATCGGTTATCGCAAGGATGCGGATTATGAGGATCTCAGGCCTTCGGATTTTTATGCGGCGGATCCTTCAGGCGGATACTGCTGCAGTGTGGATACATACAAGCCGTGGATCGTTTTAAGCGATGAGGCACCGGCTCTGACCTCGGGTGAATACGCATTGTATGCGCCGATCGCCAATGAACACATCGATCTGTGCCTGGCTTATCCGGATACCTGCAACTGGAATGCCGAACTTCACGAGGTCATCTCTCCGCTTTACGCAAAGGAAGGCTGAATATGAGTTTATACGCGATCGGAGACCTGCACCTGCATTTTGGTTCTGAACTGAAAGTCAGATCGCAACTGAGCGATCCTTTGTGGGTGGACCATGAAATAACATTCAAGGAAAACTGCAGACGCCTCATCACGGATGAAGATACTTTGGTCCTGGTTGGCGATCACAGCTGGGGCAGGAACCTCACGGAGTGTGAGCCGGATTTTGATTATATCCGCTCACTCCCGGGAAGAAAGATACTGACAAGAGGCAACCACGACATGTTCTGGGACGCCAAAAAGACGGCAAAGCTCAACGAACTCTATGCACCGGAGCTGACGTTTTTACAGGATGGCTATGAGACCTATGGCGATATCGCTTTGGTGGCTTCCAAGGGCTTTTGTTTTGAAGGACCTTTCTATCTGGATAAAAGAGGAAACATAATCGGCTACGATGAAGAAAACAAATCACACGCCGACAAGCTGGTGAAGCGGGAAGCGGAGAGGCTGATCGCTTCCTTTGAAAAGGCGAGGGCTGACGGTTATAAGAAATTCATCCTGTTCCTGCATTATCCGCCGACCAGCGTTATTGAAAAAGACTCCATTTTTACAAGTATTGCGGCCAGATACAACGTCTATCAGGTGATCTATGCCCATTGCCATGGCAAGAGCCGCTTCCATGATTCCATTGAAGGAAAGTATAGGGGAAGGGAGTATTCCCTGGTCTCCGGCGATTACCTGAACTGGGTCCCGAAGAAGATCATGGGCTGAGCCTTTTTATTCATTGAAGGATACTTGATATAATGTTTTCAGATGGACAATAAGAAAACATTTCCCAAGAAACTGCTGATCCCTGTGATCGCAGCGGTATTGATCACCGTTGTCATCTTTTCTTTGCCGTTTGTTCGCTTCAAAGAAGCCCGTCCTGTCCTTGAACGAGGCCAGGAATACAAAGCTCTGGATATGATCAGTTCTTACAGGGGTGAAGTTACAAGTGCTCAAGAAGTCTTAAAGACCGATGAGATCGGTGACTATACGATCACTTACCATGTGAAGAACCTCATCTTTGAAAAGGATGTCGATCTGCACTATGAAGTCAAGGATACGACGCCGCCTGAGATCTCGATCAAAGAGACGATGGTCGTTCTGGACCAGGGTGAGGAGTTTGGTGAAGAAGATCTCAAAAAGAACTTTTCGATCGATGAAGGGACCTATGAATATGATTCCAATATCGATTATGAATTTCCCGGGATATATAAAGTCGATATCCGGGCAATAGATGATTACGGAAACAGCTCATCCGCATCCTTCAACGTCGTCATTCAGGATGTGACCCCGCCGATGGTCCTCGATCATGGCCATGGGGCGGCTTTATTGAAGAATGAGGAATTCAACATCCACAACTACATCAGCTATGGCGATGACTCTGACGGCAATGTGAAGTTAACAGTTGAGGGAGAAGTCGATACCTCCAAAGTGGGCAAATATCCGCTTCACATCGAACTTGAGGATGATGCGGGCAACCTGACCGAATGGGATATCGAAGTGAGCGTTTTAAGCAAGTGGCCGAAGGCGGAAGAAGCGGAAGACTACGATTATCTGTTTGCGGATTTCTTAAAAGACTATAAGGGAGAAAAACGCTCCTTTGGCATCGATATCTCGACCTGGCAGGGTGAACCTGATTTTGAAGCCGTGAAGAAGGCGGGCTGCGAATTCGTCATCATGCGTATCGGCTATTCCTACAACGGCAGTTTCAAAGCGGATGACCAGTTTGAACGAAACTTTGAAAAGGCCAGGGAAGCCGGTCTGAAAACGGGTGTTTATCTTTTCTCTTATGACAAGGACGAAGTGGAACTTGCCAATGCGCTTGGACAGTGCTTTGAGCTGATCGGCGATCGGAAGATCGATCTTCCGATCATCTTTGACTGGGAAGACTTCTTTGATTTCCAGGATTATCAGATCAGCTTCAAACAGCTCAACCGCCTCTATGACGTCTTTGAACAGGAAGTGCGTTTAAAAGGCTTTGAGCCGATGTTATACGGCTCCAAGTATTACCTGGACAATATATGGTCCAAGAAAGACAACAGGGATGTCTGGCTGGCCCAGTATGCCGACTGGCCATCCTATCAGCATCCTTACCGCATCTGGCAGGTCGAAGACCATGGCGTGATCGATGGGATCGACGGACATGTCGATATCAATATAATGTTTGAATAATGAAACAGGGAGGAATGAGAATGGGACTGCTTGAAAAGATCAAAGGCTGGATCGTAGCCGATGAGACCGAAGAGACTTACGAAGAAGAAGAAAACAGTGAAAGCTATCAGCTGGACTTTCAGGATGTCAGAACAAGGAAGGACCTCGATGCCTTCATCATCGTCATCAAACCGTTCACATTCAACGATGTTGAAATGGTCTGCAAGCACCTCAAAAACAAGAGGGCTGTTGTGATCAATACGGAAAACATGACGAGCGAAGACAAGCGCAGACTCATCGACTTTTTGTCCGGTGTGGCTCTGGCGATGGATGGCATGATCGCAAAGATCTACCAGAACGTATTCATCTGTGCACCGAAGAATATCGGTGTCATCGAAGAATGAGAAATACACAATGAAAAAAAGTGAATTCAAAGACATGATCGCCTATGAGATCTATCCGACCTCTTTTTGTGATGGAAACGGTGATGGAATAGGCGATCTTCAGGGCATCATTTCAAAACTCGATCATGTCGCAGGTATGGGTTTCAATGCGATCTGGCTGAACCCGTTTTATGTATCGCCGTTTCTTGACGGCGGCTATGACGTCAAGGACTTCTTTGACGTCGACCCGAGGTTTGGCACACTGGAAGATTTTGATGAACTGATCAAAAAGGCTCATGAAAAAGGCCTTTCGATCCTGCTCGATCTCGTGGCGGGACATGCCTCTTTTGAAAACAAGGATTTCCTTGAAAGCGCAAAGGCGAAACGAAATGAGTATTCCGACCTTTTCATATGGAGCGACAATCCCTGGGAAAAGGCAGAGGATCTGATCTCCGGCATGTTTGACAGGCACGGCTGTTACAAGGTCAATTTCTTTGCCCACCAGCCGGCCTTCAATTACGGCTACAAAGACATCGATAAGCCGTGGCAGATGTCCTACAAGGATGAAAGGACCTTCAAGGCCAGGGAATACATACTGAACGTGATGCGCTTCTGGTTAAGCAGAGGGGCGGATGGCTTCCGCGTCGATATGGCAGACTCTCTTGTCAAAAACGATGAGGACAAGTCGGCGACGATCGAAGTCTGGAACGATCTTTTCAAAACGATCAGGGCGGAATTCCCGGATGCCTTCTTCGTATCGGAGTGGTCGTGGCCACAGCGTTCTTTTAAAGCGGGCTTTGATGCGGACTTCGTCCTGGATCACTGGGACAATTTCTACCATCGCTTTTTCAGAAGTGATGAAAATACCAGAGGGGTTTCGATCATTCACGGGAAGGGTGATATCGGCTTTGCCTTAAAAGATATGAAGGAAAGGTTTCAGGCTGCAAAGGGCCATGATGCCAGCCTGGCTTTGATCAGCGGCAATCACGATTCCACCCGTATCGCCAATTATCTCGATGATGATGAACTGAAGATGTTTTATCTGATGATCTATACACTGCCGGGTGTTCCGTTTGTCTTATATGGGGATGAGCTTGGCATGAAGAGCTCCGACCTGCCATCCAAAGACGGCGGCTACCAGCGGACCGGTACGCGGATCCCGATGTTGTGGGACGATGAAAAAGGCCATGGCTTTACCACGAGTGAAACGCCATACCTTCCGTTTTATGAAGACAACAAAGTTTCCGTTCAGACAGCGATGGAAGATGAAAACTCTCTGTATCACTTTCTTTGCAAGCTCGCTTCTTTACGAAAGACGATCTCAGATCTTCGATACGCAGATCTGAAGATCGAAGAAACAGATCGTGTCTTCCTTTTTGAACGGGGAAACTATGTTTTGATCGAAAATATGTCAGATAAAGATTATGCCTTCAAAGGCAAGGCCATCATCTCTTCAAAGGCCTTTGCGGGCAAGCTGCCGCCAAAGACCGCAGTGCTGATCGAAAAGGAATAAGGATCTTATGAAAAAAGAAAATGTGAAGCTCTGGATCATGCAGGCGGTGACGATCGTCATCTATTTCGTTTCGATGAGCTTCACGCTGTTTGAAAGCGGAATGGATACCGATACGCTGAGCGGCATGTTAGAAGACATGTTGAGTTTTCTGATCGCTTTTCTTTTGGCCTATTACCTGCAGATCATCGTTCATGAGGGCGGCCATCTCATCTTTGGCTTATTGAGCGGCTATCGTTTTCTGTCTTTCCGCATCGGAAGATTCATGATCCTTCAAAAAAACGGGAAGCTTCACTTCAAAAAGTACTTTCTTGCCGGTACGTCAGGGCAATGCCTGATGGCACCGCCGGATTATCAAAACGGCAATTACCCAAGTACGCTCTATCATATGGGCGGTACGATCGCAAATCTCATCTTTACTGTTCTGTTTCTGCTGATCCGTCTGATCGCCCGTCCGCAGGGCTTCTTCAATTCCTTCGTGAATATGAACATTGCCTGCGGTCTGATCGATGCCTTGAACAACGGCGTACCTTTAAAGACAAAACTGGTCTCCAACGACGGCTGGAACGCCCTTCATCAGAAGAAGGATGAAGACCTCAACAAAGCCAACTGGCTGATCTTAAAGATCACCGAAAAACAGACGGAAGGCATCCGCCTGAAGGATATGGATGAAAACTGGTTTGTTTACGATGATTCGAAAGGCCTGAAAGACAGGGGTAATGCCTCGCTTTGTTATCTGAGACAGCTCAGGGCAATGGATGAAAAAGACATTGGCCTGGCAAAAGATCTTATCGCTAAGCTTTTGAAAGACGATGTCTCACTCAATGGCTTAAATAAGCAGCTCATCAAGGCGGACAAGGTCTACATCGGGCTGCTGGAAAAAGGAAAGGAAGCTGATCTTTCTCTGCTGCAGGAAAAAGATATGCAGGTCTTTTTTAGGACGATGAGCGATCAGCCTTCGATCATGCGCACCGTCTATGCCCGGGAAATGCTGAGCGGCGATGTACAAAAGGCAAAACGGGTCAAAGACCGCTTTGAACAGATGGCAAGGTCTTACCCGTACAGCGGCGAGATCGAGACTGAAAGAGAACTGATGGATCTTGCAAAAGTCTGAACTGAACTGCCCCGCAAAAATGGGAC
>DESX01000065.1 GCA_002362065.1 Solobacterium sp. UBA3303
TGGAAGGCATCGACAAGGAAGACTATGAAAAGTATGCCGAACAGTTCATGCCGGAAGAAGGCTGCTGCGAGAAGTGGGCGAAGCTGGCCAAAAAAGCCGGAATGAAATACATGGTCCTGACCACAAGACACCATGAAGGTTTCTCCTTGTGGGATTCCAAAGTCAATCCTTACAACAGCGTCAATTACGGCTGTCACAGGGACATTGTCAAAGAGTTCGTGGAAGCCTGCCGCAAATATGATCTCAAGATTGGTTTCTATTCATCGATCATGGACTGGCACCATCCTGATGGGGCAGCCTGTGAGACCGACCTCGAGGCAAGAAGAAGACTGCTGGATTACATCGAAGCACTCAACACGGAGCTTCTGACCAACTATGGCAAGATCGATATCTTATGGTATGACGTCGCCCAGCCGATGGAATCCTGGGAAGCCTGGGATTCTTTGTCCCGCAACCAGCGCTTGAGAGCTTTGCAGCCGGACATCATCATCAACGACCGATCAAAACTGCCGGAAGATTTCGGTACACCGGAAGGAAAGATCCGCGTCCTTGACCGCGACTGGGAAGCCTGCATGACTTTCAATGACATCTCCTGGGGCTATCTCGATGAAAAACAGGTCCTTCCATACGCCTATACAGCAGAAAGGATCTTGAGGATGCTTAATACCTGCGCCTTGAATGGAGGCAACCTCTTGCTGAATGTCGGCCCGAAACCGAATGGTGTTATCCCGGCGGATGCGATCGCACCGCTGGAAAAAGTCGGCGAATGGTTGAGCAAAAACGGGGAGGCCTTTTATGGAAAGCTTCATCCAAACCTTCTGTCCGGTTCCTGGTTCAGGGGCGGCAACGGCATTTCCGGCATCACCTATGGCAAGGATCTCAAATGCGTCTATCTCTGGAACTGGATCTCGCCTAAAGATGAAGAGATGTATTTCTCCGGTGTCTTTTCAAAACCGCTCAAAGTCACCAAGCTTTCAACGGGTGAAGACATCCGCTTTGAATATGGCGATGATCACAGGATAAAACTGAACGGCATCAGAAGAGAAGAAGGTGAGATCGTTCCGGTCTACCGGATCGATTTTGAAACACCGCTGGACTATCGTCCGTTCCACAAGTATCCGCAGATCTGGTATTGAGAAAGGGATATGATTCAGCAGATCGATATCAAAGGCAGGTCCGGACGGATCTATGGCCTGCTATACAGGCCTGAAAAGGAAGTCTTTCCGCTTGTGATCATCAGTCATGGTCTGGGAGGAAGTCATGAGGGGTCGATCGATTTCTGTGAGACTTTTCTCAAAGAAGGGATCGGAGCATTCGTCTTTGATTTCTCCGGCGGCAGTTACCAGGGCAGATCGGAGGGCAAAACAACGAAGATGTCCGTGCTCACGGAAGCGAATGATCTTGAATGTGTCATTGATCAGCTGTGTGCATACCCTTTTATCGATCCCGAGAGGATCTTTCTGATGGGAAAATCACAGGGCGCCTTCGTTTCGACGATCGTCGCTGCGAAAAGAAAAAAGCAGATCAAGGCTCTGATCGGCTTATATCCGGGTTATGTACTGGAAGAAGCCGCCGAAAAAGAAGCGGAAAAATATGAAAAGATCCCGGAAGAACTCGATTTCTTATGGCTCAGAGTCGGCAGGATCTATATTGAAGATCTTCTGAAAACAAGGATCTACGAGCGGATGAAAGACTATGAAGGCGATGTATTGCTGATCCATGGATCTGCGGATTCGATCGTTAACTACGGATCTGTCGAAAAAGCAGCCCGCAGCTTCCCGCATGCGCAGCTTGTTGTATTGAAAGGTGCGGAACATGGTTTTCATGGCCTGGAGAGGGAAGACGTCATAAAGATGGTCACAGGATTTCTGAAAGACAGGATCTGAAAACAAAACAAAAACTTTCTGCCGCATCAGACAGAAAGTTTTTTAAAAGCCGGAAATGTGTTTTCAGTTCTTTTTCTTTGGGACTTTGATGTTCGAAGATACGATCGCCTGTTTCGGACAGACAAGGACGCACAGATGACAGCCGACACACTTGTCAGGATCAAGCAATGGCTTTCCGTTTTCGATGCGGATGGCCTGATGACCGCCGTCCATGCAGGAGATGTAACATCTCTGGCAGCCGACACATTTCTCTCTTATGAATTTCGGATAGATGATGTAGCTGCGATCGAGCTTGTCGGTCGGCACGATGCCTTTGATGGTCGACCTGCGGATATCCTTGACCGATTTAAAGCCTTTTTCCTGCAGGTATAAAGCCATGCCGTCTTTGAGATCGTCGATGATCCGATAGCCATACTGCATGACCGCGGTGGTGACCTGTACGCTGTCTGCACCTAAGGCAATGAATTCCATTGCATCCTTCCAGGTCTCGATACCGCCCATCGCCGAGATGTGGTGCTTGCCTGAAAGCCTGTCTTTGGAAAGTTCGGCAATGAAGCGAAGTGCGATCGGTTTGACCGCTCTTCCCGAGTAACCGCCGATCGAGGCCTTGACCACGCCATCGGTCGGATCGATGTCGACTTCAATGAGGCTCTTGATCGTATTGATCGCCGCAACGCCATCCGCTCCTCCTTTGATCGCTGCTTGCGCACTTTCTTCGATGTGAGTGACGTTCGGCGTGAGCTTGGCGATGAACGGAAGCTTTGAATGCTGCTTCACGACACGGCAGTACTTTTCCACGAGTTCCGGGATCTGGCCGACATCACTGCCGGTATGGCCTTCCGTCATATTCGGACAGGAGAAGTTGAGTTCCAGGGCATCCGCACCGGAATCATTCAGGATCTCGGCGAGGTAGGCCCATTCTTCTTCATTGCGGCCCATGAGGGATACCAGAAGGAACTTATCCGGATAGTTCCGTTTGAGATCTGCGAAGATGTGAAGGTTTTCGACTAAGGTATGGTCGGAAAGCTGTTCGATGTTCTTGAAACCGATGATACGCTTGTTGTCGGAAGAGATCGCCGAAAAACGCGGCGATGCCTCAACGATGTCCATCAGACAGATCGTCTTGAAGGCAGCACCGGCCCAGCCCGCTTCAAAGGCACGGGCACACATGTCATATGTTGAAGCGACCACTGATGAAGAAAGAAGGAACGGATTCTCTAATGGGATGCCGCAGAAATCCGTCTTGAGAACATCGTAATCGATCTTTATCTTTTCTTGCTTCGGTTTGATGGAAGTGATCAGATCGAAGATCTTCACATTTTCCGGACACGCCTTTTCGCAGCGCCTGTCGCAATCCAGACAAGGAAGCTTTTCATCGATCCGATTTGCCACGACTTCCTCATTTTCAAAATACAGGCTCCGTAATATCCTGTCAGGTTCCAGTATGCCGCATGCCCTTTTGCAGGCACCGTCATGACACAGCAGACATTGGCTTACATTCATAGTTTTTTACCTCAAAGTGCTTATTGAAGACAGGAAGAGATACCTGTCTGAGTTTGTTGATATACCTCTTGATAAAACGATATTCTACTTTCATTTTACATTGAAAAACTGTATTTTTGCACGAACGGAAGCTATCATACAGGTAAGGATGACCTGGAGGTGGATGATGCGGGAATTCAATATCAGAAAACTGCTGTCGGCACTGCTGATCTCAGGCGGGATCGTTTTTCTGCTGACAAAAAGCTCTCTTTTTAAACTCTGTGACAGCTTGAGCATTACTGGCGCACTTACGATCGTTTACAGCTTTACGTTCATTCATACGCTGCTTGGTCAGAATGCTTCAAGAAGCGGCAGTCCGCTCAATGCCTATAAAAGGGTAACAGCAGACATGCGCTACAATATCCGGGAAGAAAAAGGATACATACCCGAGAGCCTGCTGGTGGGGATCACAGAACTGCTGCTTGGCTTGTTTTTGAGCTTCCGATAACATAAACTCAGACATCACTTACATCTTTATAAAAGGAAAGGATGCGTCCGATCAGATTGCGAAGCGGTACCCTCTCATCATTTTTGTGACTGCATAAAACGCAGGGGATCCTGATATCGCAGTCAAAAGGGATCCAGGTGAACTGCGGATTGTGGTCATTGAGGAAACCCGGAGAGAGAACGATCGCTTCCCCGCTTGCCACGAAGGTCAAGGATGTGTCGTGATCGTTGGAATTGAAATAGGATACCGTAGGATCTTCGATGATCTCCTGCTGCAGTTTCTTCAAAGGAAGCGGCGAACCGCCGCCGATCATCAGCGTGCGTCCTTTGATGTCTTCCTTACGGATGATGCTTTTGCCGGCAAGCGGATCATCCGGACGGCAGACGAAATAAATGTGCGAGTCAAACAGATCGTGTATGCGGATATCCGGAATGTGCTGTACGCGGGCCTTCGTGGAAAACAGGATGTCCGTCTCACCGGATAAAAAAGATTCCAGATAATTATAGTAATTGAATAACGGCGTAACGGAGACGGAAGGGTCTTCGTTTTTGAATTCACGGATGATCTCAGGCAGATGATACAAAGCGGAACGAAGCGGCATGCCGATGGTGATGTTGTCACGATAGCGGAATGCGAAGTTCTGTCCCTGTTCGATCGCCCGCTTCAGCTGCGCATCGACATCGCGCAGAGTCACCAGGAACTGTTCACCGGCCGGCGTCAAAGCGGCGCCTTTTCCCGAGCGGTCAAACAGACGAAAACCCAGTTCCTCTTCGATCACGTTGATCTGATAGGTGAGGGCAGGCTGGGTGATAAAAAGGTTCTCGGCAGCGCGGTTGAAATTGCGCGTTTTTGCAAGTTCGAAGATCGATTCAAAGTGTTTTGTGTTCATACCTTTATAATAAAAAGATTTAATTGATAATACAATAAATGAATTAGAGATTTTATTATGCGTTTTTTACAATAAAATTGTGAAGAAAAGTATGAAAAGCTGACAGTTCATGCGGCAGGAAAAAGTCCTGATTTTAAGCGAACGAAAAGAATCCTGCTTATTGCGGGGATCTGTATCCTGAGCCTTTTGTGCGGCTGTCAGAAAAAAGAAGAGATCAAAACGGAAATACGAGGAGGCAGAAGGTATGAACTATGATTTCAGCGTGTTTGAAAAAGTAAAGATCAGCGGGATCAGCCTGTCCGATCTGAATGAAGAAGAAACGGCTGTACTTTATGTTCAGGCGATGTATTGTGAAGCGATGTGCGATGCCGATATCGATGCGATGCGAAAGATCGTGGCGGAAGATACGACCTTTACACATATGAGCGGAATGACGCAAAACCGGGAGGAATACTTCGCAGATGTAAAAAGCGGTGCTTTGACTTACTACACGATCGGGATCAGGGATCCACAGATCGAAGTCAATGGTGATAAAGCAGCGATCACCTATACGTCTGTCCTGAATGCCAACGCCTATGGGACAAGAGGGACCTTCAACATGAAAGGGACGCATCATTATCGGAAAGTGAATGATGGCTGGATCCTGGTCAACGGGAGATAAGGATATGGAAAAAAGAAAACTGAAAGACATTGAAGTATCGAAGGTCGGCATGGGCGGCATGGCCTTTTCCCATGGCTATGGAAGGATACCGGAAGAATCCTACAGCATTGAATTATGTAGTATTTATGGGCACTTTTAAAGACAAGTGCCTTTTTCATACGACAGATTTACGACAGCAATGATCAGGGGCTTTCGATAGCAATCGGTCATGATCAGACAAACGAATGAATGATTGATATAACATATTTACAAAAAATGTATATTCACAAAAAAATGGGGGATATGTGTGGGATATGTATGATTAATGATCACGGTTCAGAGATGGACGATGATTTTGTGATAGAAATCGGCTATAA
>DESX01000067.1 GCA_002362065.1 Solobacterium sp. UBA3303
TGATAAACCGATGATCTATTATCCTTTAAGTACTTTGATGTTAGCCGGCATCAAGGATATCTTGGTCATATCCACACCGACCGATACGCCAAGATTTGAAGAACTTCTAGGTGATGGTTCCAAGTTTGGTGTACATCTCTCCTATTGTGTACAGCCTTCCCCGGATGGCTTAGCTCAGGCGTTTATCTTAGGTAAGGAATTCATTGGTGAAGAAGCCTGCGCAATGGTGCTGGGTGACAACATCTTCTTTGGTGATGGTTTCTCCTATGTCTTAAAAAAGGCAAAAAACAACGCTGAAGAAAATAACAGAGCCACCATATTCGGTTACCATGTCAATGATCCTGAAAGATTCGGCATCGTTGAATTCGATAAAGACGGCAAAGTCTTATCCGTTGAAGAAAAACCTCTTCATCCGAAATCCAATTACTGCATCACCGGATTGTATTTCTATCCGAAAGGTGTTTCACAGATGGCTGAGAATGTAAAACCATCCGCAAGAGGTGAGCTTGAGATCACAACGCTCAATGATATGTACTTGAAGAAGGATCTTCTTGATGTGCAGCTCATGGGAAGAGGCTATGCATGGCTCGATACCGGAACGATGGATTCTCTTGTTGAAGCGGCAAACTTTGTGCAGATCATCTCCAAAAGACAGAATATCGTCATATCCGCTCCCGAAGAGATCGCCTTCAAGTATGGCTGGATCTCCAAGGAAGAGCTTCTTGTCTCAGCGAAGCGCTATGGCAAGTCTCCGTATGGAGAACATCTGAAGATGGTTGCGGAAGGAAAGGCAGATTAGTTTATACAACATGAAAAAGATCGAAACAGATATTAAGGGAGTCTATATCATCGAATCCGACTGTTATGGCGATAACAGAGGCTGGTTCATGGAAACATACAATGAGGCAAAGTTCCACGAAATGGGCATTGACACCGTATTCGTACAGGACAATATGTCCTATTCTGCACAAAAGGGAACCTTAAGAGGCCTTCACTATCAAAGAGCTCCTTACTCTCAGGCAAAGCTTGTCAGATGCACAAAAGGTGCAGTCATCGATGTGGCTGTCGACATACGCAAGGGTTCGCCAACTTATGGAAAATGGGTATCCTGTGAACTCTCAGCAGAAAACAAGCGTATGTTCTATCTTCCAAAGGGCATGGCACATGGATTCTTAACGATCACCGATGATGTTGAATTCCAGTATAAGTGTGATGAACTCTACAACAAGGAATCGGAAGGCGGTATCCGTTATGATGACAAAACGATCAATGTAGACTGGGGAACACTATTAAACGGCATTGAACCTGTCTTATCGGAAAAAGACAAGGTCGCACCGGATCTGGAACACTGCAATGCGAATTTCGTCTATGAAGAATAAATGGATGAAGATCTTCTGTATCCTTTTCATCTGCCTGGCACTTGGGGGATGCAAACAGGAACAGACTGAAGACATCTATATCCTGTATACGAATGATGTTGCCGGCGAAGTCAATGGTGATATCGGCTATGCGGGAGTCAAAGCATATCTTGATGAAATAAAAAGCGAACATCCTTACGTTGGACTGGTCGATGCGGGCGATTTCCTTGATGGAGAATTATCCCGTCAAAGCAATGGCGAAAGCATCGTTTCGATCATGAATGCCGTTGGCTATGATGTCGCAGCCATAGGCAATCAGGAGTTTTCGATCGGGCTTGATGCCTTAAAAAACAATATCGATGCTTCCGGTTTTGATTATGTCAGCTGCAATCTCAAATATCTTGGAAGCGGAAAAGACCCTTTGAAGAAGGTCAAGCCTTACGTCATCAAACGTTTCGGACCGACAAAGATCGCCTTTATCGGTGTTACAACACCAGAAACGCTGACCGAAGGCAAAGAAGCCAGGGCAGCGATCGAAGCAGACGGACAGCTTCTGTACAGTTTCTATGAAGGAAATGAAGGCGAGGAGCTTTACGAACAGGTTCAGAAGACGATCGATAAAGTTCGAAACAGAGTCGATTATGTCATCGTCCTGTCACACCTGGGTTCCAACAGTGTTACAGAAGGCTTCAGTTCTTACGACCTGATCGACAATACATCAGGGATCGATGTTGTCATTGATGGCCACTCCCATACGATGATCTCAGGGGAAGGTGTCTATGACCTGGACGGAAACAATGTCGTTCTGACTTCGACGGGTGAGAAGCTGCAGAACATTGGTGTCCTGATCCTTCATCCGGATCATACATTCAATACAGCGCTTTATCCGAAAGTCTACTCTTACGATCAGCAGGTACAGTCTTTGATCGATGAACTGACTAGATAAACAAAGCAATCCAACAGGCTGAGAAGATTCAGCCTTTTGTTTTGTGCTTTTTCAGAGAAAAGGAATCAGTAGAGTTATTTTTCTTATTTTGGTAGAATTATGATGTTATCCCAGATAAGGAGGATTTTTTGTTGTGAAAATACTTGTCACCGGAGCTGCCGGATTCATCGGTTCCAACTTTGTATATTATGAATTAGATAAGCATCCTGAAGATCAGATCGTTGCCTTGGACCTTCTGACCTATGCAGGAAACTTAAAGAATCTTGATGGCTGCAAGGATAATCCAAACTTCAAATTCGTGAAGATGGATATCCGTGACAGGGAAAACATCAATAAGCTCTTTGAAGAAGAAAAGTTTGACATCGTCGTCAACTTTGCGGCGGAATCCCATGTCGACCGCTCCATCGAAGATCCGGAAGTCTTCTTAAGGACCAACATCATCGGTACGGAAGTGCTCATGGATGCATCATTAAAATATGGCGTAAAGAGATATCATCAGGTATCAACCGATGAAGTCTATGGCGATCTTCCACTGGAGGCAGTTGATTCTTTCTTTACGGAATCGACACCTTTACATACTAGCTCACCATATTCCGCATCCAAAGCTTCTGCCGACTTATTAGTCATGGCATATCACAGGACCTTTGGTCTTAATATGAGCATCACCAGATGTTCCAATAACTATGGTCCTTACCAGTTCCCGGAGAAGCTGATCCCACTAATGATCAACAATGCAAGACATGATAAGTCCCTTCCTGTCTATGGGAAAGGCCTCAATGTCAGAGACTGGCTGCATGTCTATGACCATTGTGCAGGTATCGATCTTGTCATGCGCAATGGCAGAAATGGCGAAGTCTACAATATCGGCGGACACAACGAACGACACAACATCGATGTCGTAAAGACGATCTTAAAAGAATTAGACAAACCGGAATCTTTGATCACCTATGTCAAGGACAGAAAAGGTCATGACTTAAGATATGCGATCGATCCGACAAAGATCGAAACGCAGCTTGGCTGGAAACCGAAGTACAACTTTGAATCCGGCATCAAAGAAACGATCAAATGGTATATGGATCACCAGGAATGGATGGATGATGTCACATCTGGCGATTACATGAAGTATTACGAAGAAATGTACAGCAAGAAATAATTATGAAAGTACTAGTAACAGGCGCAAATGGTCAGCTCGGCCATGACGTAGTCAATGAATTAAGAAAAAGAGGACACGAAGCCATAACAACCGATATTGCGGGCAATATGGACTATCTCCTGGATATCACAAAGGAAGAAGTCATATCTTCGGTGAAACAGATCGCTCCGGAAGCGATCATTCACTGTGCCGCCTGGACGGCAGTCGATGCGGCAGAAGATGAAGAAAACAAGGAAAAAGTCTATGCGATCAATGTCGTTGGGACGCAGAACCTTGTCAAAGCAGCGGAAATGCTGGACTGCAAGTTTTTGTATCTGTCCACAGATTATGTCTTTGACGGACAGGGCGAAACACCATGGAAACCGGATGACAAATCCTATGAACCGCTTTGTTACTATGGCGAGACAAAGCTCAAAGGTGAACTTGCCGTCGCTGAACTGGAAAAATATTTTATCGTTCGTATAGCCTGGGTCTTTGGCCGCTATGGCAAGAACTTTATACAGACGATGATCAATGTCGGCAAGACACACGATGAAGTCAGAGTCGTCAATGACCAGATCGGTACACCGACCTATACATTTGACCTGGCAAGACTTCTGGTTGACATGATCGAGACAGAGAAGTATGGTTATTATCATGCGACCAATGAGGGAGGCTATATCTCCTGGTATGATTTCTGCGAAGAGATCTACAGGCAGGCCGGTCTCAAGACAAAAGTCATTCCGGTCACAACACTGGAATATGGCTTAAGCAAGGCTAAGAGGCCATTCAACTCAAGACTGGATAAATCCAAGCTGAGTGAAAACGGATTTGAAAGACTTCCGGACTGGAAGGATGCATTAAAGAGGTATCTGATCGAAATAGGATATGGAAAATAAACTGCAGTATTACAAATGGTTTCAGAAAGTGATGTCTGTTTTTATAGATGCATTTTATTATTGCGTCCCTTTGGCATCCTTATTTCTGTTTACCAGTTTCCTGAACGGAAGCATCAAGTATATCGTCTATCTGCTTCTGATCGGGATCTATGCGGCAGTCATCTATTTTGCGAAAGACAGGATCAAAAAGATCCTCACTCTTATAATGAAAAAAGTATCCGTTCTGGATAGCAAGAAGATGCTGGTGATCATAACGGTCTTCGCCGTCCTCATCAAAGTCATCTTTACGATTTTCTTCAATTACGACGGGACACAGTCCGGTGATATCAAGATCTACAATGATATTGCCGAAGGTATTATTCAGACCGGGGACCTGCATTCAAAAGCGATCTCTCATCTGTATGGCCTGGCTCTTCATTTCGTCGTATTCAAGCTGATCGGCATGCCGATCCATGTAGGTCTTTTTATTGCGATCTACATCGGTATCATCTGCAATTTCTTATCCTTTAAGAAGATCGTCGGAAAAGAAAAAGCCTTTGTAGTGACGATGGCATATCTTATGATGCCTTCGACTGCATTATTCTCTTTCTCACCGACACATGAAGTCTTTGTCTTCATGTATGTTTCGATCTTCCTTTATTTTTTCAATCGTCTGATCGGCGAACAGAAAACGCTTAATATAGTCATAGATCTTTTTATGGTCGTTTTCTCCACGGTATTGACCTGTTTTGTCAATCCGGGCGGTTACATCATCTATATCATCATGGCTTTGTCTGTCCTGTTAAGCAACATTCAGTGGGCCAAGAAAGGGATGATCGTCGTATGCCTTATCCTGTCGATCCTTTGTTCGAATCTGATCTCAAAGGCACTTCAGGTCAACGAATACAACACGACGATGAATACCTATACGATCCTGATCCATGGCGTGAATCCGAATTCATTAGGTGAACAGGAAGATGGCTATCCTCTAAAACAGATGCGCATGTACATCCATGAAAATACGCTCGATTTTACTAAGGATGGTTTTGTCGATGCGGCAAAACATGTTCTGATCGATCACTATATTTATCTTTTAAAACATCCGGTCACATTACTGAGACTGATCGTTCATAAGACCTATATCTTGTGGAGCGGTGTTCACTATCCGATCGAACTGGCACATTTTTATGAAGCGGTATCAGGACCGGTGTACTATCTTTTCCTTGGCTTCAACGAACTGATCTATCTGTTCATCGTCACAGTCGGTCTGGTCTATAAGAAGAAGAGGGAAGATGATATCTATATTTCCAATTACAAGCTGGAATTGCTGGGCGTGATCGCTCTGACGATGTTTTGTATCGTCGTCAATAAATACAGCGTATATGTGACGATGTTTATCTATCTGATCAGTTTTTACAGGGCAGGCATCAATGAAAATGAATGAAGTCGATATCCATGCGGATGATTACGGGTATTCTTTGCATACCTCAGAGGATATGCTGGAATGCATGAAACAGGGGAAACTGGATTCCATTTCGATCATCTGCAATACTACATACTTTGAACGATCGATGGATCTTCTTAAAAAGACGATCCCTTTTTTGCCTTTTCTCCCGAAGATGTCGATCCATCTGAATCTTCCGGAAGGGGACAGCTTCAATAAAACACTTCCTTTATCCTGGGGGAAACTGTTTCTTTCATCCTACAGTTTCAGCAGGAACAAGATAAAAAAGGATATCAAAGAAGAACTGAAACAGCAGATCGAAAAGTGTCAGCCTGCGATCGATGAATGTATCGCTGTCGCAAAACAAAACGGCATCAGGACATCTCAAAAGACGATGCGTCTTGATTCCCACGTTCACACGCACCTTGTCCCGGTCGTCTGGGATGCATTAACGGAACTGATCGAAGAAGAAAACTATGAGGTCGAATACATACGGAATCCAAAGGAACCTCTGATGCCTTTTCTGATGCAGCCGGCTTTATGGTCAAGCTTTGGCCTTGCGAATATAATTAAGAACAGGATCCTGATGTTTTATTCCGGAAAAGTTGACCGCTATTGCGATAAGCACGGCATGGACAAGATGTACATGTGGGGACTGATGATGTCCGGCCATATGGATCTTCACAGGATCGAAAAGATCTATCCGGCAATGAAACGGAAAGCGGAAGAAAAAGGACGTACACTTGAGATCCTGTTTCATCCGGGAACAGCTTTGAATAAAGAGTATTCCGATGAGATGAATCCTGAGTTTTTTAAAGATTTCAATTCCTCTTCAAACAGAGGGATCGAAAAGAAAGCACTTATGTGCATTGAGGAGATCAAAGATCAATGAAAGAAAATGAAGGAAAAATGATATCGATCATCGTACCTTGTTATAACGAAGAAGAAGCTCTGCCTTATTTTTACGATGAGATCACAAAAGTTCTGTCTTCTTTAAAAGAAGATTATGAAGTCATCCTGGTCAATGATGGCTCCAAAGATAAAACACTGCAGGAGATGAAAGCACTTTGTGAGAAAGACAAGCATATGATCTATCTTTCCTTTTCCAGGAATTTCGGAAAAGAATCAGCGATGTATGCGGGCTTATGCAATGCCAGAGGCGATTATGTCGGTTTTATCGATGCCGATCTGCAACACCCTCCTGTTTTATTGAAGGAAATGCTGGAAGCTCTCAAGACGGGTGAATATGATTGTGCGGCCTGCCGCAGAGTTGACCGAAAAGGGGACTCGAAGATCCGAACCTGGTTTGCCAGAAAGTTTTATAAAGTCATCAATCTGATCTCCGATGCACAGATGGTCGATGGTGCAGGCGATTACAGACTGATGAGCAGGGATATGGCGGATGCCATCATCTCGATGTCCGAATACAACAGATTCTCAAAAGGTATCTTCTCCTGGGTCGGTTTTAAGACCTACTGGATCGATTACGAAAATGTTGAACGCGTCGCCGGAACGACATCCTGGAGCTTTTGGGGCCTTGTGAAATATGCGGTCGACGGCATCGTCAATTTCTCCAATGCGCCGCTCGATCTCGCATCATTTACAGGACTGGTCACGACGGCTTTTGCGTTCATCTATCTGATCTTCATCATCATCAAATACGCATTGTTTGGTGATCCGGTTCAGGGATGGGCGACTTTGATCTGTGTCATCCTTCTGATGGGCGGCATGCAGCTGTTTGCCCTTGGCATCATAGGACAGTACATCGGAAAGACTTATATGGAGGTCAAAAACAGACCGCATTTCATCGTTTCCGAAACGAATAAGAAGGATCCGGAAAAAATAAGATAACATGATAGAACGCTTCAACAGTAAGGAAAATGGAAGGATCGCACTCAATACGGCCAATCTCTTTGTCTATGAGATCATCTTTTTGGCTGTTCTGATGATGTGCTATGTGAATTATTTCTTCTATTATTCCAACGGCTATCTGGTCTTCTTTCTGATCTATCTGATCTTGTTTGTGCTGTTTGGCAGACTGTTCAATATGTTTGCGATTGGGGATACGACAACGACGGATCTTTTCCTGTCAACATCTTTGACTTTAGTCTTCAGCAATCTTCTGATCTATCTGATCCTTTGTCTGATCACACTTCGCATCATCCCTTTGTGGCCGATCTTGCTGATGCTGTTTCTGCAGATCCTGGCAGGAGCATTGTTGAATTATATTGAAAACCGCTATATCCGCATCAATTTTCCACCGGTCAGGGTCGTGGCGATCTATGGTGAATCCCACTACAATCTGATCGGCAAGCTCAACAATATCCGTGATCTTTCGATCAGTGTCGTCAAAACAGTCGATCTGAAAGACCTCGATTATGAAAAGATCGATGAATTATTCAAAGATGTGGATGGCGTGGTCACACTTGATGTCCACCACGAGAATAAGAAAAGGATATTCAAGGCCTGCTATCAGCGCAAGATGCTGATCTATGATGTTCCAAGCATCACCGATATGTTATTGGCGAGCAGTGATATCCTGCACATCGTGGATTCGCCGATCCTCAAGATCAACAAATTCGGTCCTTCGCAGATCGAAAGGATCTTCAAACGGCTGATCGATATCGTGGGATCTTTGATCCTGATCGTCATCACCAGCCCGATCATGCTGTTGGTCGCTGCAGCGATCAAGATACAGGACAAAGGTGATGTTTTCTATAAACAGGTCAGACTCACCAAGGATGAAAAGGAATTTAAGATCATCAAATTCCGTTCGATGGTCATGAATGCGGAAAAGAATACAGGTGTCGTACTGGCAAAAGAGAACGATGATCGTATCACGCCGGTTGGCAAATTCATCCGCAAGACCAGACTTGATGAGCTTCCTCAGCTGCTCAATATACTAAGCGGCGAGATGTCCTTTGTCGGACCAAGACCGGAAAGACCGGAGATCTACGATGAGATCTGCAAGACCATGCCGGAATTCCGTTACCGTCTTGTCGTCAAAGCCGGACTGACCGGTTATGCGCAGGTATACGGCAAATACAACACCTCACTCAGAGACAAACTTCTGCTGGATCTGTATTATATAGAGAATTACAGCATCATCGACGATATCAAACTGATATTGCTGACACTCAAGATCATTTTCAATAAAGATGCAACAGAAGGCGTTAAGGAAGAGGACGGGAATTAGCAGATTCCCGTTTTTGTTGCTTTATGTGAACTGGTGTGATGGTTTGAAAATGAACATCG
The DNA here is from genome assembly GCA_002362065.1 of Solobacterium sp. UBA3303. Classification (GTDB taxonomy): domain Bacteria; phylum Bacillota_I; class Bacilli_A; order Erysipelotrichales; family Erysipelotrichaceae; genus Colivicinus. The sequence goes on from DESX01000067.1 coordinate 9,014, forward strand.
TATCTAATATAATTGAAAAAGGATTGATGGGATCCTTTTTACTATGGAAGAGAAAAAATTAAAACTGAAAAAGACAAGAAAGAAAAGAACGATCCATTCTTTGTTTGCCGATAAGAAGAAGCGATATCTGCTGATGCTGGCGCTGATGCTGCCATTCATCATCGCAATCGGTATCTTTTCTTCGATCGCATATCGTGAAGCGAAGACGCTCATGGATCTGGCAAAGGGTACGCAGGCCGAGACAAAGGCAGAAAACATCGTTGAATCGATGAACTACATCCTGCGCGATAATCCGACAGATCTGCAGAAAGAGTATTTTGCAGAACTCAAGGAAGCTGTCGAAGGAGAAGAACCTGCAGATGATGTTACGATCGCCTCTCTGGTCGCAAAGAATTATGTGACTGATTTCTATACCTGGACCAATAAACGCGGTCAGTATGACATTGGCGGTCTGTCATTTGTCTATGACGGAGAATTCGAAAACGGCGATCATTTCAAAGAGAATGTTTACCTTAAGGCCAGGGATGGTTTCTATAAATACATCAGCTATTATGGAACACAATACGGCAAGGAAAACCTGCTTGAAGTTGAAAATGTTGAGGTCACGCGCTGCGAAAAAACGAGTTCCCAATACATAATCAGCGAACATGTCTCCTATAAGCAGGATGAGGCAGGCGAATGGTACGATTACCGTGAAGACCATGGCTATGACGCCTACCTGGCAGAATGCAGATGGACATATAAGGAAAATACAAGTTTACCGATGAGTCAGTTTGCAACATCTGTTAATCTCATGATCATTAACAGAGAAGGCAGATTTGAAGTGATAGAAGCGAGTGAGAGTAAGATAGATGCAAGACAAGGATCACAACAGAATTCAACAACTGAGACGACAGAAGATGTTGAAACAACGTCAGAAGAGATTGGATGAGGAAATGAGAGCGCCAAAACCTAAAGAGAAGATCTCTTCTCAGAAGGCCATAACGATCACTGCCTCAGCGATCCTTATACTGGCGCATGTTGCTATATTGCTGGCTATTCTCTGGTCATGGAGATACTATTCGATTCAGCCGGCACTTTTCGGCAGTATCGTAGGCATCATCCTTTGTGCGATGGTGATCATCGATATCGTCTTCTTTGTCGGATTCAATCATAAGGATCTGGCACTCAAGATCATCTCGACGGTTATGGCAATACTGCTGTTAGTCGGCGGTACAGTCGGTTCAGTCGCTTTACGAAAAGCCAATGGCATCGTTGACAATGTGCTCGATGATGGAAAATCTGAAAAATACGAGACATTCTCCGGTGTCTTCGTATGTTACGACAAGAACAACAAGTTTACTTCGCTTGCCGATCTTGCAGGCAAGAAAGTCGGCATGCTGACAGAGACCAGCAATGGCCTGACCTATATTGCAACAAACCTGCTTTCCAAGGAAAAGATCGATTATGCGACTGTCGACTACAAGACGAATGCAGAAATGATGCAGGGACTTCTCGACGGCGATGTCGATGCGATCGTCATCACTTCAGCTTACCGTACGATCTACAAGGGTGTTGAAGAAAACGCCGTGACAGAAGAAGGTGCTGAAGAAACAAGCACTGTCGAATTAGCAGAAACGGAAGAGGGAAGCGAAGAAAGTGCAGACCCTACGGCTGTCGTCAGCGAGACTGAGGAATCGCCTTTCACGAAATATCTTCCAAACCTGATCGATTTTTACAGCTTTGAGGAAGAGCTCAAGACAGATAAACAAAGAAGTACAAAGAATCTGTCCACCGATCCGTTCAACGTTCTTCTGATCGGTTATTCAAGAACGGACATCGGCTCAACAGTCGGTCTTGCTGATTCGATCATCCTTACAACAATCAATCCGCAGACCTATGAAGTTTCCATGACTTCGATCGCCAGAGACTCCTTCGTTCCGATCCCGTGCTACGGAAACGAATACGACAAGATCAATTCCGGCCGTTCAACTTCAAGAGCTTGCTTCATTGAAACAGTTGAACAGTTCATGGGAATGGATATCGACTATTACATGGAGCTCGATTATTTAGGACTGGTCCAGATCGTCAATACGATCGGCGGTATCTATATCAATAACCCGGTCTCCTTTACACTTGATGGCATCTATGTGCCTGCAGGTGATCATGTCTTTGCGGATGGCCAGATGGCTCTTCAGTTCTGCAGAGAAAGACACCACATGCCTAACGGCGACTTTGACAGACAGCAGCACCAGAAAGAAGTCATCATCGAGATCGCAAAAGCATTCGTTGAATCGGGCAGTGTCACCCTTGCCTTAAAGGCGATGGAAGAAGCGTCCGAATGGATGTCAACTGACCTGACGCTGGCTCAGCTGACCAATGTATTCAATCTCTTATTGAATACCAAGAACTATACCGGCATCGATACCTTTGACCTTGTTGACTTCCAGAATACAAGGATCACAGGTTATGGCGGTATCATGTATTACAGCTATTCCATGAGACTTCCTTTGTGGGTCTATCTGATCTATCAGGGATCTTATGATGAATCGGTACAGCATATCAATAACGTCATGGGAAATTACACTTCGGTCACGCAGACCAGAAACCTGGAATTCTCTCTTGACAGTGAATATGAAAGACCGACGATGATATCAACGGATTACGAACATAAGTTCCTTTATGAACCGGATCCGATGCCAGCATACTGGGCAGCACTTGAAGGACTGAGCCAGTCTTCGGCAATGTCCTGGGCTTCCGCAAACGGTGTCAGCCTGAGCGTGAATATCATCAAGTCGACCGATCCAGGTTACGACAAGAACTATGAAGGCCTGGTCGTTGAACAGTATCCACGATATGGCTCTTTAGTTTCTGAGTATCCTTCCGGTTCGATCACTGTCATGGGTCCAAGCAAGATCGACGAGAACAAGCAGGTTCCGGATTTCGTGGAACACAATTATGCTAAGGCGGTCAAATGGGCTAGAGAACATGGCGTACCTTATGAGATCGATTTCAATACAAGCGTTTCCGGCAAGGTCGGCGATGTCGTGTCACAATCACCGGCACCTGGAACTTATATCGAAAATGTCAATGTACTCAAGCTGGTCGTAAAAGCCGGCATACAGACGATCACATTCGATGCCAACGGACATGGCACTGCGCCAGGCAAGATCGAGATCACAACAGGTGACGATGCCGTTTCATTCAAGAGCCTTCCGGATGTTGAAGAAGGCGGCGATACCTATGTATTCCAAGGCTGGTTTACTTCACCGGGTTCAGATGGCGAAAGAGTCTATGATACCGATGATGTCAGCGGCAATGCAACGGTATATGCACACTGGAAGAAATTCTGTAACCACAACTGGGGCGAATGGAAGACTGTGACCGAAGCTACTTGTACAAGTGAAGGTTCAAGGACGCATAAGTGCTCCAAGTGCGGAGAAGAAGAAACGGAAACGATCCCTGCGCTTGGTCATGACTTCCAGGAAGTCGAACGCGTTGAAGCGACGACTGAATCGGAAGGCTATATCAAATACAGATGTTCGAGATGCGGTGAAGAGTATACGGAAACCATTCCAAAGCTTGAACCAGAACCGGAACCAGAACCAGAACCTACTCCGGACCCGGAACCACCGGCAGACGGACAGCGTATCTATGGTCAGCTGTTTGCAAGATTGCTGAAGGTAAGATAATAAAACGTATGAATAACCCTGTTTCATTGAAACGGGGTTATTTTTATTGGACTTTTATGAAATAATGGGAAATGTATGAAGAAGGCCAAAAATATAAAAAAGGATCATATCAGCAAGGACCAGAAAAAGACGTATGAGCTTTTGTTTCAAAGTTCCTATGTGCTGTTTTTCTATCTTGCCGGCATTTTTCTGACTGCTTATGTCCATAACGCGTATTTTGACATTATGGAGGCAAAAGCTTCTTTCTTTCTGCTTGGCATGCGGATCCTTTTGCCGTTTCTGGTCATAACAGCCATATATAAGTTTTTCGTCATGAAGAAGCACCTTCTTACAGATCTTTTGGATCTGTCAGTCTGTGCGATCGTGCTGTCTTATGTTGTATCGACGCTATTTTCTGTTGAGAAAGCTTATGCATTCAACGGCGATGCGGGGTGGCATGTCAGCTTAAGAAGCGTATTGTATCTTTCCTTTGTTTATATCATTTTGAAGCAGGAAAAGATGAATACGAAACATCTGTATATTCCTCTGATCATTTTCTCTGTCCTGGAATTCTTATTGATGATCACCGATGCTGCCGGAATGGATATCTTCCATTTCCGGGAAGAGGTGGTCACATCCAATTACTATATCTTTTACGGCACGATCGGAAATGCTAACTGGAATGTCGGATATCTGAGTCTGCTTATACCATTATTCCTTTGCCTTTATGTCAATGAGGAACGGGGATGGAAAAATGTGCTGTATTTTCTTGCTGCACTCAGCGGCATCCTTGCATCTGTCCTCAACGGGGCGGATGGCATTTATCTCTCTTTTGGGTTGAGTGCCTTTTTCCTGATCCCTTATTTATTTGAAGATCTTTTCAGGGTCAAAAGAAGCGGGATCCTTCTTGTTTCACTTGGCTGTGCTTTCCTGCTGATCGGGTTTTTGCCGGCGTTTGAGCGAAGGCTTCAGGTGATGCATGGCTTCGGCAGACTGTTTTTTCAGCCTTTGACTGCACTTGCTTTGATCATACTCGGATCGATTCTGTTTTTCCTGGGAACAAAGCTACCGGAACAGGCATATGAAAAAAACAGACAAAAGATCGTTCTTGTCCTGGAAGGATTGCTTGCGGCAGTCGTTCTTGGTGTATGTTTCTATGCATTCGGACAAGGGAGTGGGGATATCGACAATGGAAGGCTGCTGATCTGGAACAGATCGAAAGAAGTTTATCTGAATGAATACGATTTCTTCACGAAACTCTTCGGCATTGGTCCGGAACTGCTGCAGCTGGTTTATAGTCCTTTGAGCGAAGAGTTTGGAGTCATATACAATTCTGCGCACAGTGAAAGCATTCATCTGCTTCTGACAAACGGGTTGTTTGGCCTTGTTTCCTATCTGTTCTTCTGGGTGGTCCTGTTCATATCCTTCTTCAGGAACGATAAAAAAGATGCAGTCACTTTTGGCATCTATGCAGGGATGATCGCATATTTCGGACAGGGCCTGGTCAATTCGGCAACGATCCTGAATCTTTGTATCCTTTTAATGTTTGTGATCGTTCTGAAACAGAAGGTGAATATCATCCCGTTTCAAAAAACCGACAAACAGGATTAAAAATCATACTGTATTAATAAAGAAAATATATAATCGATTGAAATGATAAAGAAGCTCAGAGATCTCTGAAGCTTTTTTGAAGGCAAAAACGAAAATCAATTAATGAAAATTATTTTCATTTCGAGAAAAATATTCATGAAAATGAATCAAAAAACAAATTGTAAATATTGTGTTTGGAATTTGACTTGTAATAAAATTTAAATGTTATATGGCAAAGCATCATTTTGCCTGATATAGAGAGGGGAATTAAATGAAAAAGTTTGGGAAAAGATTTACCAGTCTTTTGCTTGTACTTCTTCTTTTAGTGACTTCTGTAATCGGAACCAGAACGGTTTATGCAGAAGGCGAAGAAGCAGACGAGCCACTTCTCAGCTGGGAAGTTGTTGAAAACGACGCTGAGAGAGCTGCAAGCAAAATGGACAAAGCGAACTTTGAAGCAGCAACAGAATCTTTATTAAAGGGTGATGTTCGTGTTTCAATCGTTCTTGATGGCAAATCAACTATGGATGTCGGTTATTCGACACAAGCCATTTCGCTTGATCCGTCAGCGATCTCTTACCGTGAATCCTTGAAGGAATCACAGGACGAGATCTCTGCAGTCATTTCAAGAGATGTGCTTGATGGCGAAGATCTCGACGTTGTCTGGAATCTGACTTTGGCAGCAAACATCATTTCTGCAAATGTTCCTGCAGAAAAGATCGATGAGATCAAAGCGATCGAGGGGGTCAAGGATGTAGTTGTCGAATTACAGTACTATCCGCAAGAGGATGAGGTTGCAGATGAACCGATGATGTCGATCTCTTCCGGAATGACGTCAACCACTTATGCGTGGGCTTCCGGTTATACCGGTGCAGGCAGCAAGGTTGCGATCGTCGATACAGGTCTTGATATCGACCATCAGTCATTTAATTCCGAAGCATTCGATGCTGCAATCGCATTGGATGAAATGCACAGCGGAAATACCTACGATCTGATGGAAGAAAAGGATGTCAAGAAGTTCTGGAGCATGCTCAACGCAGCACAAAGAGCTGGCGGTGATGGTTCGGAAGCTTACCTGAATTCGAAAGTTCCGTTCAGATTTAACTATGTCGATTACGATTTCGATGTAACTCACCTTCACGATACACAGGGTGAACACGGTTCTCACGTTGCCGGTATCGCTGCAGCCAACAAGTATATCCTGAATGAAAATAAGGGTATCCAGGATGCGATCGATGCAGTCAAGACGCATGGCAATGCGCCAGACGCACAGGTCCTGGTTATGAAGGTCTTCGGCAAGGGCGGCGGAGCTTACGATTCCGATTACTTTGCAGCGATCGAAGATGCGATCGTTTTAGGTGCGGATTCTGTCAACCTGTCATTAGGTTCTTCCAATGCCGGTTTAACTTATAATCCGACATATAAAGAAATCATTGACGGCATGACTAATGTCAATCTGGTCTGGGCAAACTCTGCAGGCAACAACAGCTACTGGGCAGAACAGACGCAATATGTATTGCCTTATGCTGATGGCGTCAACTTTGCGACTGGTGGCTCACCTGCAACTTATGCAAACACATTGTCCGTTGCTTCTGTTGATAACGATGGTTTCACCGGTTCGACTCTGGAATATGAAGGTGAACGTTTCTTCTTTACCGAGACTTACGGATATGGCAATGATTCGATGTCAACGATCGCCGGAACTTACGACTTTATTTATGTCGATGGTCCGGGTGTTGCAGATAATGATTACAGCGGAAACGCATTTGCAGAACTTTCTGATCTGGTTGATGGAAAGATTGCTATGTGTAACCGTGGCAGTTCGTCCTTCTTTGCCAAGGCAAATGCTGCAGCAGCTGAAGGTGCGGCAGGCGTTATCGTCGTCAACAATCAGCCAGGCACGATCTCAATGAATCTGTCTGGTTATACTTACACTGTTCCGGTTGTTTCGATCACACAGGCGGAAGGTCAAATGATCAAGGCTTCTTCCGAAAAGACGGAAACAGAGAGCGGTATAACTTACTATACCGGTAAGATCACTGTCAACGAAGAAGTGCGCAGAGACGCTTATAACTCTGAATACTACACGATGTCCGACTTCACAAGCTGGGGCGTTCCAGGTGATCTGTCATTAAAACCTGAAATCACAGCACCAGGCGGAAACATCTATTCCGTATTCGGTACGAATATGACGCAGAATGGTTTCTTATCCGGCGGCACAGATCAGTATGAAAACATGTCCGGTACATCTATGGCTTCTCCGCAGATAGCTGGTATCATCGCTGTCATGGCACAGTACGTCAGAGAAAACGGACTGGATAAGGAAGCTGAAAGATTAGGTATTACAAGACGTGCTCTGATCCAGAGCTTGCTGATGTCTACAGCTGAACCTTTGATCGATGGCAATTCCGGTAATTATTACCCGGTCATCCAGCAGGGTTCCGGTCTTGCGAATGTTGAAGCAGCGATCAATTCCAACGTTGTCGTTCTGATGGATTCGACTGCAGTCAACGGCGAAGCAAGAAAAGATATCACGGCTTATGCGAAAGACGGCAAAGTCAAGGCAGAACTTGGTGATGACCCGGATCGCAGTGGTAAATATACAGTTGAATTCACATTGAACAATATCTCTGACGAAGATCTCGCATACGATCTGAATGCAGATTTCTTCACACAGGATGTTGGTGCGTTCTATGCAGACTATGGTATTGAAGATGAATTCATCGATACCTTCACAGCAAACCTTTATCCGAATCTGACATGGTATGTCAATGACACAAGATTCGAAAAGGATGTTACATACGATTTTGATGGCAATCCGGATGTCTATGATGACAAAGATGCGATGGCTATCTTAAATGCTGTTGTTGCTGAAGATACAGACAGCCTGCCGGCTGAAGCTGATCTCAATGACGATGGCAAGATCGATACTTATGATGCTTATCTGGCTTTGAGACTGGCTAACGAAGCTGCAGCTATTGTTCCGGCTCAGGGCAAGACACAGATCAGAGTCGAGATCGAATTTGACGAAGAAGAATTTGAAGACTTCGATAACAACGGTGCTTACGTCGAAGGCTACATCTTCGCACAGGAAAGAGATGCTGAAGATGGTGCGATCGGTGTACTGCACTCCATTCCGGTCTTTGGTTACTACGGTGGCTGGAGTGAGGCATCGAGTGTCGATGTCGGTTCTGTTCTCGAATACAGATATGGCCTTGAAGAAAGAGTTCCATACATGTATGCAGCACTTTCAGATAATGTGCTGACGACTGCAGCAGGACAGACATTCATCTATAACGATGTGGCACTGGGCGGCAGCTTCGTATTAGGCGGCAACCCATTGGATTCTTATCTGTCTCAGGTTGTTGAAGATTACGAACTGGTCTACTATCCGGAAAGAAATGCGTTCAACTCGAACAATGTGCTTGAAGGATTCCAGTATTCTTTGATCAGGAATGCTGCAGCAACCAGATTTGATCTGACTGATGCAGAAGGCGAAGTCATTGAAGGCTCTGCAGTTGAAGGCGGCAGCAAGTATGCAGCTTACTATTATCCATCGGGTGGCGAATGGCGCAGCACAACGACTTCCAACGGTTATGGCTACTCACCAAAGGATGCTGTTGAAGAAGGCGATCGTGTTGAATTAAGATTCCTGGCAGCTCCGGAATACTACTACGATGCAAATTACAATATCGAATGGGATAAGGTCGAAGCTTCCAAGACTTTACCGTTAGTTATCGATAATACCGCTCCGGTATTTGAATCGATCGTTGCGGAAAGAGTTACAAAGACAGTTGAAACAGGTGAAGTCGATGAGACTGGTGCACCTATCACGGCTGAACAGGAAGTTGTCGAGATCAAGATCACTGTAGCTGATAATGAATACCTTGCAGGTCTGTTCATCAATGATGAAGATGACAATCTCTGGTTTGCACAGGGTGCAAGGACTGATGAAAAGCAGGATGCACAGGATGTTCAGGAATATGAACTTTCATACGATGCAAGCATGCCTGACCACCTGTATATGGAAGCCTATGACTACGCAGGCAACCTGACGACTGTCAAAGTCAACCTGAACAAGGAAGAACTGACAGAACCGATCGAGGTCACGCTTGATCAGGAATATGTCTCCAGTGCAGTCGGCGGAAGCTTCAAGCTGAATGCGACCGTTACTCCTTGGGGTATTGAAAATCCGAAAGTCAACTGGACTTCTGCAGACGAGAGTATTGCTACAGTCAACGAAAACGGTGTTGTAACCGGCGTTGGCGAAGGTGTAACAGTCATCACTGCAACTTCTGATGCAGATCCTGAGAAATCAGCGAGCTGCTATGTTGAATTCATTCTTATTGAAGAAGAACTCAACGGTATCGTCTGGGATGAGAACGGCGAAGTCTGGTTCACTCAGTTCAATACAGCTACGATTCCTGACTACACGAAGCTTTCTCCAAGCATGAGGATGGAACTCACTTCTACTTCTTATGCGGAGGATGGCAAACTGTATGCTGTAACATTTGATTCTGAAAACTGGGTTTCAACGCTTTACACAGTTGATGAAAGCACTTATGACGTAAGTGAAGTCGGTGCTTCTTCGATCGGATACATGGATCTTTGCCCGGCTCCGAGCCTTGGGGGAGATAAACTCTTAGGTGTCTATGGTCCGTACGTTGTGATCATCGACAGAACGACTGGTGCTTATGCAGGTGTATTTGATATGTCTTCATATACCGGCGGCAATTACCTTGTCGGTATCGCATACGAAGAACAGTACAATCATCCAAGCTATGGAAATACTGACTGGGTCTTCTTCCTTGATGAGGCAGGCAATATCTACAACACAGGATTCCTGCCATATGGCGGAAGCTACTCCAGATTCAACGTCAGCAAGATCGGACAGATCGGCGATGCAGTCGATATTCCATACTGGCAGTCTCTCTACTTTGACGGAGCAAGCCTCTTCTGGTCAAGATTCAATCAGGCCAGCAACAAGGTCGATCTGATCATGGTCTATGACTTATATAACGATGGTTCTATCTTCAAACTTGGTTCCTTTGCGGATTCTGTATGGCCAGTCAGTGGTCTCTACAGCCAGGAAGTCAAAGAACTGATCGGTGTTGAAAGCACATCTTCAAGACATGCAGATGCAGCAGTTGATGAAGCGGCTGTATTTGAAACTGAGGTTGGTCCGGTAAGTCTTCCGGCAGTTGCAGGAAAACTTGACAGTGTTGTCGGAAACAGAGATGGTTCCCTGATCACACGCAATGACGTAACGGTCAATGTTGACCCGGCGAACGAAGATCCGGATCTTGCAGTCGTACTGATCAAGTCTGATGGTACTGTTGTTACTGATGATGGCATCACAGTCACACATAACGGATTATTCGAAGTTGAATATGACGCAGAAGTTCTTGAACTTAAAGACGTTGTCTCCAATGTCAAGTACTTCGCTACAGCAGTCACTGAAGGAAAAGCCAGATTCGGCTTCATGGATCTCGAAGGCGTTGCAACAGATGATGTCATCGCTAAGCTGGTCTTCAACAGACTCTCTGATGAAGTATCTGATGTGACCGTAACTGAACTCGAGAAGGACAATGACGCTGAAGTCAGCGAACCGATCGAGTATGCGGTTGAAGATTCTGAATATTATGACTGGGGCGATATTTTACCAGAAGACCGTCCGGAATCGATCGAAGAAGTTCCGGAAGAGATCTGGCTGTCAAAACTGACTGATGTCGTTTACAACGGCAGCAGGCAGACGCAGGAATTCCGTGTTTACCATGGAAGAAAGATGCTGACGGAAGGCAAGGATTATACTGTAATCTATCAGAATAATACGAAAGCCGGTACAGCAACTGTCAAGGTAACTGGTAAGGGCAACTACAAGGATGCCAAGACCAAGACCTTCGAGATCCTGCCTGCACAATTCAGTGAAAACGAAACAGTCATCGTTCTCAATAAGGATGCATTCGTATTCAACAACAACAAGCAGAAAGCAACGATTGCTGCTGTATACCACAACAGTGTCAGACTGACGAAGAACAAAGACTACACGATCACGTACTCCAACATCAACTCACTGGAGGAAGGCACTTACACACTCACGATCACCGGTAAAGGAAACTACACCGGATCTGTTGATACAACATATCTGATCACCAAGGATCTTAAGCCGGTTTCTTCCTTAGGAATCTTCGGTGTCAAAGCGGCAACTTACACTGGTGAACCGATTTATCAGGATGTTGTTGTAAGAGATAACGGTACGGAACTGAAACTTGGCGTTGACTATGTCCTCGAATACAGAGACAATGTCGAAGTTGGTATGGGCTTTGTAACGATCAGAGGCTTAGGCAATTATGCAGGTTCTGTTACTAAGAACTTCAGGATCTCAGCGATCAAACTGAATGCCAACAATACGACTCTCACCGGTTTACCGACAGAAGTCAAATACAATGGCGAAGTCAGACCGGAAGTCAGACTGACGATGGGTAATCTGGTCCTGATCGAAGGTGAAGACTACACAGTCACCTACAAGAACAATGCCAAGGTCGGAACAGCAAAGGTTCAGATCAAGGGTATTGGAAACTATACAGGTTCCTTCTCCAAGAGCTTCAAGATCACAGCGATCGATCTGAGCAATGGCCAGGATGTCAGCGCAGCTACTGTTCCTGCACAGCCATATCAGAAGGGTGGCAACAAGCCTGATCTGGCATTATTCGATAACTATAATGGTGTTGAACTTGTCTTAGGCAAGGATTACACGCTGTCATACAAGAATAACAGCAAGCAGGGTACAGCTACCGTTACTGCTAAGGGCAAAGGCAATTACACTGGTACGATCAGTAAGGAATTTACGATCACAGCTTCTGACTTGTCTACTCTTACAGCTACAGCTGCTGACAAGAAGTTTGCCAACAGCAAGAACAACTTCAAGTCCAATATCGTGATCACCGATACCAACGGTAAGAAGCTGGCTGCCGGCACAGACTACGACAAGAACGTCGTATACACTTACGCTGACGGACAGCCGATCGCCAATGGTACGATCGTTCCGGCTGGAACAGTTGTAAAAGTAACGGCACAGGGCAAAGGAAACTACACAGGCAGTGCAACTGCTGAATTCAGGATCACTGCTGCCAATATTTCCGGAGCATCTGTCAAGGTTGCTGACCAGATCTACACTGGCAAAGAAGTCAAAGTTGACAAGGCAGAGATCACCGTCAAGATGAACGGCAATCTGCTGAACAAGGAAGACTTCGAGATCGTTTCTTACCAGAACAACGTGAACAAAGGCTCTGCTAAGATCACGATCCAGGGTTTAGGCAACTATGGCGGAACCAAGACTGTCAGCTTCAGGATCGTTCAGAAATCCTTCCTGAATGCAGTCTGGTCATTCTTCCGTTAAGAGTTACCAAAAGAATTTCGTTAAAAGCACAAGGGCTATGCTCTTGTGCTTTTTTTCGTATACTGACTGTTTTTGGTTGACTTATCCCGTTTTTTATATGATTCCTGGTTTTATCAAGATATAATTAAACTATTAAGGCAGGTTGATAAAAAAATGAAAAAGATAATCAGTTTGTTTCTCTGCGTGCTTTTGCTGCTGCAGACTTCTCTTGCTGTAAATATCGTTCATGCGCAAGAAGAAGGTGAACAGGAAACGATTCAGGAAACTGAAGTCCTGAATCAGGAAGAAGAAACTGTCCAGGAAGAAGAAACGGTTCAGGAGGAAGAAGCTTCTTTTACCGGCGAACAGGAAACACAGGAAGAACAGGAAACGTTGCCTCCTGAAGAAGAAACGAAGGAGACAGAAGAACTTCCTGAAGAAGAACAGACGCAAGAAGAAGCAGAAACTCAAGAGACGCCAGTTTCTGAAGACACTGATCTTTCTGAAGAGACAGAAACGGCTGAAGTTTCTCATGTAACAGAAGAAAATAATAAAGATGATGACTGGATCGTTCCAATGGATGAACTGAAGATCCATGAAGATCCTCGTTTTGGATATTACAATATTGATATCGATGCGTCTAAATTTACGGTCAATCGTTCCATAGATGTGCTCGATCTGCCATCACATTATGATTTGAGAGACCACGGTTACGTTACCTCGGTCAAAAATCAGGGGAATTACGGGACCTGCTGGGCGCACGCGATCGCAGCTTCAGCAGAGAGCTCTTATTTAATGAAATACGGGCAGGAGCTCGATCTTTCCGAATTGCAACTGGCGTTTTTCAATTATCACAATATCGGTACAAAAGATAAGCTCGATCTGATCACGGATGATGGCATGGCTTATACATCAAGTGCAGGCCTTCTTGATGAAGGCGGCAATACTGTTATTTCGTCATTCATGCTGGCGAGCGGACTCGGATTTGTTGATGAGGAAGATATGCCTTATGCATCACTTCCTTCACAGATCACCGATGAGTCTTCCTTCATTGCATCCATGAATAAAGAATACTGCTATAACATGGATGACTATATCGTCACAAATGCCAGATGGGTCAATATCGAAGACAGGGACTCTCTCAAAATGGTCCTGATGCAGAATGGTGCATTGCAGGTATCTTATCTTGCATTCCCGATCATGCTTCAAGATGGAACGATCATTTATGAAGATGAAGTATTCAATGAAGAGACCAATGCGTTTTATAACGGTCATTACGCAGGCTCCAACCATGCGGTCACGCTCATTGGCTGGGATGATGATTTTGATAGAAGTAATTTCGTAGAACAGCCTTCTGAAAATGGTGCCTGGCTGATCAAAAACAGCTGGGGCGACTGGTATGGAGACAATGGCTATTTCTGGATCTCCTATGAAGACGTCGGTTTGCTCAGTTCAGGCGTCGCATGTCAGTTTGATATCGAAAAAGCTGACGAGGACACGATGCTCTATCAGCACGATGGCGGGCCTGCATTGTATTCACGGTTCTATAACAATTCCCTCACGGAAGGCGGTATCTTCGTTTCACAGCAGGATGAGATGCTCTATCGTGCCGGATATGTTACGGATGCTACAGATCTGACAGTTACAGTCGATGTGTATCTGGATGTAAAGAACAACCCGAGTGATGGAAGACTTGTTGCCAGCAAGACAGTAAATGAAACTTATGCCGGCTATCATACAGTCGAGTTTGATGATTCGATCCCTTTGAAACAAGGACAAAAATATGCGATCGTCATCACCCAGAAGGGCAGTGGCCAGGTCATTCTGGATTATCTGACCTCAGCTGGTTTTGGCTGGTTTAAGACAGCTGATTCCGCTTCTTCCGGACAGACTTTTGTAAAGGAAGGCGGAAGCTGGAGAGATATGAAATCCGTCTGTGGCGGTACAGCAGTAGTCAAAGGCTATACCACTTCTGAAATCTTCCATATCCGTTACAACGATGAAATGGGCTGTACGAATAATAATCCGGAAACCTATTTCCGCAATTACAACAACGGCTATTTTGAACTGCAGGATCTTCAGAAAGACGGATATGTCTTCTTAGGCTGGTACGACGAATACGAAAACAAGATCACTGGAATCGATACGGAAAACGATCCTCAGGATTATGTCCTTTATGCCAGATGGCAGATCATCACCTATGACATCACTTATGAACTCGACGGAGGCACCAACGATCCTTCAAATCCTTCCTTTTACACGATCGAAGATGAGATCGTTCTGGCTGCGCCTGTAAAAGAAGGTTTCCAGTTTATCGGCTGGTATCTGATCGATGAAGCAGGCAATATCTCAAGAAGAAAGACCACAAAGATCGAAAAGGGCACACTTGGCGATCTGCGTTTCAAAGCAAGATGGGGTCAGGAAGAAGGATATGCCGTATTGAATGATCAGGGAGAACTGATCTTCTTCAGAAGCTTTTATGGCTATGATAACGGTGAAAGATACGAGGAAGTTATCGACATCGACGACAATGTGTATTCAGGTATCGTCTATTCCGGAATTGAAACGAAAACATATGATCTGGCAACCACTTTTGCTCCTTGGTTTGAAAACAGAACACTGATCCGCAAAGTTTATGTTGCACCAGGACAGACCATCAAGCCTTTGAGTCTAGCGGGCTGGTTTATCCGCCTCGATTCTTTAAAAGAGATCGATTTCAACGGTTTTGACACAAGTGAAGTTACAGACTTCAGTTATCTGATCTCTTCAAATTATTTAGAAAGTGTGGATCTCAGACCTCTGGATACAGGAAAAGCAGAAACCTTTTACTGGATGTTCAGCGGCTGCAAAGCTTTGACTTCGGTAAAATTGCCATATGGTTCTGCAAATGTCACGGACATGAGCGGCATGTTCTCTGGCTGTATCTCCCTTGAGGAAGTCGATCTGAGCCGTTTGAATACATCGAATGTGACGGATATGTCCGGAATGTTTGCGCGCTGCAGCAGTCTCAAGGAAGTCGACCTGAACATCCTGGATACTTCGAATGTGAAGAATTTCAGCTGGCTGTTCCAGGATTGCGAGTCCTTGAATGAGCTTGATCTGCATGGACTCTCAAGCGGATCTGCCACAATGATGATCGGCATGTTTACGGGCTGCGGATCGTTAGAAAGTCTCGATATCTCCAATCTTGATACATCTTCTGTCACAAACATGACAAGGATGTTTGATGGCTGTTCCAGTTTGAAACAGGTCACTCTTTCTGAGGGATTTACGAACTGGACAAATGATGCATATCTGCCGGATGGCATCTGGGAAAACGGTCTTCTTCAGAAGAAGGCGCAGACCCTTTATGAAGAATATCCGGCCAATGCATCTCAATGGGCAGGAACCTGGACGAATATCGGTGAACCGTTCTTTGTCAATGAACTGCAGGACAAAGTTTATACAGGCAAGCCGATCACCCAGGAACTTGAGGTGTATTACTACGATACATTGCTGAATGAAGGAACAGATTATGCGGTCAAGTATGTAAACAACACCAAGGTCGGTACTGCATCAGTGACGATCACCGGCAAAGGAAACTATGCCGGAACTCTGACCAAGACCTTCAATATCCTTCCGGTCAGTATAGCTGAAGAAGATGTCATTGTCTTGTTAAGCAAAGACTCCTTCATGTATAACGGAAAAGCACAGAAACCAAATGTCACATCTGTTGAATACAAAGGTGTCAAATTAAAAAATAATACGGACTATACTGCAACGATCATTAATCCGCAATCGTCTGGCGAAGCAGGTGAGATCGTTGTCTATGATATTAAGATCAGCTTCAAAGGAAACTATACAGGAAGTGAAGATATCATCGTCCATTATTCGATCATCGATGAAAACAATAAGAAGTCTATCTCTTCTGCAAGCGTTTCTTCTATGAAGGCTATAGCCTATACAGGAGAGGAGCTGACTCAGTCTTTCACGGTCAAGGATGGAAAAGAGCCTTTATTCGAGGGTATTCATTATCGTGTAGATTACAAAAACAATATCTTTCCTGGCACTGCCTATGTGATCATTTCGGGTATCAATGACTATAAGGGAAGCATCACCAGGACCTTCAAGATCAATGGTCTTCCGATTAATAAAGCGAGCGTATCGGGCATTACAGAACTTTACTATAATGGAAGTCCTGCCATACAGAACGATGTAAAGCTTAGCTATGGGGGCAAGCCTTTGATCGAAGGACAGGACTATACTGTTTCCTATAAGAACAATGCAAAGGCAGGCTCTGCCACCATCAGCTTCATTGGCATGGGAGGCTATACAGGAACACTCAACAAGTCCTTCAAGATCAACAAGGCTTTCCTGCCGCAGAAAGATACGGTCGTAACGCTTGATGCCGATGAAGGAAGAAATATCTATGAATACAGAAAGGGCGGAGTCAAGCCGCTTCCGCTTGTTACCTTCAGTGGAAATACGTTGGTCTTAAATACCGACTATACATTAAGCTATAAGAACAACACCAAATTAGGTACAGGCACTGTTACCATCAAAGGCAAGGGAAACTATGATGGATCGATCATAGAATCCTTTACGATCAGAGAAAAGGATCTTTATAAAGTCAATGCCCAGATCCCTGACAAGGTCTATACCGGCAAAGCGAATTCCTGGAAGTCCGTACCTGTGCTCATTGATACCGATGGCAAGAAACTAAGTGCCGGCACGGATTATGAAAAGGAGATCTCCTATACCTTCAATGGAAGAGAACTGAACAAGAATGACATCCTGAATAAAGGCGATATCGTCACAGTCACCATCAAGGGCAAAGGAAACTACAAGGGTAATTTTGTATCAAGCTATCGCATCGTGGAAGCAGATCTTTCCAAAGCATCTGTAAGCATTCCTGTTCAATACTACACAGGAAAGCCGATCACCTTGTTAAAATCACAGATCACTGTGAAGCTGAACAACAAGATCTTAAAAGCTTCTGATTATGACATCGTTTCCTATGAAAACAATACCCTGAAAGGTACGGCCAAAGTCACATTAAAGGGCAAAGGAAACTATGGCGGATACAAGATTGTATCCTTCAAGATCAGCCAGAGATCTCTGGGTATCACCTTACACTTTGATCCAAATGGTGCCACATCAGGCAAGATGAATGACCTTGTTGTCTACAAGGACAGCAAACTGCCGAAGTGCAGTCTGAAAAAGACGGCCAACGGACAGAATGTCCAGTTCCTTGGCTGGGCTTTGACGGAAAACGGACCGGTAGTAATTTCAGATAACGGTACATTCCTCTACGATGCGGATCTTGCAGGCTTGAATGTCACGCTTTATGCGGTCTGGGCTAAAAATGATGGTCTGACCAGGATCGCTCTGATGGTCCCTTTCATAGGAGATATGTCTTATTATGATGATCTTGCAAAGGCAGCATATGAACTGAACGAAGAAGATAATGACATCGCGGTCGATATCTATGAATGTGATCCAAACGGAATGGCATCTGAAACAAACTGGATGAACCGGTTTGACAACGTCTGCAAGAATCACGAGTATGATCTGGTCGCCTGCGGAAACGGCACATATGAAGACTTCCTGTACAAGGCTTGCAAGAAATATCCGAAGCAGATGTTCTATAACTTTGATTACTCTGAAATACCTTCCTCAGGCATCCCATCCAACTGCTATGCCGCAAGAGGAAATGTTGCCGAACTGGGCTATGTGGCAGGTGCTCTGTCTTCGGTCCTGACAAAAACCGGCACAGTAGGGGTCGTTGTAGGTATGGATTCAATGGGAATGAACCAGTTCATTTCCGGCTATTGTCAGGTACTGGCGGATGAAAACGTCAAATATGTGATCAATTATCCCGGTTCTTTTTCTGATACTGTATTAGGAAAAGAGGTTACAGAATCTCAGATACAGAAAGGCGCAGATATCATATGGCATGTTGCCGGAGGTCTGGGGAATGGTGTTATTGCTGCCTGCAGTGAACATGACGATGTGTGGTGCATTGGCATAGATGTGGATCAATACTTACAGTTTAAAGACAATAACACCAAATGGGCGAATACGATCATCTCATCTGCATTAAAAAATAATGGTGAGATCTTCAAACAAGTTTGTAAGATGGCTGCAGCAGGCACTCTTGGTGCAAAACTCGGCAAAGCAGAATCCTGGGGCATCATAGATGGCGGCGTCAGCATGGCGGAAAACGAATGGTTCTTATCTCATACGACAAAAGCACAGCGCAATGCTTATGAAGCTCTGCTGGACAAAGTCAGACGGGGAGAAGTGGAAGTCATTGACTGTATGAAATGGGATAATGCGACTTATGAGACCGAATGGCCGAAGCTCCGTGACGCCAACAGAGTAGAATAAATTGAGTTTCAGTTCTGAAATCACAAGGCACAGGCTTTAAGTCTGTGCTTTTTGTAGTATGACGGGCATGTCATACATCTAGGGTGAAAGTCCCAAGGAGCACCTGTTGCCGGTGAATTCGATAGCGACTCCCAAGCCTGACTT
>DESX01000036.1 GCA_002362065.1 Solobacterium sp. UBA3303
TCCACTTTCGGTGGGGCAGTTCAAACTTCAGACTTTTTGATTTACAGCGGCTGAGTGAGATCACAAAGACAGTTGTTTCTTTGTTAGAATGATGCATAAAGAAAGAGGTGGACGCATGTCGGATAAAGAGATCATAGAATTCTTTGATGCCTGGGCACCGCAGTGGGATGAGCGGATGGTCATCAATGAAGAGATCATTGAGATCATTCTAAACTGTTCCAAAGTAGAAACGGGAAAGGATGTCCTTGATGTCGCCTGCGGGACAGGAGTCATGATCCCTTTTTATCAAAGCAGAAACGTGAAGTCGATCACCGGCATCGATATCTCACCGGAAATGGTAAAGATCGCAAAAGGGAAATTTGAAAAAGACGGTGTGAAGTTCATCTGTGCCAATGCGGTAAGCTATGATTATGAGAAGAAGTATGACTGCATCATCATCTACAACGCCTTCCCTCATTTTGATGAACCTGAACAGCTGATAAAAAGGCTGAGCAATTATCTCAGACCCGGGGGTACTTTGAGCGTATGCCATGGAATGAGCCGGGAAAAGATCATTGAACATCACAAAAATGTGTCACACGTCTCTCATCTGCTTCCAGAGGCGGAACAGATGAAGGAGCTGATGGGCAGATATCTGAAGGTCTCTGATGTCATATCCGATGAAAACATGTATCTTGTCTGCGGGATCAGGGAGTAGCTGATCCTTTTTCTTTGCGCACTTGCGAAATATCCTTTGCGTTTTGTCTGATGATGTGTTAAACATAGCTTATCAAAGGAGAGAGGAATGAAAACCAAGGAAGAAAAGCTTGAACTGATCAAAGCGGCGATGGGTGAGATCGCCTGCGACAGCACATTTGTCAACGTAAGATTTGTCAACGTTTTTACCGGTGAGATCTATCCGGCGGAAGTCGATGTCTACAAAGGCTATGTCATTCATGTACGGAAAGGTGAAAAAGCGATCCTGCCGTCAAAAGAAGTGATCGACGGAAAGGGCTTATACATGATCCCGGGCTATGTCGATCCGCATATGCATATCGAATCGACGATGCTGATACCAGAGAATTTCGCGAGAGTCTCTGTTCCCTGGGGAACGACCTGTATCAATCACGATCCCCATGAGATCGGAAATGTCTTGGGCATTGACGGCATCCGTTTCATGATCGAAAACGGAAACAAGACCTGTCAGAGACAATACGCAATGGCTTCCTCCTGCGTTCCGGCGGTCGTGAACCTGGAGAATGCGGGAGCTTCCTTCACATCCAAAGAAATATCAGAACTGCTGGGTCTTGAAAACGTGACGGCAGTTGCCGAGATCATGGACTTTGTCGGTGTCATCAAAGGCGATAAGCGTATGCATGACATCATTGAAGCGGGCCTTGAAAAGAGCGCCTTCCTGCAGGGTCATTGTCCGGGCTTGTGCGGTGCAGGCCTTGATGCCTATGCACTGTCCGGCATCGAGTCAGACCATGAAACAAGTACGCCGAAGGAAGTCGTCGACCGTCTGCGGCTGGGCATGCATACGGATCTGAAGTCTTCTTCTCTGGTCGACAATTTCAAAGAACTGGTCAAGGCCTTTGACCAGGTCAGATATCATGATCACATCTCCTTCTGTACGGATGATGTCCACGTTGCCGACTTACTGAAAGTCGGACACATGAATCATCTGGTGAGACAGGCCATCGAATACGGCGTCGATCCGATCGATGCGATCCGCATGGCCACCATCAATCCGGCAAAAGAAGAACGTCTCACGGACATCGGCGCGATCGCTCCGGGCTATCATGCGGATTTTCAGCTCGTGGAAAAACTCGATGGTGAACAGCCAGTACAGGTCTACATCGATGGAAAACTCGTTGCGGAAAACGGCAAATACCTTGGTGAAGCGTATAAAAACGACGAGGTCTTTGAAAATACCGTGCATACAGACTGGATCACATCTTACGAAGACCTCCTGCTGAAAACGGAGGAAAAGGAAAGCGTAAAGGTCAACGTCGTCGTTCCATCGGATGGGGGAAACATCATTCGTCATGTGGAATGCGAAGAACTGAAAGTTGAAGATGGTTGTGTATCGATACAGGGAAGAGAGGATCTTTCCTACGTCTGCGTCATCAACCGCCACCATCTGAAAAACAAGACGATCGCTGTCATCAAGGGCTTCGGTCTGAAGGAAGGTGCAATCGGCTGCACGATCTCGCATGACTCGCACAACCTCGTTTTGGTCTACAAGAACGCAAAGGACGCCTTCATCGCTTTGAAGAAACTCGAAGAAGCAGGCGGTGGCATGGCTTTGGTCTGTGATGGAGAAGTAAGGAACATTCTTCCTTTGCCGGTCGCCGGACTCATGTCAGACAAGTCGGCCGATGAAGTCAACAGAGAACTGCTCGCCTACCAGGAAGTCTATTACCGGATGATGGAAGGAAACGCCAACCTGCTTTCGATCTCATTGATGTCTTTGACAGCTTTGCCGGGTGTCATCATCACGGACGAAGGTCTTGCGGACGGACTTTCCCAGACCTTCATTCCGGTCTTTGCGTAAGAAAAGAAAAAACTTCTGCGAACAAAACAGATTCTTCTTGAAAATCATTTTTAATCATCTTAGTCTTTGATTAAGGACGTCCGAATCTTAATCAGGAGGAGGAAATTGCAGTGAAAAAAGAAGAATTGCACAGATTTATCTGTGACAGCAAAGGAAACGAAAGCAACACCACTCAAATCTGTGTGATGAAAGACGGAAAGTTTATCTATGAGGACAGCTGGCGTGGTTTTACAGGCGATGATGCGGTGAATGTCAATTCCGTGACCAAGAGCATCATGGCCTTGCTTGCAGGAATTGCCCTGGATCAGGGATCAATCCGAAGTCTTGATCAGAAAGTGATGGACTTTTTCCCGGATTATTCGCCTAAGCGGGGCGAAACGACCATCTATGATGTGACGATCAGACATCTTTTGACCATGACTGCTCCCTATAAAGGAAAGTCGGAACCCTGGAAAAAGGTGTGCACGTCGAAAGACTGGACACTTGCGATCCTTGATTCTTTGGGAGGACGCAAGGGGATCACGGGAGAATTCCGATACGCGACCCTTGGCATTCAGATCCTGGCCGGGATCATCGAACGCTCATGCAGGGAAAAGTGCATTGATTTTGCCAACCGGAATCTGTTTGTACCTCTGGGATTGCATGAGAGGATCCCGCATGGCGACAGTTCCAAAGAGGATCAGTTTGATTTTCTTATGAACAAGGATCCAAGAACTTATGAATGGTATTGCGATCCCAAAGGAGCAGTTACGGCCGGCTGGGGTCTTTGCATGTCGGCAAGAGACATGGCGATCATCGGTGAACTGCTTCTGAATGAGGGGCTCTATGATGACAAGGTGATCATCTCAAAAGAATATCTGGAAGATATGTTAAGGCCGCATGTGAAGCTGGGCGAACGATTTGCCTTCATGAATTACGGCTACTTGTGGTATAAGCCGTTTGACGACAGAGAAGTCTATGCGGCGATCGGTGACTGCGGCAACATCATCTATGTGAACAAAGAGAAAATGATATCCCTGGGGATCACCGGGACCTTCAAGCCTAGGATCTTTGATAGAGTCCGCTTCATTGAAGAGACGCTGCTTCCGGCAATAAGATAAAAAACAAAAGAAAACAAATGATAAGACCCTTTTTTCAAAGATGATCAGACCTCTTCTTTGATGAAAAGGGTTTTTATCCGGAAAAAGCGATATACCGGAAATGTCCTGCTCAATTATAATAATCTTAAGGGTATCTGAAATAATGGACAGGTAGCGTTTCTCAAGTTGAGAATAAAAATAAGGTTTAAAACTTTATAATGGATTATAAGGTCTTTGAAAAGGAGGATGGTCGTGGCTGATTCCCGTTTTGTAAGCTGTGTCTGGCAGATCATGGATGAACTATCCAGATCTGATCAGCTGGAAAGCTCTCTTGAAACTTGTATAGAAATTTTAGCGAATGCCGTCAAATGTGAAAGTGGATCGATCTGGATGCGCAATACCGTTGACAACCGTTTTTATATCGTCGCTTCCAAAGGCGAAAACGATGTATCCGGTACATCGACCGGTGCCGATGACAGCTTCATCGGAAAGATCGTCAAAAAAGGCGAAACGGTATTTATCGAAGACTGCATGAAATATCCGGAGATCAGCGAGGACAAGTTCTTCTCAACGCTGTTTGGAAGAAATGCCGTACTGGTCCCGTTGAAATCGCCTTATGCGACACTGGGCTGCCTGCAGTTAAACGATGTTGCGGGAACTTTGAATGAGGAAGATCAGAAGCTGCTGGAAAACTGTTTGGCTCTGATCGCCCTGGATATCGAAGATAAAGGTCTGACCTTCTCGCCAGACAAGGACAGGATACCGCTTTTGTCTTTGAAGGGTGTCATCAAGGAATTCCAGTCCGGTGAAGAGATGAGGCGGATCTTAAAAGGCATCGATCTCAATGTCTATGAGGGAGAACTTTTGGTCGTCTTAGGTGAATCGGGATGTGGCAAATCCACGATGTTAAATATCATCGGCGGTATGGACCAGCTAAGCGAAGGACAATTGATCGTCGAAGGAAGAGACTTCTCGCATCCAAGCGAAGACGAACTGACGCAATATCGAAGAGACTACATCGGTTTCATCTTCCAGTCCTACAACCTGATGCCAAACCTCAATGCCTTGGAAAATGTTGAATTCATTGCCGAGATCTCGCAGAATCCGCGAGACCCGATGGAGTGTCTTGACCTGGTCGGTCTGAAAGACAAGTGGAACCGTTATCCTTCCGCAATGTCCGGTGGCCAGCAGCAGCGTGTCTGCATCGCCAGAGTCATATCCAAGGAACCAAAGATCATTTTAGCCGATGAGCCGACAGCGGCTCTCGACTTTGAGACCGGACAGGGTGTTCTGAAAGCGATCGAAAACATCGTCAAGAACGAAAAGAAGACTGTCATCATGGTCACACATAACGTTGAGATCGCCAAGATGGCAAACCGCGTCATCCGTTTAAAGAACGGTCTGATCTCATCCGTACGCATCAACTTCAACCCGCTCAGAGCGGAGGACCTGGTCTGGTAAGATGAAAAAGACTCAGTTTGTCGATGCCGTAAAAAATATACAGAAAAGAAAGGCCTCATTCCTGTCGGTCGTTTTGATCGTGGCACTGGGCACCGGTGGTTTCTTCACGACCCGCAATGCCTACAAGGCCTTCCATGATGCGACGGAAAATGCATATGAACAGGGCAATTTCAAAAACTATGAACTGATCTCTTCCGGCGGTATCGTTGAAGAAGACCTCGACAGGATCCGCAAGATCGAAGGCATCGAAGAAGCGGAAGGCGTCATCCTGCTGGATGCCGAACTTTCCGGAAACGATCGTTTTTATAATGTCAAAGTGATCTCGATGACCGATGAAGTCAGCGTTCCTTTGCTGGTGGAAGGAAAGATGCCGGAAAAGTACGATGAACTCCTGCTCAACGAAGACGTGGCAGTGGAAAGCGGCATCAAAGTCGGTGACCGTGTCAATCTCAAATGCACATCTGCCTTGGCAGGTGATCCTTTAAAAACGCAGAGCTTCACGGTTTCGGGTATCATGCGTCATCCGGAGTATCTGCGCTATACGATGGTCTTATCCGTCTGTCTGCCGGAATCGTCATTCAACAAGGAAGCTTTGAATGATTCCTACACCAACGCTTTCGTCACAGGTGATGAAGAAGCTTTGAAAGGTCTCTATGAGATGCTTCCGACCTTATCAAGCGAAACAAAGCTTCGTATCGATGCGACGGCAGAAGAGCGCATCGCCCAGAAGACCGGCGAGATCAATAAACAGCTTGAAGAAGCCAAAACAGAATTGAGCAGCAAGGAAGCAGAAGCGGAAAAGGAACTTGCGGATGCGGAAAAGAAGATCCGCAATTTCGAATCCATCTTCACCGACGGCAAACGCCAGATCGAAGAAGGAAGAGCGCAGTTGGCTGCAGCTCTTGCCCAGCTGACGGAAGGCGAGAAACAGCTCGCGGAAGGCGAAGCCCAGCTGGCCAAGGCCAAGAAGGCTTACGCCGAATTTGAAGAAAAACTCAAGGAATTTGAAAAACGGGCAGGTGTGAAACTGACACCGGAACAGATCTCAAAATATCTCAAGACCCTCTCGGTCTATCTCAACGACCTTGAGGAAAAGATGGAGACCGGGGAAGATTCCGGCACGGAATTCAATCTGCTGCTCGATCTTCTTTCCAACGAAGAGGCAAGGAAAGCTTTAGCCGGTCTCGATGAATCGGAAAAAGACAACCTATCCAGACTTTTCGATATGGAAAAAGCCAAGGCGTCCGGCGAAGAGACCAAAGAAGAAGTAAAGACCGTCTACGACGACGAAACCAAAACAGAGGGCATCAGGCTCGTGGATCTCTTCACGAAGGAAGGTCTTTTAAAGATCTATGAAGAAGAGATCGAAGATCCGGTCAAAGAACTCATTGACGCATACAATAACGGCGGCGATCCGGAGGCAGTCAAAGAAAAACTGCATGAAAGGCTCGATGAAGAAAACTACAGCAAGGTCCTGAAAGCCGTCGATGAGCTGATGCTGAATTATATTTTCGAATCGATGGACTGGTACATCGACGATCTTTACAATGCACAGGGGACTCTCAAATCAGCTTCCGCTAATCTGAACGAAGGCCTCGCCTATATAAACTATGACAGTTCCAATGTCGACTTAGACAAGATCAATGCGACCTTTGAAGAACTGATCGACAAGGCGGAAGCTTATCTTGATGCGGTCAAGCAGGGAAAAGACAAAGAAGAAACGAAAGCTTTAAAAGAAGAACTTCTGGACTATTGCAGAAACGAAGCGGTATTTGAGATGAAGCTCATCAACGACGCCGACTGGGAAGCTGAAGATTATGAAAAAGCGATCGAAGAAGCAACAGATCCAAAAGAAGTTCTGACGGCCTTCATCGAAGCGGCAAACAATGCCTGGGGCTACAACTTCAAAGTCGTTACGGACGATGGCGAGATCACCGATGAACTGATCACAAATGAAGATCTTTCCAAGGTCATCGATCTGCTCAAACAGATCGCTTTGATGGACTCCGCTGATAAATATGATGAAGAGCTGGTCAACAGTTTCTACGCGGCAAGAGGCATCGATGCGCTCAACAGTGTACTGTATTACGATCATGGTTTCGACCTGTATCTTGCAGTCGCGGGATTCAATGAGAATGTTGAAAGCTTCCTGGCAAAGAAGAAAGACCAGTTTGTACGTCTGACCAAGGATGCGGAAGATCCTTCCAAAGACAACGAAGAACTTTTGAATTACTATTCCGTGATAAAGGATCATCTTGCGAAGATCGATACGGCGGCAGATGGCATCATCGAAGCTGCTGAAAAGGAAGATCCGGTCGCCTTGATCGAGAAACTGAAGGAACAATCTGATGCGACGGGTGCCGAAGAATTCTGCCTGGGCAAAAAGCTCAGCAAGGATCTTCTTGATGTTGACTTCGACGTGAAGGCATCGGAATATCTTGATCGCTCAGGCGTCAAAGAAGTATCGGACAAGGTCGATCAGGCAAGCAAGGACTTTGAACTGATCGCAAAACTGCATTCGCAGATCGTGGATGGCGAACGCCAGGTCGAAGAGGGAAGAAGACAGCTGAGTGAAGGCTGGGCTGCCTACAACGCAGGACAGATCGAACTCGCAGATAAGGAAAGGCTTCTGAACGCTTCGGCAAAGCAGATCGCCGATGCGAGAAAACAGCTCAATGACGCAAGAGACGATGCGGCAAGCAAGCTCGATGAAGCAAGAGAAGAAATAAGAAAAGCCGAACGTGAGGCAAAGGAAGAGATCGACAAGGCAAGGGAAGAGATCCTTTCGAAGAACTATCACTGGCTCTTGCAGGATCGCATCACCAACCTGTCCTATCTTGATGTCAACGGCACGATCGCCGGCATCAAGGGTGCAAGTACCGCCTTTGGTGCGCTGTTCCTTTTAGTCATCAGCTTAGTCTGTTTCTCCACGATCGCGATGATCGTCGAAGAAGAAAAGAAGAGCGTCGGCACGACGAAGGCCTTCGGTTTCTACAACCGTGAGATCTTCGGCAAGTACCTCTTATTCGGTGTACTGGCCGGTGTACTTGGCTGTATCCTTGGCGTAGCGATCAGCTATCTTGTCACCTACATCCTGATGAAGAACATGAATGATCAGCACATGTACTCGGTCGGCAAACTGCCGGTCACAAGTGAACCGCTGACCATCCTGATCACTTCCGCCTTCATCATCGGCTTGTCTGTCTTAACGACATTCATCGCCTGCACGGATCTGCTCAAGACGCCGGCAGCGATCCTGATGAAGGATGAAACGCTCGCTTCAAGAAAGCGCAAGAACAAAAAGAAAGAAACATCCGACCGCTCCGGCAGGTCTTTATATTCCAGACTGATCCTAAGGAACATCGTCAACGAAAAGGAACGTGTACTGATCACCGTCATCATCGTGGCACTAAGCTGCTTCATCGTCGGTATCGGTATCACCTTAAGAGATTCCTTCTTTGGCATGATGGTCAGGCAAAAAGAAGAAGTCATGGTCTATGATTTCCGTGTCGAATACGGAAGCGAGACCGACGACAAACAGATCGCTAAGATCAGATCGATCTTAGATGAAAACGGCACAGAGTATCTTGACGCCTACTATGGCATGCATCTGTATGATACCGGTCTGACGACCAATGGATTGTATGTGATCGCCGGCGACAAGGATGAACTTGGCGGTTTTGTTTCGGCGAGAGATCTCAATACTCATAAGCCGATCGAAGTTCCGGAAGAGGGCATCCTGATACAGAACCGTATGAACGAAAGATACGGCATCAGGATCGGTGATACCATGCATATTTATGACAGCGACCTGAAGCTTCACGAAGCGGATGTCAAAGGCATCTTCGCCAACTACCAGGGCCGCTACATCATGATCTCCTCGAAAGCCTATGAGAAGATCTTCGGCAAGCCGATGGAGAACAACTGCTTCTACGTCAAGCTCAACGGTGCCGATTACGAAAGCCTGCAGAAGACTTTGTCTGCGGTATCGGAAAACATCACGATCGAACGTTCAGACAGCTACATGGCAAGACTCAAGTCTTCCATTGGTCTCTACAATACATTAGTCATCATACTGACTTTCATGGCGATACTCATGTCATTCATGATCCTGACCAATCTGTCGAACATCTTCATCACCAGGAAGAAGAGAGAACTGATCATCATGCGTATCAACGGCTTCACGATCAAGCAGACCATCAACTACCTGGCCAAGGAGACGATCTTAACAACTTTGATCGGTGTCGTCCTTGCGATCATACTCGGCTTCATCTTGGGAAGACCGATCGTACAGACCTTCGAACACACCGATACGATGTTTGTCAGAAGCTTCGATGTCAGAGCCTGGGTGATCGCGGTCACCTTAGAATGTCTGTTCTCGTTCCTGATCAACTACTTCGTCTTCCAGAAAGTAAAGAGACTCAATTTCAGAGAGATCTGATCGTCTGAAGGGGAGGCATTATGACCCTGGCATTATACATAAAACTGTTCATCGAAACGATCCTTGTCTTCGCTTTGGTGGATCTCTTACAGAAACCATTTCACAAGATCGAAAAGCGCTTTTTGAAAGTGCTTTTCTTCTTGGTTAAAGTCATACTGACACTTTATCTTGCCCTGGCTTTGATCGCCTTTGACTACACGATCATCTGGAAATTTGAGTATCCTTTTGCGGCTTTGTATCTGGTGCTGATGGCGGATATCATTAAGGACATCATCGTGTTCATCCTTTCCCTTTTCAGAAAGGATTTTGACCGCAAACGAAAACTGGTCCTTGGCATCGCCCTGACACTTGTGTTTACGGTGTACAACATCGTCAACATGGAAACGATCGTGCCAAAGTATCACGAGATCACAAGTGACAAGCTGAAGAATGAATACCGTCTGATCTTCTTTGCGGACCTTCATTACGGCTCTTCCCAGTCACAAAGGATCGTCGATAAAGCCCTGGATCAGATAAAGGAACTTCATCCGGATTATCTGCTGCTGGGCGGCGATCTCACGGATGAGAATACGACGAAGCAGGAGATGGAGTATCTCTATGAAAAGATCGGCTCTTTGAATATACCGACCTTTTACATCTATGGAAACCATGACCGGCAGGAGAGGGCTGTCAGAAAATACGGCGCTTTAAAGTATACGGAAGAAGAACTGGAACGTGCGATCAAAGATAACGGCATAAGGATCCTTTATGAGGATTACGAAGAAGTCAATGAGGATCTGATCATCTTAGGAAGAGAAGACCCGTCCCATCCGGATAAACGCAAAGCGGTCAGGGATCTGCCAAAGATCCCGGTCGGAAAGTACGTTGTCAGTCTGGACCATACGCCTTATCAGAACGAAGAGATCAAAGAGCTCAAAGCCGATCTGCAGCTGTCCGGTCACACCCATGCAGGACAGTTCTTTCCGGTTTTGACGATCTACAGGCTGCTTGGTCTTAATGTGCTGGGCGACTATTTTATCGGTGATACGCATCTTTATGTTTCATCCGGCATTGCAGGCTGGGCACTGCCTTTGAGAAGTGAAGGCCATTCCAATTTTGAAGTCTTTGACCTGTCTCCCGAAGCATAAGAAAGCGATGCGCTCCGGGTGATGCGTTTTTGTACGGATACGGTACTTAATAAGCGAAAAAACAGGCGTATAATGAATTTGATATGTGGGATAAATTAATGGAAGCGTTCGCTGAGAAAGGTCTCAGCACCAGAAAACAGATATGCAAGCTGGTCCTTGTTTCAGCTGTGCTTTTGATCATGCTGCTGCTGTCGGTTTCTTCTTTGAAGAACTATGGCACCGGTATCTACAACAGAGAAAATTACGACAACCAGAAAAATATCGCTGAATCGATCGATGCGACGTACATGCGTCTCATGGAGAATGAAGAAAACGCAAGGAACAATTACTATACTTTCCTGGAAGGAAATGCCAGGATGACTGCTGCGGTCTTACGGTCCTTTGCGGCGAACGAAGAATACAATGGCCCATACTATATGGACAGAGGTTTCGTCGTCCATTACGAAGATGGCAAGTATGTGGCACCGGATGGCATCAACGTCGATATGAACACCCTCGACCTTGAAGGGGGAAGCAGGACGACGACGATCGTCTCCGACTATTCCGGCTGGTATGAGGCTGATGTCTTTGTGCAGTCTTTGGACAATGACTATTACTATGTGGACTGGGATGCGACCTATGAAGCAAGGGATTTTGTGGACAGCTATTGCAACACCAGCCAGGTCATCAGCCAGATGGAAGAGGCACTCGACGGCAGTATCCTGATCAACAGGAAAAATGAAGAAGGAAATACCTTGCTGTATCGCTCCGAAGCTCTGAGCGAGATCGACGATACTACACTTGCCGGCTTTGATATCAGTGCCGTCAATGAAAAAGATCACAGCTATGAATATGAAGGAAAAAGCTACATCGTTGCCGGATCCTCGCAATCGGAAGACTATGACTTGTACTACTTCGTTCCGATGGAGAATCATGTCTTTGAAGCGTCCCGCTGGGTAACGCTGTTTGTCGTCTTTACGATCGTCGTCTTAGTTTCGGCACTCGCCTGGAACTTTGCCGTGCAGAAGCTGGTCAGGGAACGGGTCCTTTCCTCGGTACAGGAGAGATACTATAAGCCAAGGCACATGCTGATCACCAATGTCGGTGTATGCCTGCTGTCAGCGATACTGCTGTTTACGATGTCTGTTTTCAACCAGGCACTTTCATCTCTCTATGCTTCGGCTTTGCGGGGTCAGGAGATCCTAAACGGCATAGCCGCTTCGATACAGCAGGAAGATGACCGGGAGTTCCTCTCCACGTATGAAAGGAATAACTGCCTGAAATATTATGCGCAGCAGCTTGGAACACTTTTGAGTTTTGATCTGGACTATGCGCATTCCGAAACGCTTCAGGGTGTAAATGAAGCCATCGGTTCCAAATACGTCATGTTATTCGATCCGGAGGGAAATGAACTCTGTTCCAGCAATGGCTTTGTCGGCTATTCTCTGGTTGTGGCGGAAGATGGCGCCAGCGAAAGTGATTTCAAATATCTGCTCAATGGCGTGGATACGATCGTCCATGAGCCTGCATATGATGAGCGCACGAAGATGTTTACGCAGCTGGTTGGTGCTAGGGTGCCAATCGATGATTCTTTCGGAGCAGTGGTCATCGCCTTTGACGGATACTATGATGAAAACATCGCTTCTTCCGTTGATGTCATGATCAATTCCGTTTCCAGGATGAATGATCTTGCCGTGGTCATCGACAAGGAATACAACGCGATCACCTACACTTCAGACGATAATTATTTCGGCTATTCACCGGAAGTTGTCGGCATCAAGGAAAACAATGCATTCCTCGATATCTACAATATCGGCGGTGTGAAACGCTACGGCGTCAATAAAGAAACGGATAAACACAGATTCTACTACTTCATGGAAGAAAGCGGCATCATCTCGCAGAACCTCGATTTCGGTTTTGCCTGCACGGCTTTGTTTATCGCACTGTATGCAGTGATGTATGCGATCACTTCCTATGGCTATACGGATGACTTCTTCAAGCAGAACATCCTGATCGGCAAGCCGGTCGCAAGAGGTGCGAAAATACAGATACAGACAGCGGACGGCAGGACCAAGAATTCCACAGAGGCATCCAAGCGTTTTGCCTTCATTCCGCAGACCTTAAGCGAGATGCTGCCGGAACAGAAGACATTGTTTGTCTTTGACACGATGCTGGCGCTGATCATCCTGAATTCCTGGCTTGGCATTTCTTCCGGTTCCTTTGCGGACAACGATTCCCTGATCGGTTTCATCATGCAGGGAAACTGGTCAAAGGGAGTCAACCTCTTTGCGGCGACATCGATCTTCCTGATGATCATCGAATTCTCCTTTGGACTGATGTTATTAAGAGTATTGACGTCATTATTATGCATGGTCCTGGATACGAAAGGTGAGACGATCTGCCGTCTGATCTACAATATCCTTCGCTACTTTGCGATCATCGCCATGCTGTATTATGCATTTACAGACCTCGGTTTCAATACGACCGGTCTGCTGGCATCAGTATCCTTCCTGACACTGGCAATTTCGATCGGTGCCAAGGATCTGATCGCCGATATCCTCGCCGGTATCTCCATCGTCTTTGAAGGAGACTATCAGGTCGGTGATATGGTCGAGATCGCCAATTACCGCGGACAGGTACAGGAAGTCGGCGTACGTTCGACCAAACTGCTTGGCCGCGGTGACAACATCAAGATCATCAACAACCGCGATGTCAAGAACGTGCTGAATATGACAAGGCTCAATTCCTGGTATCCGGTGGAAGTGCGCATACCAAGGACCTATTCACTCGATGAAGTGGAAGTCATACTCAGAGAAGAACTGCCGAAGATCGGCGAACGCAACAAAGAGATCATCTCCGGTCCTTACTACTACGGTGTCTTAAAGATGGAAAAGGACGCGGTGACGCTTTCCATCCTTGCGGAATGCAGGGAAGAAGACTACCATCGCGTGCAACGTCTGCTCAATAAGGAACTTTACGACCTCTTCCAGGCTAAAGGCATCCCGCTTGCATAAACAAAATCAAACAAAGCCCGGAATTACAGACCCGGGCTTTTAATATACGTTTTTTAATACGTTTATACTAATTCTTTTGTATGTGTTCTTTCAGTTCCGACTGGAAGCGTTCCTTGTCAAAATCGCCGGTCAGGATCCAGTCACGCAGTGAAGAAAAGAGTTTTTCCTTATCAAACTGCGGGTAAAGAGCTTCGATCTCTTCGTCTTCACATTCAAAACAGAACTGCTCATTCTTAAAGAAGCCGCTGTTATGGCAAAGATGAAACGGAATGTAGCAGGACAGATAGCTTTCGATATCTTCAACACCGGCTTCCTTGAGATGATGGTGTATGCGATAGAAGCTCTGCAAACCCGATGTGAGGATGAGAAGGTTGTGTGTTTTTCTTAATTTGTTTTCCGGAACCTCTGCCTTTGAGGCGAAGATGTCACAGATCAGTTCTTCGTTTTTCAGAAGGAAGTTTTGGTATTCTTCATCCCGCCAGGATCTTTTGGTGATGATCGTATGAATGATGTTTTCAAAATCCGGCTGATAGGATACGGTCTCCGAGATCGTTTTTCCTTTGAGGATATTGAAAAGCCTCAGATCGTTTTTCAAAGTCAGTCTGAGATATTCCATGTTGGTGACAACGATCGTATGGAAGTGCTGGTTTTCACAATACTCGTTGACCACACCGAGTAGTTCACTCACCCGGATGCTGCAGCGTTCCATATCGTCAAAGACCAGGATGGCTCTTCTTTTTTCATGGGTCTTGAGATCTTCGTAGACCGGTTTGATATTGATCATATCCAGCAGGTTCACCGATGATATCGCATCTGCGGTATTGCCGACGACCGGGTTGGTCAGCCGGATCAGAGCATCCAGGATCTTTTTCAATCCGCTGTTATTGTTGATATTTTCCTGCTTCACTATGATCCGGTTGGCGATCGGAAAACAGGATTCGACCCATTTCCTACGCACGGCATCGTGAAGGGCGTTGATATTGTTGACACCAAAAAGCGAGACCCTGACGATCACATTTTCCGGTGCCAGGGCTTCGGAAAGCTCGTTGTCGATCAGGTGGGTCTTTCCCGATCCCCATTCACCGGTAAACAGCAAAGCGCCAAGCGGATCGACTTGTTTGCAATAATGGACGAGTTCTTCAATCGTGTTCATAACAGATACCTCAATTTAATAGTATTACAAAAGCCTGCTGTTTTTAAAATCCAAAAAAGGCAAGGATATGCATGAACCGGTATCCGATCGTGTTCATCATTTTTTGTATCTTTGAAGATCTTTTCCAAAGAGAAAAACAGATATAATGAAGAAGAAAAAGGTTACCTTATGAGAAAACTGAATACCATACTTGCGGTTGTCATTACGATCCTTTTCCTGGATCACATCGTGTTTGCAGCCCTCTATCTTATGGGCTTTCCGGTAAAGGTCTTTGGCCCGATGGCGATCTTCATGATCGTTCTTGTCCTTATCCATGGAGTTTTATCGATGGTCCTGACGATCAATGCGGAAAAGACCGGCATGAAGACCAAGGCCCGCTATAACAAGGAAAACCGGACCTTCTGGCTCAGAAGGACGACGGGCGTTTTGATCCTTGTTCTGGTGCTGTTTCATTTCTATGCGATGGGCAGAGGAAGTGACGGGATACCGCGTATCGCCCATATGGGCATGCCAGGATCCCTGGCCACGATCCTTCTTGCGCTAAGTGTCATGATCCACATCAATATCAATCTGGAACCTTTATGCATATCTTTGGGCATCAGAAACTATAGGAAGCTTCTGCCTGTTTTGAAAGTCCTTGTTCTGGTTTTGTGTCTGCTGGCGGCTGCTGCTGTTATCGTCCGCCATCTGAGGTGAGAACTATGGTCAATATCACAGGTTCAGGACTTGCCGGATTATCCGCGGCGATCACGCTGGCAAGAAAAGGTATCCATTCCAATATCATATCCGTGCAGGAAGCGCAGCGTGCCCAGTCTATCATGGCGGAGGGCGGCATCAATGCGGCTTTGAATACGATGGGTGAAAACGATGATGTCTTCAAGCACTATGAAGACACTTTGAAGGGCGGGGCATACCTCGCTGATCCCAATGCCGTTGAGGGTCTGGCGAAGCAAGCGCCGCAGATCGTAAACGAACTGCTGAAGCTTGGCGTTCCTTTTGAAATGGAAGGAAAAAAGATCATTCAGCGCAATTTCGGCGGTCAGAAAAACAAGCGTACAGCCTACGTCAAAAGCTCAACCGGAAAGATGCTGATGAGCGCTTTGATCGATGAAGCAAGAAAGTATGAAGTCAGAGGTCTCATCAAAGTCTACGATCACCATAAGGCTGCAGAAGTCGTGATCGAAGACGGGACATGCAAAGGCCTAATCATGAAGGATCAGTATACAAATCAATTCTATAAACTTGAGGGCCCGGTCATCCTGGCATCGGGTGGACTGGGCGGATTCTTTCAGGGCTATACGACCGGTTCGAGTGACAATACGGGTGAACTGAGTGCAGACTGTTTCATGAAGGGCGTAAAGATGGCAAACCTCGAGATGATACAATACCATCCGACGACCATCGACATCATCGGAAAGCGGATGCTGGTAAGTGAAGCTGCCAGAGGTGAAGGCGGAAGGTTCATGACCTATAAGGACGGCAAAGAATACTACTTCATGGAAGAGATGTATCCGAAAGAAAAGAACCTGGTGACAAGAGATGTTGCCAGCCGTGCCGTTACAAAGATATTAAACGATAAAGAGTGCGACGGGAACGTGTATCTTGATATGCGCCATCTCGACAAGAAAGTCTTTGAACGAAAACTTTCCGATATGCGGGAAGAAGTCCTGGACTATCAGGGCATCGATATCGCCAAGCAGCCATTCAAGATCTCGCCGGGTATTCACTATTTCATGGGCGGTTTCTATGTCAATGAGAAACATGAAACGAATATTGAAAACCTGTATGCGGCCGGCGAATGCGCATGCCAGTACCATGGTGCCAACCGCTTAGGCGGCAACTCTTTATTGGGTGCGATCTATGGCGGCAAAAAGGCAGCCGAAAACTTTACAGAAGACCTTTCTGGCAAATGCATCGAACTTACGGATCAGGAAGATGCAGATGTATCACCGCTTTTCTCAAGGCAGCTGACACAGATCTTATTGAGTGGCTTAGGGATCATCCGCAACGAGGAAACGATCAAGGAAGCGATCGTGAAACTGGACGAACTGGACCACGACCTCAATCCAAAGGAACATACGAAACTGATCTTAGGAAAAGCGATGTTAAGATCCGCGCTGGAACGAAAGGAATCCAGAGGCGCCCACTATCGCGAAGACTGTCCGGAAACACTTGAAGAATTCCATAAGACGACAGTTGCGGCATACGACAAGGATATCGATATCCGCTTTGAGGATATCCCGGAAAGGAGATCGGCATGAGGATCGAAATATTAAGAAGAGATCGTGGAAGCGATGTCTGTTATCTTCAGGTCTTTGAATACACACCGGAAGATGAAAGAGAAACCATCGCCAGCATGCTCGATCATCTGAATGGTCAGGAAGAACTCAAAGACATCGAAGGCAACAGCGCAAGAAAGATCACTTATAAGAAAAGCTGTCTGCAGAAAAAATGCGGTGCCTGTGCGATGTTAGCCAACGGAAGACCTGCATTAGCCTGCGCCAGCAAGCTTTGCGATCTTGAAGAGCCGATACGTCTTGAACCATTCAAGAAGTTTCCGGTCGTTGAAGATCTCTGTGTCGACCGCAGCATCATGAAAGAAAACCTCAGGCAGATGAAAGCCTGGTTTGAGGATGAGGCTCTGGTTTCCGAGAAACGCAATGCAGTCTCCTATGAAAGCTCGAGGTGTTTACAATGCGGATGCTGCCTTGAGGTGTGTCCGAATTTCATGATCGGCTCTTCCTTCTTTGGAATGGCTGGTGCCATGCCGTTTTCAAGGATCCTCAATGAGATGAACAAGGAAGAACTTAAGGAAGCAAGAAAAACATATAACACGAGAGTGTTTGAAGGCTGTGGCAAGTCCCTGTCGTGCAGGGATGTCTGTCCGGCAAAGATAAAGATCGGCGATATGCTGGTGAACTCCAATGCGATCGCCGTATGGAAGAGGTATATCAAAGACTGAATATGAACGAATACAGAACAGAAAAAGATTCACTCGGTGAAGTGAAGATCGAAAAAGATGCCCTCTATGGGATACACAGTATCCGGGCATCGCAAAACTTTCCATTGACCAAGCGGGGCATGGATCCGTCTTTCATACGCAATCTTGCCAGAGTCAAAAAGGCTGCGGCAATCGTCAATGGAAGAAACGGCGATCTTGAAAAAGAAAAAGCCGATGCGATCATTGAGGCCTGTGATGAAGTGATTCAAGGAGAACACCTCGATTCTTTTATTGTTGATCTGATACAGGGAGGGGCAGGCACTTCTGCCAATATGAACTGCAATGAAGTGATCGCCAATCTCGCAATACGAAAACTTGGAGGCCAGCCAGGAGACTATAAGATCGTTCATCCGATCGACGATGTCAACAAACACCAGTCGACCAACGATGTCATTCCAAGTGCCGCAAAGATCACTGTGATCGAAAAGACCAGTGTACTTCTCGATACATTAAGCTATTTATCCGATGCCCTGCATGAAAAGGCAGAAGAATATAAGGATGTCGATCGAATCGGCAGGACGCAGTTACAGGATGCGGTGCCGATGAAGGCATCGCAGGAATTTGAGGCCTATCGTTCCATGATAAAGCGCAATATCGCAAAGATCGAAGCTTCTCTTTCTTCGATGCATGAAGTCAATCTCGGCGGTACGGCGATCGGTTCAGGCATCAATACGACGCCCGAATATCTTAAGCAGATCGTTCCTGCCTTGTCGGAAGTCAGCGGATATGATTTAAGGCAGGCAGAAGATCTTTTCGATTCAACGCAGAATGCCGATGATTTTGCCGGCATCTCTTCGCAGATCAAAGTCTGTTCCCTGCAACTTTCCAAGATGGCCAATGATTTCCGTTTGTTGTCTGCCGGTCCAAACGGCGGGTTCAGGGAGCTCGATCTGCCGGACAAGCAGAGCGGTTCTTCGATCATGCCGGGCAAGATCAATCCGGTCATTCCGGAAGCCCTCAATCAGGCTGCCTTCCTGGTCGTGGGCAATGATCTGACGGTGACACTGGCTTGCGAGGCCGGGCAGTTTGAACTCAATGCCTTTTTGCCTGTATTATTATTCCAGCTGTTTGAATCGATCGATGTGCTTAACAATGCCGTCAGGACCTTCACGGATAACTGCCTGAAGGATGCAAGAGTGATCATTCACAACACACAGAAACATCTGCGCCGCTGCTTATCTGTGGCGACGGTGCTCAACCCGATCATCGGCTATGACAATGCGACAGCCTTGGTCAAAGAGGCTATGGCGACAAGAGGATCGGTCCTTGAGATGGCGGAAGAAAGATATGGGATTAAACGGGAAGAGCTTGAACCTTATCTCAATCCCGTCTATGAACTGAATAAAAAGAAATAAGAGAGGTATATCGTTTATGACTAAATTTCATTTTGCCGGAAGGTATGACGGCGATCCTCAAAAGCTCATCACTCATCCCCATGAACCGGGACATGTCGCATTCAAGGAATTCTCTTCGATGAAGACACTTGGTATCGTCACCAGTGTTATTTCCATCGTCATCGCTGTGATCACCTTCACGATCTATTTCCTGGTATCCGGAAGTTCCTGGTCGACTCTTGGTTTTGTGCTGATGCTGGTGAGCATGGTGCCACATGAATTCCTGCATGGAATCTGTTTTGAAAAAGACGTCTACATGTATGAGAACCTGAAGCAGGGAATGCTGTTTGTCGTGGGTCCCGGAACCTTCTCCAAAGGCGGCTTCATCTTCATGTCGATGCTGCCAAACCTGGTCTTCGGTTTCCTGCCGTTCCTGCTGTTTCTGATCAATCCTTCCTGGAAGGTGCTGGGCACCTTTGGTGCTCTTTCGATCGCAGCCGGGGCAGGTGATTACTACAATGTCTACAACGCGATCACCCAGATGCCGAAAGGCTCCCGCACCTACCTGCATGGAACCAATTCCTTCTGGTATATGCCGCAGGAAGCAAAACAGTAGACTACAAAAAAACGAGCTTTTCAAGCTCGCTTGCGAATAAAAATGATCAGGAAAATGATCATTGATAGTACTGTTTTATCTTTCGTAAAAGCACAGGCACATTTTTTGAAGGTAAATGATGTTATCGTTAAGGTGTAAAGGAGCTGGTTTATGATCTTGTTATCGATAGGATTCACATATCTGATGATCCGACTGACGATATCCCTGATGAAAACACAGGATGAAAGATATAAAACAAAAAGGGAACAGGATCGCCAGAGAAGAGAACTGCGAGAAGCTCTCAGGCAGAACGCCAGGATGAGATAAGCAAATATTATAAGCTGAGGTAAAAGAGGTCACAGATGCATCAAAGCGCTGTGGCCTTTTTCTACAGATCCTTTGAAATAACATTAAAGTATTCTTTGATTATAATTTGTGTATACAGAAAAGGAGAAGAATCCTATGGATGCCTTGCAAGCGATCATGACACGAAGATCAAACCGCCGTTTTTCATCTGCCCTGCCGGAAAAAGAAAAGATCGAAACGATCATTGAAGCGGGAAGACAGGCACCCTGCGGTTCCAACTCACAAAGCACACATTTCATAGTCATCACAAACAAAGATGTGCAGAATGATCTTTCTTCGATCGCCATGGAAGAATTCGCAAAGATGGATGTGAAGGAAGATACCTACGTGTCCTTAAAGAATTCGATCCTGGCTTCAAAACGAGGAAACTATATATTTTATTATGGCGCACCTGTTTTGATCGTTACGGCTAATAAAAAGGGCTATGGCAACGCAATGGCGGATTCAGCCTGTGCTCTAGAGAATATGATGATCGCAGCCAACGCCTTAAATATGGCTTCCTGCTACATCAACCAGCTTCACTGGTTAAGTGACAACGAAAGGATCCTTGCGTATATGAATGGGATTGGACTCAAGGATGACGAATTCATTACGGGTGCACTCTCTTTTGGCTTTGCGGAGGGTGAGCTCATACAGAAAGAAAAAAAGATCACAGGAAACCCTGTGAGCTTTGTGGAATAGGATTCAGATCTCTATGTATTCTCCTCCATCGTTGTAGATCTGGCAGTCTTCGCAATATTCCGGAACGGACTCCTTGAGATGGAATTTCATATCTTCATAGGCCTGTTTTTCAACATGGCCTTTTTCATACATGAACGTATAAAACTTTTTTATGCTGGAAGCATTCTCCTTTATCGTTGCCGGGGAAGACCACATGCATTTGCGTATGAAGAACCAGTCGAAGAAATCATCGAGATATACAGGAGCGGTCGCTTCTGTGGCAGAGGCGGAATGATGTTCGAGGACGTAGTCATTGATGTAAAAGGACGCATTCCGGACGTGTTTCTTTATGGTCTTTGGGGCAAGTTTCTTTTCCTCAAGATATGTTTCGAATCCTTCAATGAGCTTTTCGTTTTCTTTTCCGTACTTTTTGATCTTTTCTTCATCGTATTCAAGTCAAAAAAGCCACTTCAGAAATTTAAACAATAATCTTATTGGCACCATAACGAACCAAAAGAAACGCCAGATGATTACCATCAAAAATCCAAACATATTTATTCCTCCTAAGATGCTGCTTTCAGCATCTTTTCATTACAACGGTTTAAAACTTCAATGTAATACCAATATTCTGCATCCGTCATGTCATCTTCCAAAGCTTCCATTTTGTCGGTATATTCTGTGAGATTGCTCATGAATTTCGTGTAGTCCATCAGCAGAGAAAGATCTGTTCCATCGCTTTCTGCGTATTTTTCCATAAAAGCAATGTATTCATCAACAAAATCTTCATAGGCGTCTATAGCCTCCCTGACTTCCGGACGGATAGTATCAGAAGAGGTTTCTTCTTTTATTTCTTCCTGAGTTTCTGGCTGTACTGGTTCCGGTTCAAATTCTTCAACCGTAGCCTTCGATTCTTCTTTGATCAGTTCATTGATGATTTCTTTATCCTGCCTGTCAGAAATCTTTGCCATATAAAGCTTTTCGTCGTCACTAATAACCATGACCAGTTCTTCACCTTCAATAATACAGTTGGTGTCTGCGAGAAGGATTGAATCTTCACTTTCTCCTTTGGCCCATTCTTCTTCGGCATGATCGTACTGAGGAGAATAAGCAGCGACAGTACTGTCTTTGTTAATGACAAGGATCATATCAAAGCTATCTCTTTCGCCTAAAGCTTCAATCTGCTCCATATCAAATCGAGCACCATTGCCGAAGATTGCTGATGTTCTCCATGTACCATAAAATTGCTCTAGTGGATCGTTTGTTACTGGTTTGATTGCTGCTGGTTCTGTTGACTCCGGTCTTGGGGTGATAGATGTTTCACTATCTTTCTTACCGGAACATCCGACAAGAAGGAACATAACTATTAATATTGCGCTCAATTTTTTCATTATTCGTTTACCTCCTTTATTTCTTCGATCATAAATTCGATATCAGGTTTTCCGTCATCACAGATCAGACATTCAAGTAAGTGGCACCTTCTCTGCAATAAGAGGATCATTTCCCCGGTCTCTTCCTTTTTACTGTTCAAGACTGTTTTTAGCTGGTTTTCATCTTGATAGAACAGTTCTTTGACTTCATGCACAGAGAATCCAAGCTTCTGATAAAAACGGATCTTGACGATCTTTTCCACGGTCTTTTCATCATAGATGAGATGACCATACTTATCTTTGCCGCATGGGCTGACCAGCCCATGCTTTTCATATCCCTGAATTGCTTTTCGGGATATGCCAAGCTTCTTATGGATCTCAGACAATGTTTTAAATTTGTTCACTTATTGTTTTCCTCCTTACGATACCTGCTGTTCCTTGGGAACAGTCAAGGTCTTCGTAAGAGGACATGAAATTTTCGCGAACAGAAAAACAGGAATACAAAAAGAATAATTTGATTAATTGACTGGAAAAATGGCTGTAAAAAGACTTCAAAATTTCTTCAAATTTTTTGAAAGATTTCAGACTTAAACCTGAAGCCCGATTCATTTAAATTTAAATTAGAAGAAAAACGCAAACAATAGAAAGGAGGAAAATGGTTAAAGTTCTAATTGCATGCGGTTCAGGTATTGCGACAAGCAGCTATGCAGCAGAAGAGATCGTCAAGATCGCCAAAAAGGTCGGTGTTGATGTAGATATCCATAAAGGAAGGATACAGGATGTCAGCTCCAATGCGAAAGATTATGATGTTTGTTTCGTAACCTCGAAGTACGCTCAGAATTCCGACACGCTTATTGTCAGAGTAGACGGTTTGATCAGTGGAATCAACGAAGATGAAACGATCAAAGACGTTGAAGCAGCATTGAAACAAGCTGAAGAGAAAAACAAAAGCAAATAACGCAAAACAAGAAAGGGGAAAATATGCAAATTTTAGCTAATGTAGTTAATTTTGTCCTCGGTCTGGGCGGAGCCATCTTCCTTCCGTTCATGATCGCTATCTTAGGCATGTTCTTCAAAATGTCATTCTTCGATTCATTTAAGAACGGCCTTCGTATCGGTGCAGGTCTGATCGGTATCGACCTGGTCATCGGTACTCTGGTTGGTGCTCTGGCTCCGGCTGTTGCACACTATTCCAACCTCGGAACTGGCTTTATCGCTACTGATATTGGCTGGGAAGGTATTTCGGCAATTGCCTGGTCAACACCATTCTCCATCGCTATCGTTCCTCTTGGAATGATCCTCAACTACATCCTGATCCGTATCAAGTTCACGAAGACGATGGACGTCGATGTATGGAACTACTGGCACTTCATTCTGACTGCAGCAATGGTCTACTACCTTGGAATCAGAATGAATCTCGGTACAGCTGTTTCCGCAATCCTTGGTATCGTTATCGCTCTGGCAACTCTGGCTGTCATCTTGAAATGCGGTGACTGGATCGCTCCTTACTGGCAGGAATACTATGATCTGCCTGGTACGACCTGCTGTAACTCTGATGCTTACTGCATCTGGCTTGTCAACATCATCGTCTGCAAGATCATGGACATGATCCCTGGTCTCAACAAGATCAAGATCAACGGCAAGATGCTGAGCGAAAAGTTCGGTGCATTCGGCGACAGCGGCGTCATCACATTCTTCTGCGGCCTCTTGCTGGCTCTTGTCACAAGATGTGATCTAAAAACTGCTTTAAAGATGTCTGTCACTCTGACAGCTTGTATCATCCTGGTTCCGAAGACTGTCTCATTGCTGATGGAAGGCTTGGTTCCTATTTCCAACCATGCGAGAAGATACTTCAAGAACAAACTCGGTGATGATTACGATATCTACATCGGTATGGATGAAGCTCTGTGCTTAGGCGATGAAACTGGTATCCAGATCGCTGTCATCATGATCCCGTTCGCACTTGCTCTGGCTTTCGTTCCGGGTGTCAACTTCTTCCCGGTTGCCGGTTTAGGTTCACTGTGCTACACGACTTGTGCATGTGCACTGTTCGCAAAGGGTGACTTCTTAAAGACATTCGTTTCTTCACTCGTTATGACTCTTGTCTTCTATGAACTGAAGAGCTTCATGGCTCCTTTGGCTACGATGCTGGCTGTTGAGTC
The DNA here is from genome assembly GCA_002362065.1 of Solobacterium sp. UBA3303. Lineage (GTDB taxonomy): Bacteria > Bacillota_I > Bacilli_A > Erysipelotrichales > Erysipelotrichaceae > Colivicinus. Next base: position 24,276 of record DESX01000036.1, read on the forward strand.
CGGTTCTGTCACTTCTGCTTCCGGTCTGATCACCGGTTCCGGTGTCTGGGAACTGCAGAACCTCATCATTGGTCTCATCACTAAGATGTTCGGTGCTTGGTAACGATCTGTTACTGAGAGAATGAAACAATATAAATGCAGAAAGGATATGGCGGTCAGATACGCTGTCTTCGGATTCGTACTTCTGGCCGCTATGGCCTATCTGTTCATTGAAGAAGGCATCAAAGCCTTTACTGCCAACAGATATTCCCTGGCGTTTCTCGCGGGCGGATCCATCATTGCTCTCCTCTATATATTCAGAGGGATCAATGCGAGACTGATCTTGAAAGATGACGAGATCTTCTTCTGGGATGGTGTCGCCAATATCCGGCACATCAAATATCAGCAGATCGCATCGATTCGATACAATCCCGCATTGAGGATCCGCTTTCAGATGAGAGACCGCAACAAGACGGTCTTTACGATCCCGAATATGTTTGCGCAAGAAGACGCTGAGGAATTTCTAAGCAAGATCGCCAGACACAAATGGATCACGATCGAACATACAGTTCTTAAACACGAGAAAGGGAAAGCTTCCACTGGACGGGGACAGACAAAATGAATGGATTATATGTAATTAACGGAGCCGCGAATGACTGGAGCGAAGCGATCAGGCTGACTTCCGGCGAACTGTATCGTAACGGCTGTGTCAAAGAAGAATTTTACGAAAAGTGCTGTGAAAGGGAACGCGATTATCCAACAGGTTTGACAGAATTTTGTCCTGTTGCGATCCCGCATGCTTCCAAAGACTATGTATTGAACCAAGCGATCTGTGTTCTTCGTTTGCAAGAACCGGTTAAATTCAGATCGATGTCGGATGTCGACAAACAGATCGATATCCGCTATGTACTTAACCTGGCTTTGTTAGATGACAGTGATCACATCAAGATCATTTCGCAGGTGATCACCTGTTTAAAGGATAAAGAATTTCTGGTAAAAATGGATTCTCTTGAAGGAGATGATCTGAAAGGATTCCTGATCGATAACTTTTTCAAGGGACTTTCATAGAACGGAATGATCAAGGGAATCATATTTGATTTTGATGGAGTCATCGTCGACAGCGAACCTCTTTATATCGAAACGCTGTTGGAATACCTTGCCGGTTTAGGTGTAAAGACCAGCGAAGAAAAGATCAGCTATGTGATCGGCCAGAACCTGAATGATATCGGCTCAGATATCATCAGTCAGTTTGGCTTGAACATGACAGCTGAAGAGTTCGTAAACGATTCAAGAACATATTATTTTCAAAGAAACAAAAATGCAGATTATCCGCTGCTTCCGGGAGTTAAGGAATTCATAGAACGCTGTTATCAGAAAAAACTTGCGATCTGTGTTGCCTCTTCCTCGGGCTATGAGTATCTGCATAAGATCCTGGAAAGCAAAAAGCTGCTTCCATATTTTCGCTTCGTCTTGTCCGGTGAGGACTTTGTTCACAGCAAGCCGGATCCGGAGATCTACAATAAGGCAGCTGAGCTTCTCGGAATTGAAAAAGAAGGATTGATGATCATTGAGGATTCGCTTCATGGCGTCATGGCGGGGAAAGCCAGTGGCATCTTCACCGTAGCCTACAAGGGAGCGAAATTCAGACAGGATACGCCGATGGCGGATCTTGAGATATGTGATTTTAAAGAACTAAATATATAGGAGGAAAATCATTATGTGGATGAAAGATGTATTTGGAACAGATAAACCGATCATCGGTGTACTGCATATGCATGCACTGCCGACGGATCCGAAGTGGGATCCAAAGACCGGCATTCAGGGCGTTCTTGAAGCCGCAAGAGCAGACCTGAGAGCCTACCAGGATGGCGGGATCGATGGTGTTTTGTTCTGCAATGAATTTTCGATTCCATATACGAGCAATGTAGGTACTGTTACCGTCGCCAGCATGGCCAGGATCATCGGTGAACTCAAATCCGAGATCAGAGTGCCGATCGGTGTCACTGTCGCAGCAGATGCGATGAAGGGCTTTGATCTGGCAGCAGCTGTTGAAGCAGACTTCTTGAGAGGCGGACTGCACGGTGCCCATGCGGGTGTCTATGGCGCATCCAGCGTTGATCCGGGTGCAGTGGAAAGACACCGCTATGCGGTCGGCTGCGGCAACGTCAAAACCATGACGGCCGTCATTCCGGAAGGCACAAGACAGATCGCCGAACGTTCGATCGAAGAAGTCGTCAAAACTCTGACCTTCAATCTGAATCCGGATACCTTGCTGATCTACAGCAACAGACCGGGATCCAGCATCGATACTTCACTTGTTGAACGCGTCAAAGCGGTAACCGATACACCGGTCTTCGCCAGCAACGGCGTCAAGGTCGAGACCGTAAAAGATATACTGAAAGTATGTGACGGCGCAGTCGTTGCGACCGGCATCAAATATGACGGCAAATTCTTCAATCCTGTCGATCCGCAAAGAGTCAAGGATCTCATGAAGAATGCCAGGGAAGCCAGAGGAAATATCTAGGAATGCTGATATCTCCTTCCATTGCTTCATCTGATGTTCTCAGGGTGGCTGATGAGCTTGATTACATAGATAAATATTTCGACAATGTGCATATCGATATTGAAGATGGAGTAGCGGTACATGGCATCTCGTTTGGCATGAAGATGACGCAGAAGATCTGCAGCTATTCCACCAGTAAAGAAAAGTCGATCCATCTGGAAGTATTTGACCCCCTCTCCTACATAGATGATCTCCTTACACTTGATTTCGATGTTGTGTTTATCCAGATCAGCCACCTGAAGGACCCGCTTCCGGTCATAGAAAAATTCAAGGAAAAGGGACTTCGTACAGGCATCAATATCCGGATTGAAGATACGGAAAGAGAAAACTTCAAAGAGCTTCTTGACACATGCGATGATTTTCTGGTTTCAACAACGACCTATAGAAACGGCTACGAAGAATACCTTACCGGCATGGAACAGCTGGCGATCGATCTTTCCGTTCATAAAAAGATCTGGGTCGACGGCCATATCGGCTATGAGGAATACTGCCGTTTGAATTCGACAGGTATCTACTGTGCCGTCATGGGCAGAGCGATATTTGAAGACAAGAAACTCGCTGTTGAACGCTATTGTAATAGAGAGGATTAAGTATATGCTGCAAAAAGGACTTACTGTAGATAAGATCGAAGATCTTGTTGATATCATCAAACAGGATAAAGATTTTGAAGTCGAAAGATGGGAATTCAGACCGAAGGCAAAAGCGCTGTGGATCTATGACAAGAAAGATCAGCAGACGGTCGTGACCTTAAAGATCGTTGACGACAAGATCGTTGTCAATTCCGTCTGGTAAAAAGATAAAGCTGATAGTATTTTCAGTTGTCTCCTTAGTTATGAAAGAGGTGCCTGCAGCACCTCTTTCATATTATTCAAATGATTTGTTTTTGATAGAGACATGCCTCTGTTCGTAATGCCTGATGATGTCGATGATCTCTTTCTTGTCTGAAGCAAGCAACAGCTTCTGATTGAATTCCGGGATGTTGATGATGTTCATGAAATTGGTCAGCATCATCGTTTCCGCAGGCGTGTCGTTGATCGCACAGCCGATGATGATATTGACATCGTTTTTGTCATGTCCGAAGGAGACCGGATGATCAAGACGGACAAACGAGAAACCGGTCGAAAGCACGCCGTCATTCGGCGAAGCGTGCGCCAGGGCGATGCCATCGGCAAAGACGATGTAAGGACCGTATTTGAGCACCAGGGAGACCATCTGGTTGAGATAGTTGACGGTGATATTGTTGTTCCACAAAAGCAGTTCGCCAGCCGAGATCAGAGCTTCCTTCCAGTCACCGGCATATTTATTTAAGACGATGTTTTCTTCCTTCAGGAAGTCGGAAACGAAGATACCGGAAGGAACATCCTTGCTGGCAACTTCATAAGTGCTGTTGGAAGTACTGTTCTTTTTTCGCACCTGAGCGATCGCGTTGGAGATCATCTGGTAGTTTTCTTCATCCAGAACGGCATTGACGACGATGCATGGTATCGCAGAATCGATCGGTGTCGTCGAGACGATGAAATCACAGTCGACATCATCGAGCTTCTGATAGAGCGAATGGATGCTGAGGACATCGGTGATCTCGGCATTGAAATGTTCGCTTATCGCTGTTGCCAGCATGTTGGCATTGGCGATGCCGGCGTTGCTGGTGACGACGATCTTTGCCAGAGACTTAGGCATCTTGATGCGTTCGATCGCCGCAAGGATGTGCATCAGTATATAAGTGAGCTCATCATCATCGATCTTCTTGTCGAAACATTCTTCCAGTATGCCCACATGTTCCTTTAAGAACAGGAAATCGTTCTGATAATTGTTGATGATCTCATCCTTGAACGGATTGACGAGCTTTTCCCCGTTTTTGAAACGGTGGTAGCAGGCCGATAAGTGAGCCGTCAGATATTCGTGCAGGATACTGTCATCGGTGAGCTGTATCCGGTAATGGTTGGATAAGGTGTATAAAAGGTTCTTGACCAGGATATGGAAGTTGATCGGAGAGACCGATATGGATGACTTGCTGATGATGAAATGGAAACTGTGCAGACACAAGGAAAGATAGCGGTATTCCTGATCAGAGATCGGTACGTATCTTGAAAGATAGTCTTTGATGTCATCGAGGAAATCGCGTATCCTTGCATCGCTTTCGACAAAACCGGACTTGTTCAGATAGATCTCGTTGCCCGATTCGATGCGGTTCATCATGATGCATATGATCAATACCAGGGAATAGTAATCCTGGTCTGACATATCGATATCATTCTTCTTTTCAGCCTTGGAAATGGCCTTTGAAGCCAGGTGATAGTAGCGGTCGATCTTCAAAAGCTTTCTTGCGAAGTTGACTGCCGGATTACAGGAGACCTCCGAAAACAGCACTTTGCGCTCATCACACATCTCCTGGAAGATATAAAAGATCATATCCCTCTTCTGGATCTCGGGATAATCGATCGAAAGACCAAAATGTTTATTCTCGCTGAACCTGGCACCGATATCATCCAGCCGTTCTTTGACGCTCTTTAAGTCATTTATTAAAGTTGCCCTGGACATTGAAAGCATTTCTTCGATGGATTCGATCTTCAGGTATTCTTTTTCAACAGCCAGAAGCAAGAGGATGAGATCGACACGCTCTTGCGCATTCGCCCGGTAATTATAAAGACCGATCGATGAAAGAAGGCGCAGTACGTTCTTGCCGTCTTCTGTATTGCCTGTAAAGGCAATGGAGCCTTTCTTTGTCAGGATCAGTTCCTTGAAACCATTGTCAGTTAAAAAGTCTTCGATCTCTTCGCAATAGTTGTAGATCATTCGCTTGCTGACGGCATACTTCTCGCTTAAAGAGTCCATCGTAATGGCATATCCCGGGTTGGCTACAAGTTTTTCAATAATATCACAGGTGATCTTGTTCATTTCACCTATATTTTATAATTTTCCATTCCTTCTTCTTACAAAAATGAAAGTACAAATTGTTTCAAAATAATTGAAATGCTTTGTAAATGGAAAGGATATAATGGAACTGCAATGTTGAGATCACTGATTACCATCAGGAGGAGAAGGGGATGGCTAAAATGATAGAAACACCAAAAATCAGCGAAATATTAAATGAAGAATTCATGGAACCGTTAGGGATCTCGGCATATAAGCTGGCGAAGGATATTGATGTTCCTGTCTCAAGGGTCCAGGACATCCTTCATGACAGGAGAAAAATAACAATAGATACTTCTCTTAGATTAGCCAGGTATTTTGGCGTATCCAATCGCTATTTCATCAATCTGCAGAACGATATCGATTCCAGGAACGCCAGGAAAGAAATGGTTTGATCATACGCAAAGATCAAACCTTGTATTCCGGTTTTAAATTCGAAAGTTTGATCATAAACATGAAAGCAGCGAAAACCTCTTGGACAGAGGTTTTCTTTCGTCTTAATACTGATTATCTAAAAAACAGAAATGTCTGAAGAATTGTACTGAATGGTTTTGACAACACGCTGCCCGAATCCATGCAATATCTGAGCTGCTTTTTGCAGCAATGCAACTTGAAACTTATAAAAAAGCACCTGCAGTTCATGCCATGACTTGATGTGACACTCCGGAACCATTTGAAAACAGGATATGAGATCATACCCTGTTTTTGTTGGCCTTGTCCTTTTATCGGCAGGAATAAGATCTTCTGTCTTTAAAAGTGATCATCACTTCTTCAGGATCTCACGCACTTCCATCAGCGCAAAGCCTAGGATATTGGTCCCTGCCCATTTCGACTGAACAAAACGGGCTTCATCATGAAGACCGATGCCGCACGCCCAGATCTTGTCGGAAACGGCGCATTCCACAAGATAGGTATCACCGGTCTCTAGAAGCTTCTGTTTAAGATCTTCATCCTGTTCAAACTTTGCCAGTATGCCTCTCATGGCAATGGCTTGCCTTGAACCGTTCCAGAGTTTCTAATCATAGCCTTTTGCTGTCCTGCCGATATCTTGCAGCTTTTGCGGATCGTCAGTCTCAAGGACTTTCTTGGCGGAGTCTGTGTCATTGAAGAGAAGACACTTTCTGTACATGATGTACTGTTCGTTTGAAGTAAATTTCATGCCGTCGATCGTGAAGTCCGAAAGATACCAGTTGCTTAAATAGCCGTAAGGCTCATCCGGTTTATGGAAGAAGATGGCATCATAGGATACGCCATTGATCAATAATTTATCTTTGTTCGAGCTTGCTTTCTTAATTGCCTGTGCGGTTTCCTGAAGCCATTCACCTTGATGATCGTATGGTGTACTGATCCACCAGGATAAGAGATCAGTGAATTTTTTGATGTCTTCATCGATGCTTGCACATGTATACTGTTCAGGATCTCTGTTGACTGTGACCCTGACCTTTCCGATCTCGGAGAAATCGGCAATGTAGATGCAGAAGCCTGTCCAGCTTCGATGGGCATATAAGACATTGTCTTCCATATACCAGAACCATTTGTCTTCCATCTCTCTTGGATAATGGCCGTGACGCAGGATGGAAAGCTGTTGCTTATTGATATTGATGGACAGCTCAAAGTATTCATTCTGTTCCGGCATTTCCAGAGTCTTCCAGTCATTCTTTCTGACCAGCATCAGTTCCGGTGCGATATCCACAAGACTGCTTTTGCCTTTTTCTAAGATCGATGTGTCAAGAACCGCAAAAACGATGCGCAGGTCATAGTCCTTGTTTTTCTTTGCCCAGTCAGCGACCGATGTTAAAGCCTGTGTCCAGGCTCCATAGATCGGATAGCCATAGATGCCAGCTGAGATCAAAGGAAAGCCGATCGAATGACAATCTTTTTCCTTCGCAAGATCAAGCGCTGCCTGATAACAGTTTTATAATTGTTCGGGTTCATTATCGTTTCCGCCTCTCCATTCCGGTCCGACGGCATGAACGATGTATCTGCATAATTTAAATCCCTCTGTGATGACCGCAGAACCAGTTGGGCATTCGCCGATCGCATCGCAGGCTTTCTGCAGTTCACTTCGTCCGGCTGCTTCAAAGATATAGCCGCAGACACCGCCGCCTGCCTGCAGCCGTTTATTGGCTGCATTGACGATGATCTCGGTATCAAGGTCTGTAATGCTTTGTCTGATGATCTCTATTGTCTGCATAGTTTTTTCATCCTTTTATATGATTGATGATCGTTATCAGTTGATATTAGATCTTTTGAATCGTCTCTTTAAAAAAATCATATCATGCACAAAGAACTTTGAAAAAGCTTTCGGGCATCTGGATTGAAAAGGATACAAAACGTGTAAAAAATAAATAAAACTAAACAAAAGCATCATATTGAAACGCAGACAGGAGGAAAGCTATGTCCTATACGGAAAACACAAAAGTAAAACAAGTCTTTTGCAGGATCTATAAGACGATCAGTGATCATGGAGATAATGCGGTCAGTGCGATCTATGACAATCTGACAAGCTATGACATCCGGTATGAACCTTCTTATGTTAGTTCTTCCGACTGGAGAGCATTAAAAGATATCGATACGCATGAGATCTACGAAGAGCTCTTAAATGCCTATTTTGATGGTGCAGTTTCTTATCAGAATGAAGAAGTGAAAAAGCTGCTGTTTGAAGTCAATGAAGTCATGACAAGGATGGGCTACAAACCGGTCAGCAGGATCGCCTCCTACCTGGCTGAAGAAGATCCATCCTACATCACCTCAAGGAACATCGATAAGATCGCAGACTGCGGTCACTATACGATCGTCAAAGAACTGATCAGCGCATATGTGAAATAGGAAAAAGAAAAGATGAAACGATCCTTGTGTGCGATCGCTCTGCTTATGGTTTTGCTGATACAAAGCGGCTGCGCAAGTGTGCCATCGCTTGAAAAGATCTTTCAGATGGATCAGCAGACAGCAGATAAAAAGCTCTTGAATATGCGCAAAGAAGATCTGCGAAATGCCTGGGGAGAACCGAGCAGTTTTTTCAGCGGCTTGTATGGAGATATCTATGCCGATCCGGATGATAAAGACAAACTGATCGGCAATTACTATGATCTGGACAGCGATAAGGTCATGCGTATTGTGTTCTTTCACCGGCAGAAATGATCATTTGCCATTTCTGTGCTTTCGCATATATTCGACAGTTTTGTATAAGGTCTCTCCGGAATAGATCTTGTCGATATTGTTTATAAAATCCAGTCCGTATCTTTCTTTGAATGGTGCAAGCAGATCGTTGATCTGCTTTTCTTCATGGCCTGACATGAGTTCGGCAAGTGAGTATTGTCTGTCCGGTCTTTCGGATGTGAGATTGTGTATGCCCACACCTAACAGGCGAAGTGTCTTATGAGGGACTTTCTCAAGAAGCTTCAAAGCTTCTTCATAGATCAAAACCGCGTTGTCCGTCGTCTCGATCACGGAAGACCTGGTGATGGATTTCATATCGGCGTAGGTGATCTTTAACGTGACGCCTTTTCCAAACAGGGAAGAACGTTTCGCCCTTCGCTCAACGCTGATCGAAAGCAGCAGCAATACATCCTTTAAATACTCAAAATCATTGACGTTTTCCTGAAAAGTAAATTCCCGGGAAATTGATTTGGCATCTTCCGGACGGTATGGAGTGACTTTGGAATCGTCGATCCCTTTTGCCAGGCGGCTAAGCCATTCTCCCTGCTTTCCCAGAAGGGAGATCACGCGTTTCTCATTGTTCTGAATATCGCGGACCGTGCGGATGCCATTCTGGTGAAGCTTTTCCGCTGTCTTTTTTCCAACGGTGTACAAGACTCTTACATCGCGGTCGATCACCAGATCGACAAATGCGTCAGGTGAAGGGATCTCAAAGTAGCCATCCGGTTTCTTTTCTTCCGATGCCATCTTGGCAGCCGTCTTGGAATAGGCGACGCCGATCGAACAGTTGAGTCCGACTTCTTCCTTAGTACGTCTTTTGATGGCTCTTGCGAATTCACAGGCTTTTTCAAATGTCTTTGCGGTTTCCGTTACATCAAGATAGGCTTCATCGAGCGCCAGGTATTCGGACTTTGAGGCATAGGCATTCCAGATCACGTGCAGCTGGTTGGAGACCCTGCGGTATTTTTCGTGATTTCCATGCATGAAGATCCCATGCGGGCACAAGCGATAGGCTTCCTTGATGTTCATGGCGGAATGTACGCCATACTTTCTCGCCTCATAGCTGCAGGTGGAAACGACACCTCTCTCATGCGGCAGGGCACCGATGATCAAAGGCTTCCCCAGCAAAGAAGGGTCATCCCTTTGTTCGACGGAAGCGTAAAAGGCATCCATGTCGACATGGATGATGATCTGTTTCTGTTTATAGGTATCGCTTCTCTGTGACTGAACTTCTGCTTTGGCAGTTTCATTTATAACGGGTTTTTGTGCAGGCTCTTTCTGCTTTAGGGCATCGTTTATGAATGTCCTGCCCGCAAGGGAAGCTGTGGCTTCCTCTTTGTTTGAAAAGAGTCTGCTTTCCCTGAGGCGGATACCGCCGCCGTTTAAAAAACGGATCGTATAAAAACCACCGCCATATTTAACGACCTGAGCTTCTTCGATCTGTCCTTCGGAAGAGACGATATAGACCTTGTCTTTTGCCTTGAACTTTGTCTTCACGTCCTCATTATAACAATCGTCAGGAGTGAAAGAAGAAAGCTTGTTGTTATAATTGAAGCAAGGCGGGTAACTTTATGGAAAAGATCGTATTGAGCAATGAAGAATTTGAGGAAGTCGTAAGGATCAGAAGGAAACTTCACAGGATCCCGGAACTTGGGATGGATCTGAAAAAAACAAGTGATCTTGTCTGTGAAGAGCTTGATCAAAGCGGCATTTCTTATACACGCTATGGCGATTCCGGCATCATCGCCGAGATCAAAGGCACATTGAAAGAAAACAATGATGTGATCATGATAAGAGGCGACATGGACGCACTTCCGGTCAAAGAAAAGACAGGCCTTGATTTCGCCTCTGAAAATGAGAATATGCATGCGTGTGGCCATGACCTGCATACGGCGATGTTAATTGGAACAGCGAAAAAGCTCTTCAGCATCAAAGACAGCTTTGCCGGTACCATCCGTTTTCTGTTTCAGGCTGGCGAAGAGCCGGGCTTAGGCGCAAAGCTTTTATATGAAAAAGGCGCAATGAAGGATGTGAAGATGGGCATGGGTATCCATATGGATCCTTTAAGACCGACAGGCGAGATCTCGGCCATTGCCGGTCCGGACTGGGCATCCTGCGACCGCTTCAAGATCAAAGTCATCGGCAAAGGCGGACATGGCGCGATGCCGCACAAATGCATCGACGCAACTATAGCCGCAGCAGCCATCGTCATGAATATGCAAAGCATCGTTTCCAGGAATACCGATCCGAAAAAGCCTCTGGTCATCACGATCGGAGCACTTCATTCTGGTACGGCCTTCAACATCATTTCCGGGGAAGCGATCATAGAAGGCACCTGCCGCTGCTTTGACAAAGATGTCTACGAAAGTCTGCCTTCAATGGTCAAGTCCATGGCGGTCAATACCGCAAAGACCTATGGCTGTGAAGCGGAGTTTGAATTCGTTCGTCTGATACAGCCTTTGATCAATAATGAAGAAGCATGTTCTCTTTTAAAGAAGACCTGCGAAGAAGCAGGTATCCCGTTTGCCGACAGGCAGAGCGAAATGATCGCCGAAGACTTTGCGGTCTATGCCAATGCGGCACCTTGTATCTTCGCACATTTAGGTGCAGGAGGATGTTTCCCGCTTCATAATCCGGAGATCATCTTTGAAGAAGAAAGCATGAAAAACGGCATCCTGGCGGAAGTGAATTTCGCATTGAACTGTCTGAAGAGATAAATAAAAGAAGATATGAATGATACGGAAACGATAAAAGATCTCTATTGCCGATACTGGCAATACATGATCGCAAAAAATGAAGAAGGCCTCAAAGATATGATGGCCGATACGTATTATCTTTTGCATATGACCGGAGTAAGACAAAGCCGTGACGTATTCCTGAAAGGGCTGAAAGATCATACGTTCAATTATTACTCTGCTGTACACGATGAGATCGATGTACAGGTAAACAAAGACGAGGCACACATGATCGGGAAAAGTCGTGTGCTTGCGGCCGTCTATGGCGGAGCTAAGACGAACTGGGCTTTGCGGAATGAGTTTTCTTTGAAAAAAGAAAACGGTGAATGGAAATTCACATCCTGCAAAGTCACGACATACTGAGTATTTTTCAAAAACGATACGAGGGGAATCGGATGCTGTATAAATGGATGCTGGAAAAATACAGAAAGTACGGTCTGCTTAAATGACAGATCGGGATCTGAAGGAATGTACTTATGAAAATAACAGATAACGACATTTTCTATGACTGTATAAAACGATATGATCCGGATGATGAATATCATCTTGTTGGTGAAGTCAGCTATCATCTGTTAAGTGATGACAAGCCTTATGAAGGGATAAACTCTCACAGAGAAGCAGTGCGTGTAGTCTTTGAATGGCTGGTGAAGCTAAGCATAGAGGATAAAGAAAGAGCCCGGATCATGTTTGGCGATGAACTTGCAGATAAACTGCAGCCTCTGGTTTATGACATCGATAAGGCAAAGGCTTCTTTAGTGGATCCACAGGTGTTTTTCTACTGTCCGAATATCGTGAAGACCGATTATTATGGCAGCGTTTCGTATGATGCGAAGTGGAAACCGGATGATGAGAATTTTGGAACTACCGTTCCTTACTGGTATGCATTGATGGAACCGGTGCACGGCAGAAGAAACAAGCCCGAAGATTTCAAAGAAGTGAATGAAGCTCTGTTTCCAAACGGGACTGATGCACTTGAGATCTATGAATGGACAACAGACTGGTCAGATTTTT
>DESX01000053.1 GCA_002362065.1 Solobacterium sp. UBA3303
GTTCTGCGGGATACCTCAAACCTTTCCGCCAGTTCTGGTGCTGTCGTTTTTTCTTCCTGCAGCAAAATTGACAAAATGCCTATCAGTCGATCGATTTTCATACTCTTTCAGCTCATTTATATCATATCAAAACAAACATGTCAGCTATATGTCATGTTTATAATTTAAAAAAACATTATTTTAAAAAACCTGTGACAATACACCTGGCTTCATGCTGATATCACAGGCTTTCTATATTTGATTTGTTCTTCGTTTTCTTTAGGCCCGAACACCCCTATTTTTTAAGCAGACGATCGTTTCGATATGTTTTGTATATGGGAACATATCCACAGGCTGGATTTTTTCTATTCTGTAATAGCGTTTTAGATACTGCAGATCCCTTTTCAGTGTTTCCGGATTGCAGGAAACATAGACGATCCTTTCAGGAGACAGTTTTACCATCGAAGACATGAAGCGTGTATCGGAACCGCTCCTTGGCGGATCCATGATCACAGCATCGATATGTACTTTGTTTTCTGCCAGAGATTCCATGTATTTTCCTGCATCATCAAGGATGAATTCGGCGTTATTGATGCCATTGATCCGGCAATTGGTCCTGGCATCCTTTAAAGCTGATGCATTGACTTCCACACCCATGACTTTTTTGACTGAAGAAGATGCGAAAAGACCGATCGTTCCCGTCCCGCAATAGGCATCGATCAAAGTATCCTTGTCTGTAAGTCCGGCAAGTTCGATGGCCTTAGCGTAAAGTACTTCTGTCTGATAGGTATTGACCTGATAAAAGGAAGCTGCTGAGATGCGAAAGGAGAGGCCATTCAATACATCTGTGATATAGCCTTTCCCATAAAGGACATATTCTTTTTTGCCCAGCACTTTGGATACAGGCACTTCATTGATGTTGTGAACGATCGTTTTGACTTCCGGATTGTATCTTAAAGTTTCTCTAACTAGGATATCCTGCTTCTGTAAAGTTCTTGATCCCGTAACAAAGACGACCATCGATTCATTGAGATTTGATGTACGGATCAGGATATGACGCAGACAGCCTTTCCGGCTTCGCTCATCATAGATCGAGATGTGATTTTTAATAATGATTCGTTTTAATGATTTGATGAGCTGATTGATCTTTTCATCAGCGATCATACACTCTTGAATCGGAACGATGAAGTGTGAATTTGGCGCGTAATAGCCGCAGATGATCCTTCTTTGTTCATCATAGCCGAAAGATATCTGTATCTTATTGCGATAATGTTCACTTTCCTTACAGGGAATGATCTTTTCCACAGCATGAAAACCCGATAAGAGTCTATCGGCATAGTTTTGTTTCATCTCAAGCTGTTTTTGATATGTGATCCCCTGATATTGACAGCCGCCGCAATATTCAGATACCGGGCATTTTTTCATTTCAGATCAAGGCTTGTAACACATTCCGTATGTATCGTGTACGGGAACATATCGACAGGATAGATATCATTGAGTTTATAAGTGTCTTTGAATAATTCCAGGTCTCTGGCTAAAGTTGCCGGATTGCAGGAAACATAGACTATCTTTCTGGTCTGATTCTTTTTTAAGGATTCGATCAGTTCTTTCGAGACACCTTTTCTTGGCGGATCAAGGATGACGATATCTTTTCCTTTGATGTATTTATCCATATCCTTGCCGGCATCTGCCAGAACGAAGTCGACATTAGAGATATCATTCATTTTTGCGTTGTCGTTTGCGTTTTCAATGGCCTGTTTTACGATCTCAACACCTGTCACATGTCTTGCGAAACGGCTCATATACATGGAGATCGTACCGATACCGCAATACAGATCAAGAACATCCTTATTCTCATCCACATTCGAAAGCGTTTTTGCCAGATGATAGAGCTTCAGCATCTGCGCATGATTGACCTGGTAGAAGGATTTCAAAGACAGTCTGACTTTGATACCGTCAAATTCATCATAGATGTGATCTTCGCCAAACAAGACTCTTTCTTCATCGCCTAAGATGACATTGGTCTTTTTATCATTGAGATTCATGATGACCGATCTGATCATCGGATATTTTGAAGTCATGAACGTTGTGGCCTCACTCAGATCCACATCAAAACTGTTGACGATGAATGCCAGCATCACTTCCCCTGTCATCTTTCCGACTTTGATCAGGACATGACGGATATAGCGTTCCTTCTTCGTATTCAGCAGTAATGCCTTGAGATCTTTGATCATCTCATTGGCGATCTTCGATTCGATCAGACAGTCGTCAAACTCCACGATGTCATTGGAAAACTTGCGGTAAAAGCCCATCTTATGATCGGCACAAGGGATTTGTATCTTGTTGCGGTAATAATACGGATCATCGCAGGCTTCAATGTCATGCACATTCAGATCGGGGAATGTATTGATCAGAACGCCCTTCTTGAGCTCAAGCTGGTATCTGTAATCGATGTGCCGGTAATCACAGCCTCCGCACTTATAGGCGATGGGACAATCGGAAGTAACTCTGTGTGGGGATGCAACGATCAGCTTGTCAATGATGCCGAAGGAGTAGTTCTTCTTCTCGGCAATGATCTTGACGTCAGCTTCTTCGCCTTTGATCATTCCCTTGACGAAAACCACCAGATCCCCTGCTCTGGCAATTCCCTGACCATCGACAGACATGTCGACGCATTTGCATCTCAGAATTTCGTTCTTCATAAATTAAAAAACTTCATGAATGACATGAAGTTTATTCTCCGGTGGATTCTGTTTCTGCAGATTCCGTTTCGCCCTCTGTCTCAGCCGGAGCCGTCAGACCTTCAAGTTCAGCAGCAAGTGCCGGATCTTTCGGGTGTGCTAGATCATCGATACCGTAGGTCTCTTCCGCGGAATTCTTGTGAAGCAGTTTGTATTGTCTGCCGTTATCATCACCAAGCGGCGAAGCTTCAGCAGTCGTATAGATGTTGATCTGCAGATCATACATCTTCTTGGATTCGGTCGCTGTAAAATACGTCGAGATCGGAAGCTCTGAATTCACTGCGTTGTAAGCAGATGTCAGCAGGCTGTCGATCTGCTCTTCCGATAAGGTGTCAGCCGTATCGATGAAGATCCTTAACTGGCCTTCCTTCAGGATGACTTCAATGCTTTCAATGGAAGACAAGGCATTGAGTTTTGTTTCAACAGCTGCGACCTGTTCATCGGTAATTGCCGGTTCGAGGTCTCCTTCAAAACGGGAACCTTCTCTAGGCGATCCGGTCTGAAGTGCCGATATACCTAAAATACCGACAAAGATAC
>DESX01000002.1 GCA_002362065.1 Solobacterium sp. UBA3303
TATCAAAAGATATGCCCGAATATAATACGGTTCTGTCCATGAAAGGAATCGGAGAGACCCTGGCTCCCAGATTCATTGCGGAGATCGGTGATCCCAGAAGATTTCACTCTGCCAAAGCTCTTATCGCCTATGCAGGCATTGATGCCCCACCCTATCAATCCGGACAGTTTACCGGGACAAAAAGACACATTTCCAAAAGAGGATCTTCAAATCTCAGAAAGCTTGGCTATGAACTGATGGACTCTGTAAACAAGCACAAATCTTCATACACCGGAGATCCGGTATGCGAATACTTCATGAAGAAAAGAAATGAAGGCAAACCCTATCGTGTGGCTATGATCGCAGCCTTTAACAAGTTTCTAAGGATCTATCATTCAAAAGTCTCTGCAGTTTTAAACGAACAAGAGAACAGGAAATAATCAGTAAAGCTAAAGGCTGAGCAGCACTGGTTTTAAAAACCAGATCTATTATCTGGCCTTTTTGTCGTGGATTAACTGTTTTATTTAAAAATTCAAAATATGGCTTGACAGATATTAGCAGGTTTGTACGATTAACTTCCGGTTTATGCTCCAACGTTCATCCCGACAAACTCCGATTGTCTTTCTATTTCCATTTTAATAAAAAAGACTTCGGATTATATAACGGAAGTCTTTTCCATGATTACATTTTTATGAAAATGTTTACTACTTGTATACAATCAACTGGAAGTCAACAGATGAACAATTATCTGTAAAATTGACAGTATCATTCTAAAAAACAGGCATTATTAAAAGATTTTCTGCTCCATATAATTTGAATTGTAAATGGCCATTATTGCTTGAGGAGGCAGTGAAATGAAATTTCCGAAAGACTTTCTGTGGGGTGGTGCGATCGCCTGTTCGCAGGCTGACGGCGGCTTTGATGAAGGTGGCAAAGGCCTGAGCACACAGGATTGCCGGTACTTTGATTCCAATTGGGATTTTGACACGATCTATAACGTCAATGCCTATGCATCGGACATCACAAGAGAAAGGCTCAATGCGGCGATCGCCGATAAGGGAACGGAGCATTATCCGTTAAGAAGAGGCATCGACTTCTATCATCGTTTCAAAGAGGATATCGCATTGTTCAAGGAACTGGGGATCAAAGTATTCCGTACCTCTTCCTGCTGGGCGAGGATCTTCCCGTACGGCGATGAGGAAAAACCGAATGAAGAGGGTCTGGCGTACTACCGGGCGATGTTCGATGAACTGAAGAAGAACGACATCAAGATCCTGCTTACGATCTGTCACTACGATATGCCGGTAGCTCTGGTAGAAAACTATGGCGGGTGGAAGAACCGGAAGACGATCGATTTCTACATGAATTATGTAAGGGCGATGGTCGATAACTTCAAAGATGTCGTCGACTACTGGATCCCGTTCAATGAGATCAATGCCGCAAGATTCGGACATTGGGACGGCATCAGCATCATCGGTGAGGAAGAAGAGAATATCAATCAGACGATCTTTGAATGTCTGCATCATCAGTTCATTGCCAATGCCAAGGCGGTGGAATACATCCATGAAACAGCCGGTACTTACAATGTCGGAAGCATGATCGCTGCGTTCACGATCTATCCGGGCACATGCAATCCGGATGATGTCATGCAGGAGATCAATGACATCCGCAATTCCAACTGGTTCTATACGGACATCATGGCCAGAGGTCATTATCCGAATTATGCATTCAGGCTTTTTGATAAGCTGAACGTGAAACTGGAGATCTCGGAAGAAGACAAGGAAATACTGAAAAACAACACTGTCGATTTCGTTTCGTTCTCTTACTATGCATCGATGATCGCCAGCGTTTCGGAAGACTTTGAGGTCACGACGGGCAATATGGCCGGTTCGGTCTATGTCAATCCGTATCTGAAGAAGAGCGACTTCGGCTGGACGATCGATCCGCAGGGCTTGAGGATCTGCATGAATCGCTTCTATGACCGTTATGAGAAACCGATCTTCATTGCCGAAAACGGCTTAGGCGCTTTTGACAAACTGGAGGATGGTACAGTCCATGATTATTATCGTATCGAGTATCTGAGGGAACATTTCAAGGCGATCGGCCAGGCAATGGATGATGGTGTTGAGTGTTTCGGTTATACGATGTGGGGCTTCATCGATATCGTTTCCTGCGGTCCATTGACGATGGATAAGCGCTATGGAGTCATTTATGTCGATCTGGACAATGACGGAAACGGAACAGGGGAAAGGATCAGAAAGGATTCGTTCCACTGGTATAAACACTTTATTGAGACACAAGGGGAGGAATTATAGGAATGAAGGATATAAAGAAATCGGCTGCCGAGATCATTGAGAACATCGGCGGCGTTGAAAACGTAAGATCATTATCACATTGCATCACCAGACTCAGATTCGTCGTAAATGACGATTCGAAGATCAATAAGGAAGCCATCGAAAATGTCGAAGGCGTCAAAGGCTATGCCGTATCCGGTGACCAGAGACAGGTCATCATCGGTGCCGATGTTGAAGATGTCTTCCGTCAGATCGAAAAGGACTACGGTTCCAAGATGAACATCGATTCCGATCTGGTCGATGCCGCAGAAGAAACAAAAGGAAATGTTTCTTTCGGTAAGAAGATCGTCGATACCCTGTCCGGCATCATCGCACCGATCATCCCAGCTTTCTGTGCCGCAGGTATGGTCAAGGTGCTCCTGGTCCTTCTTTCGACGATCGGTATCTGTACCGGTGAAGAAGGCTGGTGGACATTGCTATGGTTTGTTGGTGATGTGGCGTTCTACTTCCTGCCGATCCTGGTCGCAATCTCTGCGGCAAGAAGATTCAAAGTCGATCAGGGCCTTGCCCTCATCGTTGCCGGTGCACTGGTCTATCCTGATTATGTCAATATGGTCAATGCCGGCGAACAGCTCACGTTCTTCGGATTGAATGTTCCGATGTACGGCTATGCGTCTACGATCTTCCCGGCTTTACTGGGTGTCCTGTTATTAAGTTATGTCTACAGATTCTTCAACCGTGTCATCAAGGTCGAAGCGCTGAAGTCCATCCTGGTCCCGATGTTATCGGTCATTGTGACTTCTGTGGTCACCTTCATAGTCATCGCTCCGCTTGCCAACTGGGGTGCCAACTTACTGGCGATCGTCTTCCAGTGGCTGATGAATACGGTCGGTCCGATCGGCGGTCTTGTCATCGGTGCTTTGATGCCGGTCATGACTCTGACGGGTCTGCACCAGTCTCTGGCTCCGCTTGAGATCTTGGAGATCACGGAGTTCGGCGGTTCGCTTGTTCTGGCGATCGAATTCTGGCACAACCTGGCTGAAGCCGGTGCGGCTTTGGGAACTTCCTTCTTCACGAAAGACAAGAAGATGAAAACGATCGCTGCCGAAACGGGTCTTACGGCCTTTGTCGGTGTCAGCGAGCCGGCGCTCTATGCGGTCATGGTCAAGGAACGTGCTTCAATGCTTGCGGCAATGATCGGTAACGGTATCGGCGGATTCCTGGGTGTCCTGTTCGGGATCAAGGGCTATGCCTTTGTCTGGCCGAACATCTTCGCGATCCCTTCGTTCTTAGGAAGCAATGCCGGAAGAGATCTGACGATGCTGCTGGTCGCTGCCGTTGCAACATTCGTCTCAGCATTCCTGCTTGTTCCGGTCATGAATAAGGTCTTGAACAGAAAGGCGTAAATATGCCAACAAGGAAGGTCATTTCGGCCTTCCTTTTGAAATATAATAAAGACAAATGAAAATGATTTATTTTCCCGAACTGGATGAATTTTTTAAAGAAAACTCAAGATCGGAAGCCTGGCATCTGGAACATCCGGGACAGCTCAGCAAGCGATACGATTCCTTGCAGTATGAGATGATCAATGGCGAAAAGGTCTATCTCTTCGATTTTACCGATGACATGGTCGGCAACGATCTGCTGATCTTCAAGGAAAGCAGATTCACGATTCTGCCTGCTCACAAGCACAGATATCTTGAGCTCAATTATGTCTACAGCGGATCCTCGAAGTATACGATCAACGGAAAGAAGATCACATTGAACAAAGGGGACATCGTTCTTCTGGAACCGGACGTCATTCATGGTGCAGAGTATAAAAGCGAAGACGATATCGTGGTCAATTTTGCGATGAAAGAACGCTATTACCGCAATGTTCTGACCAAATACAACGACAACCGTCATCTTCTGTTCGATTTTCTGTTCGACTCTCTTTTGAAGAACAGGGAAAGAAACAACTACATCGTCTTTCGGAAAAGAGACAACCCGATGATTGACATGGTGATGCAGACGATCTTCTATCTGTATTTCGGTGTTAGGGAAGAGAATTACGGTTCGATCATGGAAGAATACATCCGTCTGATGTTCCTACAGCTGGTGAACGAGACATATCGTTCTAACGATACGGAGTTTTCCAGCAAGGACGATATCGTTCTGGCAACGATCATGAAAGAGATACAGGATCACTATGCTGATTGCGATCTGAAGAAGATCGCGGAACAGTTCGGCTATAATTACAATTATTTCAGCAATCTGATTAAGAAAAAGACAGGCTATACCTTCCTCGAACTCAAAAGGAACCGGCAGCTGGAAGAAGTCAAGTCGCTGCTGATCAGCACGGATAAACCGGTTGATATGATCGCGCAAGAGTGCGGCTTCACCAATCTTTCTTACTTTTATAAGGTCTTTACAAAAAACAACGGCATAACGCCGTCGGAATACAGGAAAAGAAATATTTGACCATATCAGAAAACAGACAAGGACAGCAGGAGTACCCTAAATATACATGCCAGATCATGTTTCAAAAGGCATCCATATGAAACATAGACTCTGGAGCAGAAATATATCGTATGGGTGGAGTCATACGGTACTTATGATACTGAGAAAAAATATGTTTGAGAATTTAAAAACCAAACAAATATTTATTAACTTATATTGAAAACAAAAGAGGATTTGCTGTTGACAACGTTTTCCTAATCATGCATAATATAGATGCAAAAAGGATTGTTACTCCGACTGGAGGCATCACCTTGGATATATTGTTTCTGAGATTGATGTTTTTGGTTGGAGTTTTTATTTTATGAAAATAATAAAAAAAAATCAACAACAATGTCGCCTTAGCACAGGATGATGATGGCAGAAATCTTGTCGCTTTCGGCAAGGGTATCGGTTTTCTTGAGATGCCATATGAACTAAACGATTTGTCCAAGGTAGACAGGACCTTTTATGATGTCAAAAAAGAGCACATCATGATGTTTGATGAGGCGGATGAAAAGGTTATTGCAATCGCGGTCGAGATCGTTGATTATGCCAGAGCTCATATAAATAAGGACATCGGCGATTATCTCTACTATGTTCTGGTCGATCACATAAACTTTGCGATCGAAAGATATAAAAACAAAGTCTATGTGCCGATGAAACTAAGTAATGAGATCAAATTCAATTATGATGCTGAATACAAAGTCGGAGATTGGGCCTGGCATCATATAAACCAACGGTTTGGCATCAACCTGCCGAAAGATGAAAGATCGATCATTGCGATGCATATTGTCGAATCGGAAGAGAGTTCACATCACTCACAAAGAGAAGTCAGTTTTGAAGAGATCGATGACCGCGTCATGAAGATCATCTGTGAAGATCTGTCCATTGAGATCAACAGAGAAGGGTTCAATGCCTATCGCTTTGAGACGCATCTGAAATATCTGTTGCAGAGGATCGATGATCAGCCTCTGAATTCGGAAAATGTCGAGATGTTTGAAATCATGAAGGAAAAGTATCCGGATGTGTATATGTGTACAAAAGATGTCTGTGAGTATCTGAAGATGCAGACGGGTATGGAGATCAATGATGAAGAAATGCTTTATCTGATGCTTCATATCAACAGACTCACAGATCGCAACAACTAAGGTCGTAACAGCTTACGCGTGGCTGTGAAGATATAGAAAAACTAAGGAGAAAAATATGGCAAATGTAAATGCGGAAAAAGCCGCTCAGATCATCGAAGCTGTAGGCGGCAAGGACAATGTTACTAATGTTTCACACTGTATGACCAGACTCAGACTTACCTTAAAAGATGAGTCAGTGGTAAATGACGATGCAGTTAAGAGTATCGACGGTATCATTGGGACTGTTCGTGCCGGTGGTCAGTATCAGGTCATCGTCGGTCAGTCTGTACCTAAAGTATATGACGAAGTAGTCAGAATGGGTGTTGCGGCCGGTGGCTCTGTTGATGAAAATCTTGACGCTCCAAAAGAAAAACTGACTGTCAAATCAGGTTTCAAAAATGTTCTGAATTACTTATCAGGCACTATGACACAGCTGATCCCGATCATGATCGCTGCGGCCATGTTCAAGACTGTCAATGTTGTATTCTGTGATCTGCTTAAAGTTTATGGAGCAGATTCCGATCTGTACAAACTGTTTGATTTCTTATATGATGCAGGCTACTACTACATGCCTATCTATATCGGTTATGCAGCTGCCAAGAAAATCGGTGCTTCACCGATGCTCGGCTTATACATGGGTGGTATCCTGGTTGCTCCGGGACTTATCAGTATCGTTACAGCCGGTGAACCGTTCAGAGTATTCGGTATCGCAATCAGACTGGTTGATTACTCTTCATCAGTTCTGCCTGTCATCGTCTGTGTAGCAATCTTGTACTATATTGAAAAGTTCCTGAAAAAAGTTATTCCTGATTCATTATCAACGATCTTCGTTCCTTTCCTGACGATGTTTATCACGGTTCCGATTGCTTTATGGATCGCTGCTCCTATCGGCAAGATCGTCGGTGATTATGTAGGTGCATTCCTGAACTGGATGGCAGCTCACGGAGGTTTCGTAGCTTGTGCTTTAATCGGTGGTCTGTGGGAATTCCTGGTCATGACCGGTATGCATTCCGTAATCCTGATCCCTGGTATCATGAACTTACTTGCAGGCAATCCTGATTCATGTGTCATGGTCGCCGGTGGATGTGCGACCTGGGCAGCCTTCGGTATGGCTTTAGGTGCATTCCTGAGATTGCAGAACAAGAAAGAAAAAGCCCTGGCCGGTGGTTACTTCATTTCCGGATTTGTCGGTGGTGTTACCGAACCTGTTCTCTATGGTATCGGTATGAAATATACTAAGACGTTTATCTGCCTGTTCATTGGCGGTGCTCTTGCCGGATTATATGCCGGTCTGACTCATGTCACAGTCTACATGCTCGGTGCTACCAACTTCTTATCAGTATTGGGTTATGTTCAGGGTGGTACAGCTAATCTGGTCAATTCTCTGATCGCTGCGGCAATTGCCATGTTCGGCACAGCTGCGTTGGTTTACTTCTTCGGTTTCGACAAGAATGAACCAGCTATTCAGAAACAGCCTAAATAAGCTATCTTAAAGGTAGTGGGATGACCGCTGCCTTTTTTCTTAGGAGGTTCACAATGAAAAAAATAATCGTACGTGCCGATGATCTGGGTTTTACCGAAGGCGTCAATTACGGCATAGAAAAAGCCTGCCGTGATGGTATCATCCGTTCCGTTGGTATTATGACTAATATGCCGGCGACCAAACACGGCTATGATCTGGTAAAAGACCTGCCTTTATGTTTTGGTTTGCACACCAATATCTGTGCCGGCAAGCCTTTATCAGATCCAAAACTTATCCCTAGTATCTGTGATGAAAAGGGGAATTTGAAGAGTTCAAAAACATATCGTGCATCTTTCAAGGAAGGCATTGATTTTGTGGACTTGGATGAAGTCATCATCGAGATCGAAGCGCAGTATGAAGCCTTTGTGAAACTGACGGGAGATAAACCGCATTATTTTGAAGGCCATGCGGTTGCTTCCGAAAACTTTTTCAAAGGTCTGCAGATTGTAGCAGAAAGACATGGTTGCGATTATCTGGGTATGAACTTCAACGGTCCGACAAAGTTCCGCAGCTCCTATCTTTACAATGCGATGGATTCCATGAATCCTGATTATGATCCTTTTGAATCATTAAAGAAATATGCTTTAAAAGATTATGGAGAAAACGGCTATCTGATGTTTGTCTGCCATCCTGGTTATCTTGATCAGCCGATCCTCGATATCTCATCTATGACTTTGCCAAGACCGAAAGAAGTCGCTATGTGCATCGCCCAGGAAACCAAGGACTGGCTTGTGAAAAATGATATTCAGGTCATTACCTATGATGATCTTCCCTGATAACAATCTGAAAAAATTTATTGAAAGACAGAATTCGTATGGATTCTGTTTTTAAGCAATTACATATCAGAATTTAAGAATTTGCTGCACAAAAAACGAAACAAGATTTCTCGATAGTATTATGATAAGTAATACCCTAATGAAACATTGATAAACCATACCATTTATGTTTCAAAATACCACCCATATGATTCAATAATGTTGCAAATAAAATTATGATGCAAAACATGAAAGAATAATAATAACTAAAAAACAATTGCATTAGAGACGTTTACAAAGATTATCATTGGAACTGCTTCAATAGATGAATTTGATATATTTGTTGAAAACTGGCTGAAACTTGGCGGTCAGCAGATTACTGATGAAGTCAACGCTTGGTATTCTTCAAGATAAAAGTGATTATTCTGATATGTGTGGGATTCATTCCCACACATTTTATTTCGTCCTAGTGGACAGTTGAGC
>DESX01000058.1:0-8644 GCA_002362065.1 Solobacterium sp. UBA3303
CCACTTTCGGTGGGGCAGTTCAAAACGGTCTTTTCCTTTGCGCTTTTTCTTTGTAGTATACTGAAGGCAAACAGGAGAAAAATTATGGACAAGATAAAAATGATCATCGACTGCGATACCGGTGTTGACGATGCCCTGGCGATTGCCTACATCCTTTCCGATCCGGGCATCGAACTGATTGGCATCACTTCTGTCTTCGGCAATATCGATGTGGATTCCGCTGCAAGGAATTCCCTTTCGATCCTTGAACTGTTTCATCGAGAAGATGTCAAAGTCTATAAAGGCGCAGAGCATGCCTATGGGAAAGGTTCTTACGTCCGCAGCAATAAGTCCCCTTTGATCCATGGATATAACGGGATCGGCGATGTCGACCTCGGCACACCAAAAAACAAGCCGGAAGAAAAAAGCGCTGTCGATTTCATCATCGAAAGCGCAAGGAAATACAAGGATGAACTTCGCTTAGTCTTCGTTGGCCCTTTGACCAATCTTGCTGACTGCATCAGGAAAGACGAAGAAGCGATGAAGCTTGCCGGTGAGATCACGATCATGGGCGGGGCACTCACGGTGACCGGAAACCGTTCGATCTATGCGGAAGCCAATATCGGATCCGACCCGCTGTCCGCAAAGGAAGCCTTTGGATCATCCCTGCATCTTTCGATCATTCCCCTTGATGTGACATGGAAGACTTTGTTCAGAGTCAAAGACATCGACCACTGGAAGAGGATCAATCAGGCTGGAAAAGCTCTTTACGGTATCGCCCATTTCTACTATGTCCATGAACTGGGCGGCGAAGAGACGGGCGGTGCGATGCACGATCCGCTGGCTGCCTTTGCCGCAAAGGATCCTTCGATCATCACGAACTGGTTTTCCTGCAACCTCACTGCCGAGGAAAGCGGCAGGACCATCGGTACCTTCGGCGAACTCAATTTAAAAGAAAAACGTCACAGAGTGGCTCTGGACGTTGATGCGAAACGATTTACCGATGAGTATATAAAACTTGTAACTCAGAAACTGGAGCGCTTATAGCGCTTCTTCTTTTTTTACCCGGTCGAGATAGTACTGTAAGATCCGGACAGCTGCCTGCTGGTCAATGACCTTCTTGCGTTTTTTCCGCGAGACGTTGGCAGCGATCAGAAATTCCTCGGAATCCTTGGTCGTATTGCGCTCATCCTGCAGGACCACTTTGATGCCGGATTCCTGTTCGATGATCTCACCGACTTCCCTGGATAATTTGGCTCTCGGACCTTCATCGTCATTCTGCAGCAAAGGATAGCCCATCACGACAAGGCCGGGCTTTTCTTCTTTTAATAATTCAAGGATCTTGTCGATCGCTTCATCGTAGTCATCTGGATGAAAGCGGATCGTCTTTACCGGCTGAGCGATCCTTCCGGTCTCCGATCTTGAGATACCGCAGGTCACCGACCCTAAGTCAAGGCCGATGTACTTCATTCATCTTCTCCCAGCAAGCCGAAATGGATCAAAGCATTGCGCACGCCATTGTCATCGATATCGCTGGTGACATAATCGGCATCGAGCTTCAAAGACTCCACGCCATTGCCCAAGGCAACGCCGATACCTGCATACTTCAGCATCGTCTTATCGTTTTCTCCATCGCCAAAGGCCATGGTCTGGCTGCGGCGGATATTTTCCTTATCCAAAAATTTCTGAATGCCGGCTGCCTTGCCGCCGGTCTTTGCGATGATGTCGATACCGGTATCATTCCATGAGGTGATCGAACACTTGTCGAGCAGATTCTCCAGTTTTTCCCTTGTGCCCTTATCAACGAAGGAAAGACACTGGTAGATCTTTTCACCATGATATTCCCCGATATCCGGGATGGTGCCATGGGTCGCTTCCTGGGTCTGGATGACGATATCATCCACGTAGTTGATGTAGCGCTTGTGTTCGCCGATCAGCACGAACGGGATCCTTCCCGCCTTGAATATGGAGACTAAGATCTCCACTTCCCCTGCATCGATCTCATTGCCTGCAAACATGTGTTCTTTTTCATCGAGACAGATATTGCCGTTTAATGTCAGATAGCCATCGAAATGGATGCCGTCAAGCGGCAGTTTCTTCATTTCGACGATATCCCTGCCGGTCGCAACGACGATCTTGATGCCTTTCTTCTGTATCTTGGCGATCGCATCGATCGTGCTTTGCGGGACCTTGCCGCTCTTGTGGGAAAGCAGTGTTCCATCGATATCGAAGAAGATGACCCTGATATCCTTTGGATCTTCGTTCATTTTTTCGATATGGAAAAGATCGGTAAAACCCGTCATCTCCAGGACATCATAAACATCGTCATTGACATTGACGATCGAGAAAGCACCCCTGTCTGCGATCTTCTTCTTTACAGAGAGAAAACACCTCAGTCCGGAAGACGAGATGTATTCGGTCTCGCTCATATCGATGATCAGGTTCGGATTCTCATTTACTGCATCGAGAAGTATCTTTCCGAATTCTTCGGAATTTAATGCATCGATACGCCCATATGGCCGAAGTGTCAGGATGTTTTCGTAATACGTTTTTTCGATCTTCATAGTCTCACTCAATAATTCTTCAACAGATTGTTTCTTGTTTCTTCCGCAAATTCGTACTGGGTCATATATTCACCCTTGAACTTGCGCATCGCTTTTTCATCGCCTTCAAGATACCTGTAGTAATCGCAGTCCACCTTCTCCGTATTGACGGAAATGCCGTTCTTCGATTTGGTGAACAGACCTTCGATCTTGATCAGTTCAAAGTCCTTGATCATCTCGGAGATGACCGTCCTTTGAAGGCTCTTCAAAGACTCCGTCAGAGGCTTGTCTCCCCAGAGATTGCCGATGATCATGTCGTTGGTGCACACTGCTCCCTTGCGGTCGATCAGATAGGCAAATAATTCCTTGGATTTGGAACGGTGGAACAGCATCGGCACGTTATTGACAAAAACTTCAAAATTGCCGAAACACTGCACCTTGACAGCCGATGTTTTAATTCTATCATTCTTATAGCGCAGGTGCTCAAGTGATTTGCGCACATCCTCTTCATCCATCGGTTTCATCAGATAGCCGCTGGCATATAGTTCAAAGGCATCCGGCATATATTCCTGATAGCCGGTGATAAAGATCAGGTTGACCTCCGGATCGATCTCCTGCATGCGCTTGGCGAGTTCGATCCCGTTCATCTTCGGCATCTCAACATCGACAAAAACGGCGCTCACTTCTTTTTCTTTGAGCACCTTCAAAGCCTTGTCGGGTTCGGTCGTTCCGATGTGTTCGCCTTCCGGATCGATCTTCTCGAGAAGTCTCAGCATCATGTTGATGACGGAACGCCTGTCATCGATCGTCAGTGTTCTCATGCACAGGTCCTCCTATGACTTTATTCAAAGGCAGACGGATCGTAGCGATCGCATCGGTCTCACCGATATGGATCTCATAAGTGCCGTTGCAGAAATATTTTAACCTTGATTTGATGTTTTCGGTCGCAATACTGCGGTGTTTTTTCTGACCTGCCGTGACCGAACGCTTTCCTTCAAAATTGTTCCAGACCGTGACGATCATCGCATCGCCTTCTTTCCTTGTGCGAAGGATGACTTTGCCCCGTTTTTCCTTGCAGGTCAAAGCACCATAGTTGATCGCATTTTCCACGACCGGCTGCAAAGTCAAAGTCGGTATGACGAAGCTTCTTTCTTCGAGCTGGTACTCCATATCGAATTCCCGGTCGGGATCCATTTTTTCAAGACGCACGTACTCTTCGATGAAACCGAGTTCCTTTTCAAACGGGATCATCTCATTGATCGTGAGATCTTCCATGTTGTGGCGAAGGTAGACTGCGAAGTTGCCGATACTGTCGGCTGCCATATTCGGATCGGTGTAACAGAGATCCTGTATCGTCATCAGAGAATTGAAGATGAAGTGCGGCGAGATCTGCCCCAGCAATAATGAGGCCTTGATGTTTTCGTTTTCCATTTCCTTGGCAACATTGCGTTCCGTCTGATCCAGCGATACCAGCATGAACATGAAGATACCGGCCAGTACCGTCATGGCCACCAGGAAATCGATACCGTAGACGAATGTCTGAATGATGATACCGACAAACGGCGCGATCAGATACGCCCAGAAGCCGACGATCTGTTTTCTTGAAAGCGAGCCCATGTTGTCGATGATCACCTTCATGTCGATCAATAACATGATGCCGGCCCAGACAAAGGACAGCGGGAATAAAGGTCTTCGATGATAGATGTTGTCTGCATCGATGACATAATAAAGGCCGGTAAACTGCGAGATGATCAAAGCGACGATGTGGATGCTCATCAGTATATTGAAGATCATCTTCAGCTTTGCGATCTTGTTTTCATCCTTCACAGAAATATCCACCATATAGTTGGATACCCAGTACGCCATCAAAGCCGAAAACAGGAATTCACCGAAATTGGAGATATAAAGGATCACTCTTGAAAGATCCCCCGGTACGCCCCTGAAGATCAAAGCGACAAGATTGGATAAGACATAGACCAGATGACAAATAAAAAGAATGATGAAGTAACGCTTCACCAGATGATTGATCCTGGATGCGATGATCGACGCCAGCAGCCCCAGTACACTGATTGCGGCACCAAAACAGTCGATCGCAACGTTTATCATGAACTGTGCGTAAGTCATATCCTCTTAATTTCATTGTAGCGTTTTTTGACAGATTCAAAATGTAAAATCTGAATTCTGCAAAGAAAAAGGGTTACACAATCATCGATCATGTACCCCTTTAAAACGTGTTTCTGCTGCTTCTTTCGTATCAGATCTGATCAAAGAGTGATCCGTTCCTATTTTCTCAGATTGATGTCTTTGCCGGCGTTCCAGGCCTGTCCGGCCTTTTCGCCTGTCACATAATAACCGCTTCTGAACTGGTCGAAGATCAGCGCATTAGTCTTCGCGACATCGACTTTGCCTTTTTCATCGAGGACTTTTTCGTCCGCTTTGACGTTGACGATCTTTCCGACGATCGCTGATACGTATTCGTCCTTCAGATGTTCAAGAAGTTCACACTCCATGACGACCGGGAATTCTTCAATGATCGGCGCATTGACCTTGTCGCTCTTGACTGCGTGATAGCCGGTACGTTCGAACTTGTCATCGATGCGGTTTCCGGATGCGATGCCGAAGAAGTCCGCAACATCCATATGGTCCTTGTCTGCCAGGGCAACTGTGAATGCCTTGGAAGAAAGGATATTTAGCCAGGTCTTCTTGCCTTCACCGATAAACAGGATGATCTTGTCATCATCGGCGATCTGGCCCCAGGCAACGTTCATAACGTTGACTTTTTCATTCTCATCATAAGCCGCAACCATCAATACAGGCATCGGATAAACTGCTGCTGCTACACCAAGATCTTTTTTCATCTTCTTTCTCCTTTTTCTCTTGTTTCTCTTACAAGCGGATGATACCATTTAAGCAGTAATTATATCAAGTACCTACATTATTATTAGGTACTTACATTTAGGTAAGTTATATGACAAGAAAGATCGAAACCGCAGACTTCAACGATACAGGCTATTCCTATACCCTCTCTCTGATCTCCGGCAAATACAAGCCGATCATCCTTTACTGTCTGATGGAGTATGAACCGGTCCGCTTCAATCAGATGCAAAGATATCTCAAGAATGTCGCCGACAAGACATTGTCTTCCAATCTCAAGGAGCTTGAAAAGGACGATCTGATCATCCGCAAAGTCTATCCGCAGATCCCGCCGAAAGTCGAATACTCTCTGACCAAAAGAGGCCACTCTCTTGTCAAAGTTCTGGATAAGCTTTGCGACTGGGGCATAAAGAACCGCCCAAGATAATTATTTGAACCATTTAATAAGGCGATCATCGGATCGCCTTATTCATCTTCAGGATGTTATAACCATCTTTTCTTTCATAGCTGCAGGAATCGGTCGACTTCTTGATCATAAAGATGCCAAGTCCGCCGATCTTTCTTTGTTCTGCAGACATCGTGATGTCCGGATCCTCATTGGCCATCGGATCGAATGGTATGCCCGTATCCTTTAATGTAATGGTGAGCTGATCATCATAAAAGGACAAAGATACCCAGGCTTTCCCCGGTTCCATCCCCTCGTAGGCATAATGTGCCACATTGACGAATGCTTCCTCCATCGCCAGAGACAAGGCCATCATCTGCTTTCTTCCGGCACCGTGTTTTTCCAGTTCTTCTTCCAGAAAACCCAGTACATCATGAAGCTGTTCATCGACAGCCTCAAATTCTCTTTCAACGATACAGGCTTTTTCTGGATCCGTACTTCTGTATTCCATTGCCTGTGTCATAACTTACTCTTTTTCGATCGTCAGTATCTGGGTAAAGCCGGTCATTTCGAGAACATCCATGATCTCGTCATTGACGTTTCGAAGGATCATCTCACCTTTGCCCGCCATGTTCTTCTGTGCATTCAGGAAGACACGCAGGCCTGCTGAAGAGACATATTCAAGGTCCTTGAGATCGAGCACGAGCTGTTCAGCGTCCTCAGGTACTTCTTTGAGTGCATCTTCGAGCTGCGGAGAAGTCAGGGTATCGAGACGTCCTTCGAGTTTGAATGTGCAGGTTTTATCTTTTAAGATCTTAGTGATTTCCATATTTATGATCCTCCTTATTCATTGTTTTCTGTATTCCATAAACCTATTTCTATTATAGAGTATTTTTCCCTTCTTTTGTCACTTTGCATCATCACTTCAAAGTTCATCCTTTTTTCGTTGTGATAAGATTGATTTAGTATTATGGATATCATATTTCTCATTTACACGATCATCAAGATGATCGTTTACCCCCGCCAATTACAGACTGTGATCATTTCCGTCGCGGTCATCCTTTTGTGCATGGAATTCTATGGTATATACCTGATCCTAAAAAAGACGGACAGAAAAGCTTATAAAGCCTTCATCCCGCTCTATGATCTTACAGAGATCTACGACCTGGTCTGGGAGAGGAAATATTCCTATATCTATATCGCATTTGCGCTTCTTTCCGCCATCCTTGGCTTTACAAACGGCCGTCTCATGGAGAATGCCTTTAAAGGCACTTTGTCCATCCTTTGTTTTATCATCGGCTACAGTGTGCACATCTTCATGAAGCTCAAGTTTTACCGAAGCTTCAAGCTCGATATTCCAACCACTTACGGTCTGATCTTTATGGAAGCAGTCTTCTTCTTCATCATCGGAAGATCTGAGTTGACTTATCTTGGACCATGCGTATCTGCACATAAGATCGTATTGAAAAAACCGGAGCGCAAGGCTTCGATCCGGCCAAAGCGCAGCTACATGATCACCCTCTACAAGCGAAGAAGCATCATTGCCTTAGCTGCCGGTATCCTGGTTGTTTACCTAAATTTCAGAGCCATCTCCGATGGACTGATCAACCAGTACATCGTCAAAGCCGAAGATGAGGCCTATACCTTCTTAAACTATTTCACCGTCAACTCTGCGCTTTTGTCATCACTGGGTGCCGCCTTCATGATCCCGTATGCGATCGAAGGCATCCGCAAGAAGCGCTTCGTGCTTCCTAAGTGGGTCACGCTGTTTCAGTATGCCGGGGCCTGCTGCACATCCATCACGATGGTCTTTGCCTTCACGTTCATCTACCTTTCGTCCGGTCCTGAAACGGCCTTTGGCGGACCAAACTTCTGGATGCATGTGGTCTGTCCGATCCTGTCTCTGGCCTTATTCTTCTCAGTGGAGATCGACCGGACTTTGAGTGTCAATGATTCACTGATCGGCATGTCTCCGTTTTTCATCTATGCGCTGTTCTATCAGTACAACGCCATCCTGCTTGGCGTTGAACTTGGCGGCTGGAACGACTTCTACAAATTTGCCCAATGGATACCGGCGACCTTCTCACTGCCGATGGTGTTCATCTTTGCCTTTCTGATCTCCTCTTTGATCAGAGTGATCTACAACCGCCTGTCAAAGATGCGCATCAAACAGTTCATCGATTCCTTAGGCAAAAATGTCTCCGACATCGAAGCCAACATCGAGATGTATGGCCTGGGAAGATACAATGGCAAGCACCTCGACATACTCGATCTTACGATCCCGGTCGATATCTTCAACATGCTGCACGATGCGTTTGGCATGGACATCGAAAAGCTCTCTGCCGTCTACAACAAAGGCGTCATGGATGGCTTGAAAGAGAGAAAAGAAAACAAGAACCGCTTCCTCACCGAACTCTTTGCGCTGGTGGGAAAGCCCAAGAAAAAAGCATAGGCGATGCATCAAACATCGCCTTTATTTATTCCGGAAGATTTCCTTTTCTTATATTTTCTTGAATGATCTCATCGGTCACTTCAAACAGTTTTTCAGAACCGAGCCTTGTCTTGTTTTGTCTTCCATAGATGGTCGCCGCATTGACGCCATGCTGTTTCCAGTCGCCGCCTTCATTGGAATTGTTGAGGATGAGCGGCTGCAGGTTGTCCATCGCATGGGCATACTTGGATTCGGCAGTTTCATAGGCTTCAAACTCATCAAACAAGGCGATGAGCTCATCCTTCTGATCCTGCGGCAGCAAAGAGAAGATCCTTTCCTTGGCCTTATCTTCCCTTTCCTTTTGCGTCTTCAGACCTTCCGCATCATAGGCATAGGTGTCACCGGCATCGATCTCCACGATGTCATGGATCA
>DESX01000058.1:8685-13474 GCA_002362065.1 Solobacterium sp. UBA3303
ACGATGTCATGGATCAGGCACATCAGCATGACCTTTGAGATATCCACTTCCTCATTGGCATATTCCCTTAAAAGATAAGCCATGATGGCCATATGCCAGGCATGTTCCGCATCATTCTCTCTGCGGCCATGGTCAGACAGATGCGTTTGCCGGAAGATGTTTTTCTCCTTGTCGATCTCCAGGGCAAATGAGAGTTGCTTTCTTATGCGTTCCTCCATATTTTTCTCCTTCGACAGATCCTTCTTAGTGTTTCGTTTTCTTTTCGATGTCGATCACAAAGTTCTTCGACGGATCGAAGTAGCTGAAATCCGCTCTGCCGCCGTTGACATCGAGCTTGTCCTTCAATGTCTTTGACAGGAAGACATAGCGGAAGATCTCATCGACGTCCTTTCCTCTGACATCCTTGTCCTTCATGAAACCGCCGGCCATGCATTTCGGGAAATCATCGGTATTGTAAAACAGTTTCACAGAGCATTTCTTTCCCTGAAGTATGTCTTTGATGTCCTTGAGAAAGACATAGACGTCCTCTTCAAATTCCGGTGTATAGGTCTCAAACTCTCCTGCAAGATACAAGGCATATTTTGTCTCATCGTATTCAATGAACAGATGATCTTCCTCATTCTGCGAATCATTGAGCACTTCGATGCTGTAGCCTTCTTTTTTCAGATATTCATAGCCTTTTTCATCCCCCTTGTGGATGATGTAGTTTCTTTCTTCGAGCTCTTCCATCAGTCGTTCATAAATATCCATAATTCACCTTTATCCCTGATCAAAACAACGGGATACACATGCCTTTCTATCAACTTTTACAGGATCTGAATAAGACCATTATATTCAAAACCGTACTCTTTCATCACATCTTCTTTGCCGGAAAGTCTTTCATATGGTCGGCTTCGCTCAGCGTCCGTATCACCTTGCAGGGATTGCCGGCCGCAAGACTGTGTGGCGGAATGTCTCTTGTCACGACACTGCCCGCACCGATCACCGAACCTTCTTTGATGGTCACACCGCCGCAGACGACCACATTGGACGCCAGCCAGCAGTTATCTTCGATCACGATCGGCTTTGCGTATTCAAGATTATAATAAGCCCCATCCTCTTTTTTCATCACATTCCGCTCTTCACTCAGCAGAGGATGCATTGGCGCAGCAAGTGTGACGTTGGGACCGATCATCACATTGTTTCCGATATGTACAGGACATACATCCAGACAGGTGAAGTTGAAATTGGCACCGGAAAATTTTCCGAAACTCGTATTGAAACCATAGTCAAAATAGATCGGTGACTGAAGAGCCGGCAGTTCCTTGCTGCTGCAGAGAAGTTCCTTCAATACCGCATTCATTTTTTCAGGTTCATCTTCGTCGATCTGGTTGTATCTGCGGGCCAGCTTGCGTGCTTTGATGCGCAAGGCGCACAGTTCTTCATCGGAGGGATCGTAAAGTTCCCCGGCGATCATCTTCTCTTTTTCGCTCATAATTCCCCTTTGTATCCTTTATCTGATAACCATTCATCCGCCTGTTTCCGGGAATGAAAGATCGTGATCTGCCTGGATCCTTTATATGTTTCAAGCAGCTCATAGATCTTTGGAAGCTGATCTTTTGGAAAGTCCTTTATGTACTGCATGAACTCCGGATCAAATTCCGTTTCGATCCATGGCATGTCTTCCCGTTTCTGATTGATCCTTGCTTTTACTCCTTCAAGACACTGCTGCACCGGGAGGTCGAACAGAAAGATCCTCGTACATCTTTGAAGTCTGAGTGGCAGTGTTCTTTGATAGTTGCCGTCAATGATCCATTCATCCTGTTCAAGGATACGCGAAAGCTTTTCATCAAATTCATCCCTGGAGATCGTTGTGAGATCCGGCCTGTGCCAGATCATATCCAGATAGTATAAATGAAGACCGGTCAGTTTCTGCAGTTTGCGGGAAAACGTACTTTTTCCCGAACCCGGACTTCCTATGACAAGTATCCTTTCGTGATTCATCTGTTTTCTTTCTTCTTTCTGCTTATGGTCTTATTTCAGATTCACCACATATTCGGCAAGTGCCAGTGCGATGTCAAAGTGTCCCGGATCATGCTGGGTATGTTTGATCTGACCCTCCTCTTTTCTCATTGTCCATTCAGGCGCATCCAGTAGATCTCCGCTCGTGAAAAACATGTATACTTCATACCCTCTGAAGTCACAAACAGCCTGTACGGCAGATCCTTCCATCTCCACAGATATGCAGCCATCCGCTTTGCGCTTTTCAAAGTTATTGACGGTTTCTCTGTAGAAAGCATCCGTTGTCCATGTTTTGCCCAGGACATATGGTATCTTATTCTCTTCCATGAAGTTTTTTACGGTCTTCCAGTTTTTGATCCTGATGTAGTCGGATGCAGGGGCATAATGATAGGATGTACCTTCATCTCTGTAGGCTTCCGTCGGTATCATGACCTTGCCTCTTGCTATCTCCTTATCAAGACAGCCTGCACCTCCAAAATGGATAAACTTATTTGTCTCCATAACAGTGGTCAACTCTTCAATTGGCGCGATGCAGGCAGGAGCTCCTACCCATGTCTTAAAGAAACCATATCTTCTTTCATTGTAATTGAGAACATAAGCGGAATGGGCACCGCAGCCCATCTTAAATTCACCGATCTTTTCACAGTCATAATTCTCAGTTACATACTTCTCGATCTCATAAGAAAAGGTATAGATGACAGCATCTACCGGAATGGCGTTCTCATTCTTTTTAGCATTGATCTTGGCAATCGACTTGTCGTCATATGAATCTGTTATCATAAAGTGCACCTTTCCTTTTTTTCTATATCATCTTCGTAGATGCGATCTGCTGATCTGTCAGATCTTTTTCAGATACTCTGCATCTTAGAACTCACTGGGCACGAAAACATGATCCTGATTCCGGCGATGAAGTATGCATTTTTGTATTTCCACCTCATTGACAGATCTCACATTTTCTTTGAATGTACCATTCATTCCTGTTGCAATAACCAGCCTGCCAGATCATGAATTTTTATACCTTCATAGTCATAGGTCGCGTGTCTGGTATTGGCCAGGATCATTTTGGGATACGCATCTTTGATTTTCAGTAAAGGATCATACTCCCGCTCAAAAGTCTCAGGACGTGAGAGATCATCACTTACCTGGATATACATCTTCTCATCGCCACGGAAAGCCACAAAATCCACTTCTTTCTGATACAGCTTTCCAACGTACACCTCGAAGCCGCGTCGCATCAGCTCAATACAGACAATATTTTCATACATCCGTCCATAATCGAGATTCCGTCTGCCAAGTCTGGCAAAGCGCATGCCGGTATCACTCAGATAGTACTTCAATGATGTTTTCAGGTGTTTCTTTCCACGGATATCATATCTGCGTACACCATAAAAAACATACGCATCACAAAGATATTTGATATAGTTTCCAACAGTTTTATGATTTGTTGCAACCACATTTGCAGTCAGTGTGTCACTGATATTGTTGGGCGAAGTCAGATTGGATACATTATCCATCATGAACTCCGCCAGATGCTTCAGCGTCGTTGTGTCCGGCAGATTATACTTCGTGACCAGATCCCGATTGATGATCGTATCGTAAACATCTCTGATATAGTTTGTCCGATCCCTCTCGGTTCGGTATTCATAAGAGCCTGCCAGACCGCCTTTGATCATATAATCATCAAAGAGCTTTGCTGTATCCTGTTCCTCCGCGTAGTAGCGGCAGAATTCCGCAAAGCTGAACGGGAACACATGGATCTCAATATAACGCCCTGTAAACAGTGTCGTCAGGTCAGAGCTCGGGAGGAAGGCGTTGGAACCGGTGATATAAAGATCATATTTCCGGGAAGTATGCAGGCTGTTGATCGCAAGTTCAAATCTGTCACACAGCTGCACTTCATCCACAAATACATAGTTCTGCTTTCCGGCAACATAACGGCTTTCAATGTAATCATACAGAGCATGGTATTCCTTTAACCCTTCATATTCCAAATCAAAGAAATCCACAAAGATAATATTAGCTTCCGGCTGAATCTCTCTGATTCTGCGGATATACGCCTTCATCAGTTCGGACTTGCCGCTACGGCGTACACCGGTAATGATCTTGATATCCGGGGTTCCCATGAGGTCAATCAGTCTCTGCATGTATTCTGGTCTTTCAATATATTTCATAACATCACTTCCAAAATTGTAATTTTTTTTAAGTTTCGCACCTGTATTTTTAGTTTACCCACAACCGTATCAGCTGTCAATGTGAGTTTCCCTTCCCGCAGTTCTGTTTTAATTAGCGAATGCACAAGTGTGTGACCAAGTATTTGTCATTGTATCAGCCAAGTGTTTGGATTTGGAAAATGACACAAAAAAGACGTTTACTCTTTGCGAAATGCAGAAAAAAACGTCCACAATCAACGTGCTGTTTCATTGTCTATAAGTCCTCAGGTTTTGTGCCTGCATTGACGAGCTCTGTTGATATAGCCACCCGGACATACTTTTCAAGGCGTTTTCCGCGCTTGAACCAGTCGGTCTCAGTGAAGGTGAAATGCTCGTAAAAGTGCTTATAATAAAGGATTTCTACAAGTTTAATTTTGCAGCAGCACTATAGTCTCAACATGTGAACGTTCGTCTTTGTCCAAACATATCAAAGTTCTTATTTACCGGCACAAAAGTACCTTTCCTATCTTTTAACCATTTTTGAAGTGGTTGATATGCAGCAACAGTCTCCATAAACAGTCAGCTGCGGAATAAATCGACACTTAGGATAATGGTCCTTTGCTTCAGATATTCTTGTA
>DESX01000099.1 GCA_002362065.1 Solobacterium sp. UBA3303
TTCATCGATGAGATCGATGCCGTCGGCAGACAGCGTGGTGCCGGTTTAGGCGGCGGCCACGATGAAAGAGAACAGACCTTAAACCAGCTGCTGGTCGAACTTGATGGTATGGCTGACAACAACGGCGTCATCGTCATTGCGGCGACAAACCGTCCGGATGTCCTTGACTCCGCATTGTTAAGACCTGGCAGATTTGACCGCCAGATCACAGTGTCCTTGCCTGATCTCAAGGGCAGGGAAGCGATCTTAAAAGTTCATGCAAAAAACAAGAAGATCGCCGATTCTGTTGAATTATCTAACCTCGCCAAGCGCACACCGGGTTTCTCGGGTGCAGACCTGGAAAACGTACTCAACGAAGCTGCGATACTTGCAGTCCGTGAAAATAAGGAACTCATTGAGACGCAGCAGATCGATGAAGCGATCGACCGTGTCATGATGGGCCCGGCCAAGAAGTCAAGATCCTATGATGATTACACCAAGAAACTTGTGGCTTACCACGAGGCTGGTCATGCGATCGTCGGACTGAGCCTTCCGGATGGTGCGATCGTACAGAAAGTCACGATCATCCCAAGAGGCAATGCCGGTGGCTACAACCTGATCACCCCGCGTAAGGAAAGGATCTTGAATTCCCGCAAGGAATTGCTGGACACGATCACAAGCTACATGGGCGGAAGAGCTGCCGAAGAGATCTTCTTCGATGACATCACGACCGGTGCATCAAGCGATATCCAGCAGGCAACAAGGATCGCCAAGGATATGGTCACGACCTATGGTATGTCCGACCTTGGCCCGATCCAGTACAACTCCGGCAATGATTCCGTATTCTTAGGAAGAGATTACAATTCTCCATCCAATGCTTCTTCGCAAGTTGCATATGAGATCGATACGGAAGTCAGAAAGATCATTGAACACTGCCACAACGAGGCAAAGCGCATCATCAATGAAAACAGGGATGATCTGATCACGATCGCCGAAGCCCTGATGGAAAGAGAGACGATCACGGCCGAAGAGATCGAAGTACTCCTCAAAAAGGAAGAAAAGAAAGAAGAAGTCAAGGATGCTGAGCTTTCCCTGGCCGAGCCAAAGAAAGTGATCGTCCGTAAGAAGGCTGTCAAAAAGCAGGCAACGGAAGAAAAACCTGCCGAGGAAAAACCGAAGACAAGAAAGACTTCGACAAGAAAAACAACAAAGAAAACGGAAGAATAGTTCCGTTTTCTTTTATAATGGTGGTGTTATGGAAAACAATGTTTTGATCGCAACCGCGTTAAACGAACACGCGCGTATTTATTTATTCAATTCCAGAGAAATGGTGGAAACTGCCAGAAAGACCTTTGACCTGTGGCCGACATCCTGTGCAGCCTTGGGAAGGACTCTGGCTGTTACAGCTTTGATGGGTCTGATGCAGAAGGATGACAATGAAGTTGTTACCGTCACTATCAATGGCGGCGGCAGCATCGGCACGATCCTCTGCGTCGCCAATTCGGCAGGTGAGGTGAAGGGCTTCTGCGGTGATCCCCACATCTATCTCAAGTACAATGAATCCAATAAGCTGGCCGTCGGCCTGGCTGTTGGAACCAATGGCTATCTGAAAGTCACGAAGAACCTGAAGCTGAAACAGAATTATACTTCGCAAGTCGATCTTCAAAGCGGGGAGATCGGTGATGACTTTGCCTATTATTTCTCCGTTTCCGAACAGGTACCGACGATCGTCTCCGTCGGTGTTCTGGTCGATACGGATTATTCCGTCAAATCATCCGGTGCCATGATCATCGAACTTCTGCCGGGACATACCGAGAAAGATATCGAATATCTTGAAAACCTCAAATTAAAACCGATCTCATCGGTCTTCGAAGAAGATCCGGATATCCATCATTATCTGAAGTCTCTTTTCCCGGATGCAGAGATCCTGGAAGAGCGCTACGTGAAATACCATTGTGACTGCTCAAGAGAACGCTTCATGGCAAGCCTGCTGACGCTTCCGAAATCCGATCTTGATGAGATCGCAAAGGAAGGCCACGTCGAGATCCATTGTGAGTTCTGCAACAAGGTCTATCGCTTTGACAAGGATGATGTCGCAAAAATCTGCTCCTATGTTCCATATAAGAGATAAACAGATCGATTCAAAGATCGTTGTCGCCCCAATGGCCGGTATCACCAACGATGCCTTCCGCACACTTTGTTTTGAATTCGGGGCAGGGCTGGTCTATACCGAGATGGTCTCTGACAAGGCCATCTTTTATGGCAATGCGAAGACCTATGAGATGCTGAAAGTCTCCAAAGATGTCCATCCTGTATCACTTCAGCTTTTTGGTTCCGACATCACAACGATGGTCTATGCTGCCAAAGTCCTGGATAAAGATACGGATTGTGATTTCATCGATATCAATATGGGCTGTCCGGTCAACAAGGTCGTCAAGACAGGAGCCGGCTGCGCAATGATGAAAGATGAAGATCACACTGTCGAGATCGTAAAAAAGATTATCGAAAACGTGGATAAGCCGGTCACTGTCAAGATGCGTCTTGGCTGGGACAGGGAACATATGAATTACCTCTCACTTTCAAAAAAGCTGGAAGATGTGGGTGTGAGTCTGATCGCCCTTCATGCCAGGACTCGATCACAGATGTATGAAGGTCATTCTGACTGGTCACATATAAAGATCCTCAAAGAAAACCTTCATATCCCGGTCTTAGGCAATGGTGATGTCAAAACGCTGAATGATTTCATCGAAATGGAAAAAGAGACGTCTTGCGATGGCGTGATGATCGGAAGAGGCCTTGTCGGAAATCCTTTCCTGATCAAAGAGATCGACAATTATTTAAAAGGAAAAGAAAACCCATACGTGAGCAGAAAGGACCGTTTCGAATACTGTCTCGAACATGCCAAAAAGCTCATCGAACTCAAAGGTGAAAAAATGGCGATCGGGGAGATGAGGGGACTTGCACCGCATTACATATCGGGTATGTATGATTCAACGACGTACAAGGAAAAGATGAATCATATGAAGACCTACGCGGAACTTGAATCGATCCTGAATGAATATGATTCGATTTTGCATGATCGTGTTTAGTCATATTAAATAATCAGTATTTCAAAAAAATGCCTTTCCGTGGATAAGCAGAAAGGCATTTGTTATATACGCTATTTATTAGTGGATCTGCCAGTCGATCGGCTTTAAACCATTCTGAATGAGAAACTGGTTCGTTCTTGAAAATGGCTTTGATCCGAAGAAACCGTTATAGGCACTTAATGGCGAAGGGTGAACGGACTCAATGATGAGATGCTTTGGATTGGTGATGAACTGTTTCTTGGATCGGGCATTGGAACCCCATAAGATGAAGACAACGGGCTCATCTTTTTCATTCAGCTTCTGAATGATGGTATCGGTCAGGATCTCCCAGCCCTGGCCTTTGTGGGAGTTGGCTCTGTGGGCCTGCACTGTCAAAACGGTATTCAGCAATAATACTCCCTGCTTTGCCCATTCGATCAGGAAACCGTGATTCGGAATACTGCAGCCAAGATCATCGTGCAGCTCCTTATATATATTCTGTAAGGATGGCGGGACTTGTACGCCTTTGGAAACGGAAAAGGCCAGGCCGTGTGCCTGGTTTGGCTCGTGGTATGGGTCCTGCCCCAAAATGACGACCTTGGTATCTTTATAGGACGTCAGACGAAGCGCTGTATAGATGTATTTCGGGATGGGGTAGATGGTCTTGTTTTTGTACTCTTCATCAAGGAAACTTCTAAGTTTTACATAGTAGTCTT
The DNA here is from genome assembly GCA_002362065.1 of Solobacterium sp. UBA3303. GTDB lineage: Bacteria > Bacillota_I > Bacilli_A > Erysipelotrichales > Erysipelotrichaceae > Colivicinus. Next base: position 3,764 of record DESX01000099.1, read on the forward strand.
TCCGGAATTCTTCCCCGATGATCTCATCCCAGTCATTTCCGATCATTCTCACAAAAACATTATATAATAGATTCATGTTTACACGAATCGATGAAGCGATCGACTGGATCACATCCCGCCGAAGCAGGAATTACTCCTTTGAACATTTCAAAAACGTCTGTCATCTGCGCAAAGATCCGCAGAATGATTTTTATATGATCCATGTGGCCGGAACGGATGGCAAGGGCTCCACGGTCAATTATCTTTGTGATCTTCTGATGTCACAGGGCTATAAAGTCGGTACTTTGACTTCACCTCATTATGTGACACACCTTGACCGTATCCGGGTCAATGGAAAGAATATCCCGGATGCGGCATTTCTCAATATCCTCAATGAGAATTATGAATTCTTTACGGAAAACGAGCTTTCGATGTTTGAGATGGACTATCTGATCATGTGTGAATACTTCAAACAGGAAGACATCGATTACGCGGTCGTTGAGGTGGGACTTGGCGGAAGACTGGATTCCACCAATGTCGTCGATGATACAAGGCTTTCCATCATCACCACGATCGGTTTTGACCATATGGAACGTTTAGGGAATACGCTTCCTTTGATCTGCAAGGAAAAATGCGGCATCATCAAAAACGGTTCCAAAGTCTTATGCGGCAATTTAAATAAAGAATGCATGGACGTCGTCTATGAGACGGCAAAAGAAAGAAATGCGGAAGTCTATACTCTGCAGCCTTATGAAGATCTTGGGGATCGACATTTCCGCTACCGTGGTCATGAATATGAACTCGCAAGCTTTGCCTCATACCAGCTGCATAACGCGTCATTGGCTTTGGAAGCCTTAAGGATCGTTTCCATGGATGAAGGTTTCAATATCGACTATGAAAAGGCGAAAGCTGCCTTATCGAATTCCCTGTGGCATGGACGCTTCGAGATCGTCAGACAAAAGCCAAGAGTCATACTCGATGGCGCGCACAACATTCATGGTGTGCAAGCTCTGGCGGATTCCTTTGATCAGTTTTCCGGTTCCAAATGCATCATCTTTTCCGCTTTGAAACGAAAAGAATACCGGAAGATGGTCGAACTGCTGAAAGGACATTGTGACAAGCTCATCATCACGACCTTTGAAAACAATGAAGTCATCGATCTGAGCGAATTCAGCGACTTCGAGACGGAACCCGATTACCAGAAAGCTATATCGAAAGCCATTCAAAACTATGACAATATACTGATCTGCGGATCTTTGTATTTCCTTAGTGAAGTTGTACTTCATGGCAAATTTGACTAAAATGAAGATATAGAAATGAGGTAGTTAAATAATATGATCGATTACAGCGAAGGTTCCGCAAAACAGTATCATATCGGTACGGGAAAAGATGACATCGGCCAGTATGTCATCCTGCCGGGAGATCCGGGCAGATGCGAAAAGATCGCAAAATATTTTGATAATCCTGTAAAGACAGGGCAAAACAGAGAATACACAACGTATACCGGAACACTGAATGGTGTCAAGGTATCGGTCTGCTCGACCGGCATCGGCGGTCCAAGTGCCTCGATCGCTTTGGAAGAACTGGTTGCCAATGGTGCACATACGTTCATCCGTATCGGTACGTGCGGCGGCATGCAGCTCGATGTCAAATCCGGTGATGTTGCCGTATCTACAGCTTCCATCCGCATGGAGGGAACGACCAGGGAATACGCACCGATCGAATTCCCGGCTGTTGCCAACCTCGATGTCACAAATGCGCTGGTACAGGCCTGCAAGAATCTGAACCAATCTTATGTCGTCGGCGTTTCGCAGTCCAAAGATTCCTTCTATGGACAGCATCGTCCCGAAACTCTTCCAAATGGCGATGAACTCTTAAGAAAATGGAAAGCCTGGCTGGCTCTTGACTGCAAGGTCTCGGAAATGGAATCCGCAGCTTTGTTTATCGTTGGCCAGTATCTGAAAGTACGTGTTGGTTCCTGCTTCCTTGTTGTTGCCAACCAGGAAAGGGCGAAAGCCGGTCTTGATAACCCGCAGGTCCATGATACCGATGGTGCGATCCGTGTAGCGATCGAAGCCATGAGGATCCTGATCGATGAGGACAAGAAGAAGCGGTAAGCTCATCCTTATAAACCTTCTTGTGTATATCCTGTTCCTTCTTCCGCTAAGAAGACTTGATCTGTACAAGGAAAACTATTCGACCCTTAGTCTTCATACTAAGGGTTATTTGTTTTTATTGTTCTTAGGCATCATTACCGGTGCACTGATGGGCTATGAAACATATAAGATATCAGGAAAAAGAAACGGGATCATCTTATTTGTTTCGATGGTCCTTGGTACATGCATACCCCATGAAGTCCCATACCATTTAAGAGGGAACATGCATCTTTTATTTGCCTATACCGGCGGCTTTGTATTGATCTGCATGACATACATCAATCTGATGCGAAAATACAAAAAGCATCTCAAAGAGATCTTTGAATTTGTATTACTGTTATGCTTTCTTATCTATATGCGTTATATGATGGTGAACACGCTGATCGAAGTGCTGCTGATGAGTGTATGCATGTTTATCAATTTCATCCTCACTGCTTAAAGAAAGATCCGGGATCTTTAGTTATTAAAAAAAGGAGACAGACCCGGCCTGGAAGTTCTGGTATAAGATCTGAACAACGCAAAAGAAAAGCTTGCCGCCCGGCAAGCTTATTTAATAATCGAGTTTTGGTCCTTTGATGCAGTAATTGTAGACCCATTCCTTTAAACTGAAGTCGTTTCCGTCTTTGTATTCCTTCAGTTTTTCACGGAAGGTATCTTTATGGATGACGGGTACGGTCAGAAAACCGCAGCCGCTGTCCACACAGAATTTGTTGGCAAAACACATGGCAGCTCTGACATCGCCGTCTGTGAACAGCCTCTTATCCAGGATATAGAGGAAGACATCGATCGCGATCTCCAGATTGGCCTTGGTCGGCTGATTGATCATGGCAGAAAGCTCTTCTATCTGTTCTTCAGACAACTCCGATTTAATGCCGTCATCGAGATCTTTCATTAGGATCTCGTGCAATTTCAAAAGACACTTATAATCATTTTCCACTTCCGGATGGGAGAGGATGTATTCATAAGCTTCATAGAAATTGGCCTTGGCAGTTTCTTTTAAAGGATCGTCATCGGCATATCTGGATAAGACCAGATTGTTGACGATAAACTCATCGAGGTTTTCTCTGACAAAACGGATCTCCTGAAATCTGCTCAATGTGAATTTATTGATCATAGTCTGCCTTCCTTCGTACCCTAATTATAAACTATGTTTTCGTTATTTTTGTGTGAAAATAAAGTAGAATTATATTGAACTGAAACAGGGAGATAAAGATCATGAATGTACTTTGTTTTGATGTAGGCGGCACGAGCGTTAAATATGCCTTATTGAATGAAAAAGCGGAGATCTTCGATAGGGGAGACTATCCTGCACCGACCGCTTCCATGGAAGATTTTTTAAATGGAGTGAAGTCCGTTTATGAAAAATACAAGGGGAAGATCGAAGGTGTTTCCTTTTCGATGCCGGGAGTAATAGAACCGGATACGGGCTACTTTATAAGCGGCGGCGCATACAACGAATTCATTCATGGCGTGAATATGAAGGACATATTCAAACAGTTCATTCAAGAAGATGTCGTCATCACCAATGATGCCAAATGTGCGGCATATGGTGAGCTTGGCTATGGATCTTTAAAAGAGGTCAATGATGCGGCGATCATCTTGTTGGGGACCGGTATTGGCGGATGTCTCATCAAAGACAGGAAACCGCTATATGGAAAACATTATCTCTCTGGTGAATTCTCGTTCATCAATACGACATCGGAAAATTCAAATGCGGGTATCTTTGCGTTTAAATGCGGCGTAGGCGGCCTGCTCAACAGAGTCAAGGAAGAACTGAAAGACGGTAAGGAATATACCGGCAAAGAGATCTTTGCGATGGCCAATGAGGGAAATGAAAAAGTGCTTGAAGCACTCGATAAGTTCTGCTTTGATCTCGCGGTGCAGATCATGAACATTCAGGTCATCTTCGATCCTGAAGTCTTTGCGATCGGTGGAGGCATCTCTGCGCAAAAGATCCTGTTTGAGATCCTGGATAAACAGTTTGACAAGATCAAGGAAGCAAGCGGACGCTTATTCTTAAGAAAACCGGATGTCGTGGCTTGTGAGTTTCGCAACGATGCCAATCTGATCGGAGCTTTGTATCGTTTCATTTGTGAAAGACAATAGACTGTTGATAAGAACAAGGGCAACCTTGTTCTTATTTATAGGTGCAGCTTCGTCCCGAATGCCAAAGAAAGCGAATTCAGAAAAATGACTGTGCATGATATTTGAAACGGTGCTGATTCAATAATTCCATAAAAAACGGTAGAATATTAGGTATGAGCTCTATATTTGACCGTTTCGAATTATCCAGTTTCAAGCGCATGTATGAAAATGCGGCTGCTGTACATAAGTATTCCGGAAAGAATACATTATTGATACTGATCGATATGGCAAACTGCATACTGCATGATCATATCGGTTATATGGAATACAATCTCTTTCATTTTGTGAATAAGTCAAAAAAAGACAGGCAGACCTATGTCACATTCGATTATTCGCAATATTTATTCAAAACACTCAACGAAAAGGAATACATCGATCTGTTCAATGACAAATTGAAATTCAATGTGATATTCAAGGATTTTCTCGGAAGAGACTTTTTGAATATCTCTGAATCTTCTTTTGAAGACTTTGAAAAGTTCTGCAAGGGAAAAGATGTCTTTTTCTGCAAGCCTGCGGATTCCTGTTCGGGGAAGGGCATCTATAAAAATATCCGGATCGATGAAAACAGCGATCTGAAAAACATCTATGAGTATCTGAAAGAAAACAAACTGTTTGTAGAAGGAAGCATCCTTCAGCATCCGCAGATGTCAAAACTCAATGAGACTTCGATCAATACGATCCGGGTCACAACACTGCTGGATAAAAATGATGAAGCCCATGTCATGTATGCCTTGCAAAGGATCGGCATCGGCGGCATGTCGGTTGACAATGTCGGGTCGGGTGGCATCTATACCGTTCTTTCGGAAGACGGAAAGATCATCAATCCCTGCTGGTCAGACAAGACGATATCCACATATACGAAACATCCGACAAGCGGCATGGATCTGATCGGCTTTGAAGTGCCATATTTTAAACAAGCCCTTGAATTATGCAAGAAAGCAGCATGCGTGGAAAAGCACATCCGCTATGTGGGCTGGGATATCGCGATCACAGAAAAGGGACCATTGATCGTCGAAGGAAATCCATTGCCAGGCTATGATATGCCGCAGAACTATTTTGTCACCAATAAAGATACCGGCCTGAAACCGGACTTTGAAAAGATATTACATTCCTGAATTCTGTTGAAAGGCGGTCATTGATCGCCTTCTTATTTCAATCTCTGGGATCAGTCCATCCATCTTTCGCATACAGCATTTCGGAACCCTATTGTTTCTATAATAGAAACCATGTTCACGTTTTATTGCAATAACGACATATTTTCATACCGCATTTAAAAAAAAATTCACATTAAGAAAAATAAGTGAGAAAATATATTTGTATAGATCAAATTTAATTTACGTTACATAACAGATGAATATGTATACCAAAATAAGTTTGCTGTAGTATCATATATTCAAGTGTATTGGAGGCTTATTTTTGGTACATTAGTATCAAGATTTTATGTAGTTTGAAAAATTTGATTGATACTTCAACTTTTAACTATGATATTATATTTATGGACTATAATGTCCGGATTGTTTTTGTGAGCAGGGGTAAGAACGTTTGAGCAATAAGACACTGTCAAAACTGAAAAGAGATGAATTACTCAACCTTCTCTATGAACAGGAGAAACGTATTGAGGAACTCGAAAGTAAGAACAAACAGCTCAAAGCTCAACTGGAAGACAAGCGGATCCGCATCTCCAAAGTGGGATCGATCGCGGATGCTTCGATCGCTCTGACCAATATCTTCAAGGAAGCACAGAAGGCGGCTGACTTATATCTTGAAAATGTTCAGGGTATCGTCAGGGAAAAGGAAACTGCCAAGTATGTATTTCCGGCCAAGAAGGAAGCTGCAAAGCCAGCTGAGGCCAAGCCTGTTGCAACTCAGGCTGCCAGGCCAGTCGTGCAGAAAGCTCCTGTCCAGGCACAAAACAAAGCTGCAACTGCAAAACCTGTCCTTCAGCCTAAGCCTGTCGTACAGCCAAAACCTGCGCAGCAGCCTCAAACTGTTGTTCAGGAAAAGCCGTATGAAGGAAAACGTGTGGCTAAAAAAGAGGATGTCAGGATTGCCGGTACTGCAGCAAAAGAAACTGTCACGCAGGTCAAGCCTGCTGAACAGAAACCTGCCTATGTAGGCAGACATTCAAGAGGCGGCAACGGAGCGAAAAAATGAGCACATATTCGGCAAATGACTATAAAAGCGAACTGGATCGGGTAAGACAAAGAAATCTGTTTCGCAAAATGGTCAGATCTACCTTATATGCACTCATTACGGTAGCTGCTGTTGCAGTCCTGATTGCAGTTTTGTTGCTTCCGGTGCTTAGAATATATGGTACATCCATGACTCCGACTCTGGAGGAGGGTGAATATGTTCTGTCTGTTAAAGGTGAGCGGTTTTCTACAGGTGATGTCATCGCATTTTATTACAACAATAAAGTGCTGGTAAAAAGGGTAATTGCCAACAGCGGTGACTGGGTAGACATTGACGATAAGGGTAACGTCTATGTCAACAACGTACTGATCGATGAACCTTATGTACAGGAAAAAGCATTCGGTGATTGCAACATCTCACTTCCTTACCAGGTCCCGGAAAATCGGACCTTCGTAATGGGAGACCACAGATCTGTATCCGTTGATTCCCGTAATACAGCGATCGGCTGCGTTGCGGATGAACAGGTCGTCGGAAGGATCGTCTTCAAGGTATGGCCTTTGAACAAGATTGGTGCAGTAAAGTAGTTCTTTAAAAAACTGATAACAGATCATGGGTAGATCTGTGAAAAGAAACTTGTCATTCATGGGCAAGAATGATCGGTTTCATAAGAAGAGTCCATGGGTAGGACATCTTCAATTTAATGAAAGAGGGAAGGAAAATGAATTGGGGAAAACTTTTCAACAGTAAACGCAACAAGCGCATATTTTATGCTTTAGCTTCCATCGTTGTATTTGTAACAACGTACATGCTGGTCTTGCCGGCTCTTACCATTGATGAAGAAACGGCGATCCAGGATCCGGCCATTTCCAATGAAACACTTACCCAGGAACAGGTAAATGAGCTAGAGACCGTAGCTGATCCTTTTACTATTGAACAGGAAAGAGAAGACGCCCTTGCCAATACAGAAGAAAAAACAGAGATCACTGATGAAACTTCAGAGGAATCTTTGAATGTTCTTGAAAATGAAGAAGCAAAAGAACAGGAAATAGAGATCAAAAACACTGCTGAAGTATCCGGTGATCTTTTATATTTCAAGGATGAATCCACATCTGTCAAAGTCTATGTGGAAGCACCTTTGGAAGCTTTCCCGGAAGGTACTTACATGGTCGTCACCCCAATCGAATCCCATGAAGTACTCGATTCAGTCAACTCTGCACTTGATAACACCAAGGCAAAGAAAGTTGAAGCTGTCGATATCACTTTCTATGATAAGGACGGCAACGAGATCGAACCTTCAACGCAGATCAAGGTATCCCTTGTCTCTGACCTCATTAAAGATTCCAAAGATGCCCAGATCGTTCATATCGACAACGAAGGCACAGGCACAGTTGTCACACCTTCCGATGAAGAATCCGCAGATGATGAGATCATCTTTGAATCCAAAGACTTCTCTACCTATGTAGTCGTTGTTGAAACAGAGATCACGATCAAAAACGATGAAGGCAACAATGAAACATATGTTGTTTCTGTTACCTATGGTCCGGAAGCAAATATCCCGGATGGATCGACATTAAGTGTAAGCGAAATTGAAGAAGGAACAGAAGAATACGAAAGAGCAAAGAATGCAGTTCTGGCTGATAAGCAGGCTAAGGGAGAAGAAGTATTCCTTCCTGAGTTTGGATTTGTTGCTCTTGATATTTCTATTTTGAATCCTTCCGGTGAAGAAATCGAACCTGCTGCACCTGTTCAGGTCGATATCAGAATTAAAAGCCTTCCAAACGTTGCTGATTTAAGCGAAGTTGAAGATACTATTGAAATTCAGCACCATGTTGAAGTTGAAGATGGCGTTGTTGTCGATACAGTATATAGTGGTGGAAGTGCAGATGCTAAATTTGATGTTGCAACTAATGAAGAAGTAATTGCTGAAGGAACAGCTATCGATCCTAATGATTATGAGCCAAATACTCATGCTGGCTTGGAAAGTTTAGATGAGATCGTTACTTCTTTTGAAACAGGGACTTTTTCAACATACACGATAAGCTGGGGAAATCGTAGCTATAGAATTCATTATGTCGATACTCAAGGAAATAGTCTTACTCCAACAAGGACACCAGAATTCAGTAACGGTTTTAAATTCTTAATTTATGATGTTGAAGGTTATGAATTCGATTCTGCACATTATGGTTCCAGAACCGGAACAGCTATTAAACCTTTATTAGCTAATTATGGCAATGATCGTGTTTATTTAGATAATAATAATAACTGGCAATATCTTAGAGATGATATTTATGTTGTTTATAAGAAAAAAACTAGTCCAACTACTGGCGGTACACCTGTAATTGATTCTGCTACTGAAGAAGACTGGCCACAAGATTCAGCTAAACCTCAATTTGGAAAATCTTCAACAAATAATGGCAATGGCACAAATACGATTTCACTTTCTATTTCTGGCGGAGAAACGCCTTATGAGAAGAGTACTCCTGCTGATGTTATAGTTGTATTCGACGTTTCTGGCTCAATGGGCGGAAATAATATTTGGCGTTTAAATACAGCAAAAAGTGCAGTTAAAACAATGGCAAATACTTTGTTGAATGCGCAAAGTAGTGATGTCAGAATGGCACTGATTTCGTATTCAACTACTGCTCAGCAAGTCAATATAACCGGTGCTACAGGCGGCTTTACTTCTAATTACACCAATTATGCTGCTGCTGTAGACGGATTACAGGCATCAGGCGGTACAAACTGGGAAGATGGTTTACAACTTGCAAATACACTTAATGTTCGTAATAATGCAGCTACATTTGTCATCTTCGTAACAGATGGTGATCCGACATTCCGTATAAGCCGTGGTAATGTGTCTGATTCTGATTTGGATCTGTATTCAGATGGAACGTATCAATATTATCGAAATAATTACGTGTTTGGCGAAGGAAACGATGACAGTGATGATCGTAACTTTGATTTTGCAGTCGACCAGGTTTCAGCTATTGCTGGCGCAAAGAAGAATTTCTATGCGATTGGTATTTCTAATGATGTTACCAAAGTACAAAATTTAACAACTCAAGGCGGTGTTGCAGCAGATCATGCATTTATTGCGTCTGATAGTGCTGCAATGGAGAGAGCTTTTAAATCTATCACTGAATCCATTAAATCCACTCTCGGTTTTGGCGATGTTGAAATAACTGACGGTATCACAGCTTTGACCAATGCAGAAATGAAAGTTATGCAGTCCGTTGATCCAGCTAGCTTTAAATACTATCGCTATGGTGGTGAAAACAACAAATACGGAGCTGACTACGCACATAAACAAGAATGGACATCTCGTGCCCAGGATGGTTGCGCTGCCGCTACTTACAGCAAAACCGATGGCGCTGTTCACTGGGATATGGGAGAATCATTCCAGCTGGAAGATGGCGTTACTTATGTTGTTGAATTTACTGTATGGCCTAGCCAGGATGCATATGACCTTGTTGCAGATTTAAATAATGGTTTAAAGACATATGACAGCCTTACTCCTGAAGAAAAAGCACAAGTCGTTGAGCTTACTGCACCTACTGAATCAACGACTGGTACTTATGCATTAAAGACCAATACTGATGAAGTTAGTGCTACATATAATAGAACTACTAAGACGGGCGATACTGTGACGATTTCAGATCAAAATGATGTCGTAGCAGAATATCATGAAGGCACACTACAAAATATGACGCTTGATTCCGACTATATTACAGTTAGAAAAGAATGGCATAATGCATTGGATGAACGTGTAGTAAATGGAATCACTTTATCTGTAACTAAAGATGGAGTCGTATATCTTGACGATTTAACATTAAATGGTGGGAATAGCTGGACATCGGATGAACAATATATTTCTGCCGGTGTTATCACTAAGGCTGCTGATGGAAGATATAATGTGCGTGAAAAAGGCCACGAATACACTGTTACGGAACCTTCTTCCTTCTCTTACTATTGGGATCTTACGGCAGATGTTTATCGTCCTATGGTGATTAACGGAACTATGACGATGCTGATTAAAACCAATGATCCAACTGGAACAGAAGGTACAGATTATTATGTTATTGATGAAATGACGTATCAGGTTTCTGCAACTACCACTCCTCAGCTGACCGCAAGGAATGACCGTAGAAGTAACTTGAACTTGAAGAAACTAGTCACTGCAGATACACAGGCAGTCGACAATGTTCCGAATCCGGATGATGTATTCACTTATACGATCACTGTTAATGATATTAATGGTGATGCGGTATGGTTCTCTGCTCAGGATGAGTCTGGTGCTACAGTTTCCATCGATCCATATTCTTCAAATGTTACACCTGAAATCAGGGATGGTAATCCAACGGGAAGCTATTCAGTTCCTTCCGGTGCTGAATTTACTATTTCAATTAAAGCGGGATGGAATGTTCGTTTCTTTAACCTTCCAACGGGAACGACCTATTCCATTCGGGAAACTGGAATGGTAGATGGCTACGAGTTCGTCAAAGCCGAAACTTCAGCGAAAGTCACAGATCCAGACTATGCAGACGACTATCAGGCAACTCCTGGTACTGTAAGCGGAGATACCGTTACCGGTACTATTGACCAGCCTAACAACGTCTACAGTACGGAATACACCAACAACTGGAATCCGGATAATGAAATTGTCATCGTTAAGACGGATGAAAATGGAATAAAGCTCGCAGGAGCTCAATTCAAACTTTCAAAGAAGTCGAATGATGGCTGGTCTGAGATCGCAATATTCACTTCTGTAGCTGATGCCGGTGAAACTCTCAAAGTCGGTCATGGCCTCTACAAGCTTGAAGAAACTACAGCTCCGACGGATTATATATTAACTGAAACTGTTTATTTCAAAGTTACAACAAGTGGAAATACAACTACTGTTGCTTTAACCGATGAAGCAGGAGTAGAACGTACTTATCCAGACGTAACTGCCAGCGGAAATGAAGTTACGATCAAAAACTGGCCATTAACGACGGCTGAAGCTACAAAGGCTTGGGTCAATGCTGATGGCACTACAACTGCTCCAACAGGCGCAACTGTAGAATTCACGCTCTATGCTAACGGAGATGAAACTGAATATACTGTCACATTAAACGGAGCTGCAGATGAGACAGTTCCTGAAACAGCCGGTGGCTATGAAAGCGAGGGCTGGACTGCTACATTTGTAAATCTTCCAAAATATAATACAGAAGGTGCAGAACTTGTTGAGATCGTATACACGATCGCTGAAACAACAACTTATCCTGGTTACACTGCTTCTACGACAGATCCTGTCGCAAATGGCGGAACTATAACCAATACACAGGAAGCTACAACTGCCAATGCACTTAAAGCTTGGAAGAATGCAGATGGTACAACAACCGCACCTGAAGGCGCAACTGTAGTATTCACACTCTACGCGGATGGGACAGCTACAAATTACACTGTTACATTAAATGGCTCTCCTGATACAGCTCCTGAAGTTACAGGTGGCTATGAAAGCGAAGCCTGGAAGGCAAGCTTCGTAAATCTTCCGAAGTATCAGACTGGTACAACAACTGAGATCGTCTACACGATCGCTGAAACAACAACTTATCCTGGTTACACTGCTTCTACGACAGATC
>DESX01000004.1 GCA_002362065.1 Solobacterium sp. UBA3303
GGAAGCATAGGGCTCGATGTTCTTGAGTCTTCTGGCATACTCTGAGACGCTGACAAGCTGCGCAACCTCAATCTCCTCATATTCCTGTTCGCCGGTTTCTTCATTAATAACGGGCTCGCCGTCTTTATCGTATAGATATTTCTTCTCAATCCAGGAATCGTAGGCAAGCTCATGTTGACTCTCGATCTGAGAATCCTCGGGATGTTCCTCACCGATCAGAATGTTGGGTATCAGCAGGTAGTTGTCTGGCACATAGATGAGATCCTCATGATCGACAATGATGTGCTTGTAGTCAGAAGCCAATAGTTCATAGCCTTCCCCATATTTGAAATACTGGTCGATGACCACAAAGACATCGTTGGTATAGGAGTCATCCGGTACCAGGAAGTCACCAATGTTTCTGATCATGTCCGAAACCATATGAAAAGGCGCCCTTACAGCGCCCACGATCGTAAACAAGGGAACAAACAGAAGGATAAAGATCAGCAGTGCTCCCGAGGTCAATAAGGGTATCTTCGCGAATTTGTTCTGCATCGATTCTCCTTCCATTTAAATAAAAGATCCGAGATCTTTTCTAAACCCGGATCTGTACTAAAACATCTGTTTTGCAGGACCGCTACAACTGAAACGATCCCGGGCGACAGAATCGGGTGCTTGTACAGATGCAGCAACAACAGATCGTCTTTTTCATATGTACCATATCCCTTCTCCTTTCGCCGTCCTTTTATAAACTGATTAAATACCAATTTTCAGAATATATGGAAATTACTCTCTGCCTGAAGAATAATCTTTTTTCTCTTCATTTTCTGTGTCGGCTTATAACTATACCGCATTGTAATATCCTTTAAAAAGACATACGTCACCGTATGCCTTTTGTACATTACAATTCCTTTCCGTTTGATGAGATCACTTTCTGATACCAATAGAAGGAATCCTTGCGGATGCGTTCACACTCCTTCGGGTCATCATCCGTGCGGTCAACATAAACAAAGCCGTATCTCTTCCTGACGCCGTTTGATGTGGAAAGAAGATCCACACTTGACCAAGGACAGTATGCGATCATTTCGACGCCGTAATCCATCGCTTTCTTCATTGCGGCAATATGTTTGCGCAGATAGTCGATGCGATAGTCGTCATGGATCTTTCCGTCTTCAGCAAGCGTATCATATGCACCAAGCCCGTTTTCGGTGATCATCAGCGGCTTGCCATAACGGTTGTAGAGATCTCTCAGCATGTATTCCATACCGATTGGATCGATCGCCCAGTCCCAGTCTGTCGTATCCAGGTTCGGATTTTTGCACATCTGATAGAAGCCGGGCTGCTGTTCCAGAGTGGAAGTGGCACCTTTCTTGCCTTCACGGTTGACTCCTGCCCAATGGAATCTGACTGTTCCGTCGTCTTCCATCCAGCAGGCACAGCCGGAATAGTAATAGTTCAAAGCGAGGAAGTCAGAAGTACCGGAAGCGATCAGTTCCATATCGCCTTCTTCGATCTTTGGCGCCAGACCATGTTCTTCCAGATAATGCTGTGCAGCCTTGTTATATATGCCTTTGAAATAGATATCGGTATAATAATCGTTCTGCAGCATCTGTGCATTCAATGCGGCGATCGCATCCTGTGGTTTTGAAGTCAGCGGATAGATCGGCGCATAGCCAAGTGCCGCACCGACAAGGCCCCCCGGTACAAGCTCATGTACCAGGTTGCAGGCGATCGCATGTGCCAGATTCATATGGTGATTGATCTGGTAACGCAGCTGATCATTGGACTTCAGTTCTTCAGGAATATAGCACTTCTGTGTCCAGAACTGAACGATGATGGACTGTTCGTTGATCGTTGTCCAGTATTTCACATCGTTTTTGAATTCGTTGATGACATAGCGGGCATAGTATTCGAAGTCTTTTACGATCTGACGATCCAGCCAGCCGCCGTACTTTTCCACTAAAGCCCATGGGCAGTCATAGTGATAGAGCGTAATGATCGGCTCGATCCCGTTAACTTTGAGTTCATGAATGAGATTTCTGTAATACTGTATGCCTTTTTCATTGACTTCACCGACACCATCCGGGAAGACTCTTGACCAGGCGATCGAGAAACGATAACAGGTAAAGCCCATTTCTTTCATCATCGCCACATCTTCCTTGTAGTGATGGTACTGATCGGATGCAACATCAGCTGTTGCGAATCCGTAGATGCGATAGTTGTCTTTATTGATGACATCTTGCTGGGATGGTTTTTTGCCATCTTCATATGCCGCACCTTCCACCTGGTATGCGGAAGTGGCAGCACCCCACAAAAAGTTTACCGGGAATTCTTTTTTCATCTCAGCTCCTTTGTTCCAGTGCCTTATAAAGATCGATGATCTGTCTGCTCATCTTGAGTTCACTCATGATCGTCATCAGCGTATCTTGGGCATGAATAAACAACAAGTTGATCTCGTGTTTTTCGCCTGCCGCTTCACTTTGAATGATCTCTGTCTGTGTTGCGTGAGCTTCGACGATCTGATCATGCGCCTCGATCAGTAAAGCGTCAGCTTTATCAAACTCTTTTTCCTTTGCTGCTTCGATTGCTTCTTCAGCTTTGATCCGTGCATCTCCTGCATGCAGGATCACGTTCATCGCAGCCTGGATCATTGTTTCATCCATATTCCGATATTATTCAGCCTCTTCGGCTCTTTCCTGTTCCAGAACTCTCTTTTCATAAACTTTGAAGAACGGAAGCCAGATGAAGTATGTGACAGCAAAGAAAACAACCCACCAGATCAGTGCTCTCCAGTCACCGGTAACCATGATATAGCCAAACGGTGCAGGGATCTGTCCAGTCGTGACTGAAGCTGCAGGAACGATCAGCAGTTTTGCGGATTGGATCACCCACAGCATGATCGGCGTAACGATCGAGCAAAGCCACATCGGCAGCATAAGAAGCGGATTATAGACAACAGGTGTACCGAATACGATCGGCTCATTGATGTTGAAGATGGAAGGGCCGATGCACACACTGCCGAGCTGACGCAATGTTTTTGATTTGGACATCAGCATCAGTACATTGAGAGTCAGTGTACAACCGGTACCGCCTAAAGTTGCCAAAGCGAGCAGATAGACGTTTTCATAACAGACGATCTGAGATGCGGCTGCGAGATCTCCGCCGGCGGCTGCTACTGCAGCAATATTCATTTCCGTTCCGGCCATCAGGATCGGTGTCGTAAATGCAGAAACGAACCAGGTCGAAATGCCAAGACTGTATAAGAAGGCTTGAATGAAGATCATGAAAACAAAACCAGGCAGTGTCATTCCGAGTTTCTGTAACGGAGAGAATACTGAAGAGATCGCCTCGTAAAGATCGATCCCCAGATTCTGTGTCAGGATAACGCCTGTCAGAACACAGAAGAACATCGGAATGATCTGATTGATCCATCCAACAACAAAGTCGGGAATAACTGTAGTATTTTCAAGTACATGAAGTTTTGAATACAGGTGATAAACAAGTCCGATAAAAATGCCAATCACGATTGCAACAAACATGCCGGAAGGACCAAAGCGTCCTGCATCAACACTCATCACATCACCAAATTGCGGACATGTTGAGATAAAGAAGACGATCGTTGCAGCGATGCCGCCGGTAAGTGCAAAATCAGGATGATCCAGTTTTTCCATGAGCTGATTTCCGACAAAGAATGCCAGGATCAGTGACGTCAGCATGAATGTATAAGTCAGAACACCGCCAAGATCAGGCAGGAACGGTATCCAGGACTTGATTGCGTTATAGAAGAAGATCAGCGCACCGACCATGATGACCGGAAGGATCTTCATCATCGATCCGGAAATTGCAGCGACCCAAGGGTTCTGCACAAACCTGTTCATTTTTGGAGAGAAACTGTTCTCCAGCCAATCCATAATTTTTTTCATTTTTCTTTCCCCTTTTATTTCATTTCATTGATCATTTTCAATAAAGCTGCTGCATCCAGCGATCCATAGATCCTTTGCGGGATCACATCAACTTTAAAGCCATGTTTCTGGGCCAGGTCCTGATAGTTCGGAAGCTGGCTTGCATAGTGCGGTCCAAGCAGGAGGATATCGAATTTCCCGAAAAACTGCGGGACCTGTGATTCACTTCTTGCTTCACAAGTCAGATCAAGCTTTGTTTTTTTTGCCTCTGCTCTGACACGCTGTGCAAGAAATCCTGAAGACATTCCTGCGCCACAGCACAACATTACACGAATCGTACTCATTTGTTGATTCTCCTTTCTGACAATCTCATTTTGAAAAAAATTATGGATTCTTAAAAATAAAGCTGTTGCCTTAAGTGGTGCAACAGCTAAATATGACCTCTTACGAAACGTTCAAACTCATCAAACGTTCTGACACAGATCACTTCTTCAATGATCGATTCGTTGTCAAACAGAGAGATCAGTGCCTGATAGAGCTCACTAAAGCGCCGTGCATCGATCTTGTTGACAGCGACCGCCAGGACGATCCTGATCCTGTACCCACCCCATTTGATCCCTTTTGGACAGATCATGACACATACACTGGTCTTTATTGCGTCCAGTTTCAATGAATGCGGGATCGCTATATTCGGGAAAGCAGTCGTAGATGCCAGTTCTCTTTCAAGGATCTGCTCATAGAACGTTTCATCAACCACGCCGGCATTATTCATGGTGTCTGCACACTTTTTCAGAATATTCTTTGCGGTATCGTATTCTCCGTTATTAATGATGAAAAGGTCCGGTGTAAAAAACTTATTGAAGTCATTCTTCAGTATCCTTAATCGCTTTTTCTCCTTCACTTCACTGATCGCTTCCTCGATCAGTGAACGGCTTTCCTTGATCCCGAGCATTGGGATCTTGACCATAACGGCATCCTGTTTCGATTGTACGTCGGTCGTACTTAACAATAGTTCATAGCGATATTTTTTCAGATCATTCTCGTTTCCTACGACAGCCAGCAGCTCAAGCTCATCAGAAAAATTGACCATCAGCTGCGAAGAAAGACGGGTGTTCATATTCAGATAGTTCTGACAAAGAAGGACAGCTGACACTTTTTCCTGCACGAAGTTCTGCCTTTCAATCTCTCCGCCTATATGAAGCGCCAGATATGCCAATTCATTCTCATCGACTTTGTATCCGTAACGATCTGTTATGATCGCCGCTGTAAAGACTGCCATATCAAAGATGATTGGATAAGACTGTCTGATGATCTGAGAAACCGGATTGATGTTTCTTTGCCGGTTCTTGAGCCGAAAGATCAGATTTTTTATATGCATCGCAAAAGGAAAACGGAAATTATCGTTATTGATTCTGACATAATACTTTTCGTTGATCTGATCAATGATTCCGTCTACAAATTCATATAGTTCTTCACCAATATAATCCTGCAGATCTGTTTCATCTGAAACGGTATTCAGATTAACATTTGCCTTGATCAGAAGGTAAATACTTGAGACCTCTTCCTCGTTAAATACAATATCAAAGTACTGACCGAGTTGAAATGCGATCTCCTCGGCAGCCTGATAAACAAGTTCACCTTTATCCATCTGATATGACAGATTCAAAAGAGGCAAGCTGTTTTCATTCAAAAGCCTTCTCACCGTGATCGCAATATGAAGAACAACATTGATCATTCCAAAATCATTGATGTAGAGTTCGTCCTGTCTCAGCACTCTTTCCACGGTATCTTTGATGACATCTGCATCAAGATCCGGGAAGACTTCTCTGATCGTGTACATATCAATCAGATTTTCGTTGATGCTGTCAAACAGAATGACTCTGGCAAGTCTGCGCAGGCTTTGTTCGTCTGCGTTGAGGACAATGTTGCTGTTTCTGATCTGGTAAGATACGCCGAAATTGGCATATGTCTTATTCATTTTGACGATGTCTGCTTTGATCGTGTCTTCACCATAACCGATGCTTTCGGCAACTTCATACAGGTCCAGCTGATCCGTGTGTTCTCTTAAAAACCTGTTGTTGATATAGATCGCTCTTTCTTCATAGTTTTGCGGAGAAGCGTTTTGT
Source organism: Solobacterium sp. UBA3303 (assembly GCA_002362065.1). Classification (GTDB taxonomy): domain Bacteria; phylum Bacillota_I; class Bacilli_A; order Erysipelotrichales; family Erysipelotrichaceae; genus Colivicinus. Next base: position 6,008 of record DESX01000004.1, read on the forward strand.
GTACACTCATCTTTTAATAATTCCCGGGCCTTTTCCCGATCGATCGTATAGCCCTTATAATCAGAAAAAACAACAGTGCCTGATGGTGTGCTGTTGATCCCCTTGACATAATTCTTTACTGTTCGAGGTGAAACACCCAACCAGACCGCCGCCTCTTTGACCGTGACCGCCTGTTTGTGATTCAAAAGGTATTTCACCAGGTTTTCCTGTGCCTTATTCATAGCTGCTTATCACCTAGTATTATATAGAGTAAAAGACACTTCAAAAAATACCGGTTTTGCCCCACATGGTGAAAAGACCTGATTTTCTGATCGTTGCAGTCTTCTGTTTTATTCTCTTATTATCGTCCAGTTTTTAAAAGAGGCCCCATGGACCTCTTGGATCATTTATCCGCTCTTGAATAACCGCACTTCATCTGCAGGCTGGCATTATGTAGGATCTTGAACAGGGCATCGGAAGTGATCTTCTGGGCTTCTTTGCAGAAAGCTTCATTTGCCTCTTTGATCAAAGAGAAGTCTTTCTCCTTGTTCATCTTCCGATCATATTCATTTGATGAGTTTTATGTAGTCTCTTCTTGTATCAACAAGATGGTATAACATGACTTCCTTTTTCTCGTGATCGACTTTATAGAAGGCTGCGTGGTGTTTTGCGACCACAAAGACCCTGTATCCCTGTTTTCTGAGCACCGCATTTCTTGGAAGTGAGCCGCTTTCAGGAAAGTCGGCAAGGATCATTGTTCTCTCTTTTATCTCATCAAGATAATCCAAAGCAGTCTTCTTGTCGCCCGAGACTGTGGCGATATGTAAGACAATCTCAAAAACTTCATCGTCGTACTTATCGGTGTTTCTTACTGTATAAGCCATTTATAACTCCATCGATTCGATTTTCTTGCGGATCGAGTCATAAGTTTCAGATGCTAAAGATACTCTTCCTTCTCTGACATCAGCTTCAGCTTCAGCCAGGTCTCTATAAAGCTGCAGTTCGTCCATCAGTTCGTTATATTTCTCATAGCTCATGATGGCGGAATCGCCTTTGCCATTAACGGTAAGAATCGTGGCAGCATTTCTTTCTTTGCATTCCCGAACGACTTCGTTGTATCTGTTTCTTAATTCTGATGAAGATCTGATGAGTTCGTTCACGGAATAATCCTCCTTGATATATCAAAATTATATCATATTTTTGATATATCAATCCATCTCTAGCTGTTTGGTTCAGTCTCTTCCTTTTCGTGTTTGTGAACCGTTACGGAAACTGAATACTTGTCTTTCGCTCTTAGAAGCAATCCCTGCCCCTGGGTGAAGCGGAATATGGCTTCCTGTTCGTTCTCGTTGAGATTGACAAGCTTGCCCGACA
>DESX01000097.1 GCA_002362065.1 Solobacterium sp. UBA3303
GAAACAGGATGACATGCGCCATGAATACCAGCAGAAATATCCGGAATACGCAAACAAACTGAAATTCTATATCGGCGATGTCCGTGATTATAAATCGATCGAGTATGCATTCAAGGGCGTCGATTACGTCTTTCATGCAGCTGCTTTAAAGCAGGTTCCATCCTGCGAATTCTATCCGATCGAAGCCGTCAAAACCAATGTCTTAGGATCCGACAACGTCATTGATGCCTGTGTCAGACACGGGGTCAAAAAGGCGATCTTTTTATCCACAGACAAGGCTGCTTATCCGATCAATGCCATGGGCATGACCAAGGCTTTGATGGAGAAGAACGTGATCGCCCGCTCAAGACAGCTTGAAGAAGGCGATACTGTCTTATGCCTTACAAGATATGGCAACGTCATGGCTTCCAGAGGCTCCGTTATTCCTTTGTTCGTTGAACAGATCGAAAACGATCAGCCGATCACCATCACCAATCCGGAGATGACCCGTTTCATGATGACGCTTGAGGAAGCTGTGGAACTGGTATTGTTTGCCTTTGAAAACGGCAATCAGGGTGATCTCTTCGTTCAGAAAGCACCTGCTGCCACGATCGATACACTGGCAAAGGCTGTCGTTGAACTTAAGGGGAATGAAAATACAAAAGTTGTGACCATCGGTACCAGACATGGTGAAAAACTGTATGAAGTCCTGGTCACAAAGGAAGATATGATCAAAGCGGAAGATCTTGGCGGATACTACCGTATCCCGGCAGACAACCGCGATCTCAACTATGATCACTACATATCCAAAGGAACGGACAAGCTCAACAGCGTCGAAGAATACAATTCCCACAATACGGAACGGCTCGACGTCGAACAGATGAAAAAACTGCTGAAAAAGCTGGAGATGTTTCAATAATTACTGAGCGCTTTATTTCAAAGCGCTTATTTCATAGAATAGAGAGGTCAGTATGAAAATATTAGTAACCGGTGCAAAAGGATTTATTGGAAAAAACCTTGTTGAGAATCTGAAAAATGTCAAAGACGGCAAAGACAGAAACAGAGGCGTAGTGATCGATGAGATCTACGAGTATGATATCGATACGCCGGAAGAACTTCTTGATGAATATTGCCAGAATTGTGACTTCGTCTTCGATCTGGCAGGTGTGAACCGGCCAAAGGATGCCAAGGAATTCAATGTCAATCACAGTTTTTTAGGACTGCTGCTTGAAAAACTGAAGAAGGATCACAATAAGGCTCCGGTCATGTTGTCTTCCTCGGTACAGGCACTTTTGGACAATGACTACGGAAGGTCAAAAAAGGAAGCGGAAGAACTGCTTTTACAGTATGGCAAAGAAAACGGTATACGCGTTTGTGTTTACCGTTTTCCGAATGTCTTCGGCAAATGGTGCAGGCCGAATTACAACAGCGCGGTTGCGACTTTCTGCAACAACATCGCCAATGATCTTCCGATCACGGTCAACAACAGGGAAACACAGCTCACTTTAGTCTATATCGATGATATCGTCGACGAGATGTTTGAAGCCCTAAAAGGAAACGAACACAAAGACGGCGAACTGTGTTATGTTCCTGTCACGCATAAAAAGACTTTAGGAGAGATCGTTGATCTTCTCTATGAATTCAACGATGAACCGAATAAACTGCTGATGCCTTCTATCCCGAAGGGAAGCTTTGAAAAGAAACTGTATTCGACGTTCTTATCGTATCTGCCGGAACGCAAAGTCAAATTCGAACTTCGCGGCAATGCCGATGAACGCGGTTCCTTCACGGAATTCCTGAAAACAGAAAACAATGGCCAGTTTTCGATCAATGTCTCAAAGCCAGGCATTACGAAGGGCCAGCACTGGCACAACACGAAGTGGGAATTCTTCCTTGTCGTTGCCGGGCATGCCCTGATCGAAGAAAGAAAGATTGGAAGCGATGAAGTCATGCGCTTTGAAGTCAGCGGCAAAAAGCTTGAACCGGTACACATGCTGCCGGGTTATACCCACAACATTATCAACTTATCCGATACGGAAGATCTTGTCACACTGATGTGGGCAAATGAACTTTTTGACAAGGACAGACCGGATACGTTCCACGAGGAGGTTTAGGATGGACAAACTCAAACTGATGATCATCGTCGGTACAAGACCCGAGATCATAAGATTAAGTGAAGTGATCAAGAAATGTGATAAATACTTTGATATGACCTTAGTCCACACAGGACAGAATTATGACTATGAACTAAACGGCATCTTCTTCAAAGATCTGGGCTTAAGAGATCCGGATTATTACCTGGATGCCGTAGGAGATGACTTAGGTTCTACCATAGGCAATATCATCGATAAATCCTATAAGCTGATGGCGCAGTTAAAACCGGATGCCGTACTTGTCTTAGGTGATACCAATTCCTGTTTATCCGTCATTGGAGCTAAAAGACTTCATATCCCGACCTTCCATATGGAAGCAGGAAACCGATGTTTTGATGAGTGCTTACCGGAAGAAACCAACCGACGGATCGTCGATGTCATCTCTGATCTCAACATGTGCTATTCCGAACATGCCAGAAGATACCTCAATGCCTCAGGCGTAGCCAAGGAAAGAACCTATGTTACAGGCTCACCGATGGCTGAAGTCTTAAGTGCGCATATAAAGCAGATCGAAGCTTCTGATATCCTTAATGAATTAGGTTTACAGAAAAAGAAATACATCTTATTAAGTGCACACAGGGAAGAAAACATCGATACCAAAGAAAACTTTGAATCCTTATTTACAGCGATCAATGCCATCGCCAGAAAGTATGATGTTCCTGTACTTTACTCTTGCCATCCTCGTTCAAGGAAAAGACTTGAACAGTCCGGTTTTGAACTGGATGAAAGAGTCATCATGCACAAGCCTTTGGGCTTTCATGACTACAATAACCTGCAGATGAATGCGATGTGTGTCGTATCCGATTCCGGAACCCTTCCTGAAGAATCATCCTTCTTCCTAAGCATCGGAAGACCGATCCCTGCAGTAGCTATTAGAACATCCACTGAACGTCCGGAAGCTCTCGATAAAGGAAACTTCATATTATCTGGCATTACCGAAAAAGAAGTCTTACAGTCAGTGGAAACAGCCATTGAAATGACAAAGAACAATGACTTAGGTATTCCTGTTCCGGATTATACCGATACCAATGTATCTGATAAAGTAGTAAAACTTGTACAGTCCTATACCGGCATCATCAA
>DESX01000015.1 GCA_002362065.1 Solobacterium sp. UBA3303
TCTCAGACCAGCATCGGTGCAAGCTCATTCAACAGCTTCTTAAATTCGATCTATTCTTCCGGTACGGTCATGAAGAATGAAGGTGCAGCCTTCATCGAAGCACAGAACACCTATGGCTGCAACGCCTTGCTGGTGTATGCGATGGCATGTCTGGAATCCGCTTATGGTACTTCCTATTATGCGGTCAACAGGAACAACCTGTTTGGCTGGTCTGCCTATGATGATTCGCCAGGTTCTGCTTCCACCTTTTCTTCAGTCAGCGCCTGTGTCAGCGAACAGATGGGCAGGAACTTATACTGGTTCATGGATTATACCAACAGCAGGTATTTTGGCACTGCAGTCGGCAATAAAGGGGCAGGCATCAACGTCAAATACGCTTCCGACCCATACTGGGGCATGAAGATCGCTTCGATCGCATATTCGATTGACAAATACAACAACAATAAAAACGGCAACCTGACTGATCACAACAAGTATGCTGTCGGTTATGTCAAAAACAACTATAACGATGTCTTGTACGATTCTTCGATCTCCTGGGATCCGAATTTCTATAAGGCATATACCGGAAACGATGTTTTATATACCGGACGTTTCGGCTCACACTATCAGAAAGATCTGACGGTCGTATTGCTGGAAGAAGATTCCAATCGCTATAAAGTACAGTCGACCAATGCGGTCTCAGGCGGCAATATCGTTACGGATGACGGTGTCATCAAATACAACTGGAAAAAATCCGTTGCATATATCGATATGGATGATGTCGTCGTGCTCAACAGCGAATCCGCCATCAAACATCTGGAACCGGAACTTGAGCATTCACAGATCTCTATGGCTGATGAAGTCAGCTTAGAAGCCAATATCCTTCATTTAAGCGGCATTTCCCTGATCACGAATTACAACATGACTGAGCAGGAAAAGATCGCTCACAAGCTCCATATTTACGATCTGAAGGATGATTCGGAAGTGATGGTTCTGGATTGTGAAGCCATCGATTCCCAGGGCTACAGCATCAATGACGGCTTTGACTACAAGTGGGCCGGCTTCAAAACAGATGTCGATCTGAGCACTTTGAACAAGAGCTCCTATATCTTCCGCATCGAAACGATCTATGACGGAAAGACTGCTTTGACTTCCTTGTTGAAGTCCTACAACGATTCGCTTTCTGTTCTGAAGTACGCGGATGAACAGACAGCGTATAAAGTATCAGTCAACGACTTCTACGGCTATCGTCTGGAATGCGATATTGAAGTGCCATTTACGGAAGACGTTGAAGTAAACAAGCCTTCAGCAAGATCCTCCTTGATCACGCTGGATGAAGTCAGCTATGAAACGATCGAAGAAAAGGATTATGTGGTCTTTGAAGGACTTGGCATGATCTATTATGCAGACTACGATCAGCCGATCGATTATCAGCAACTTTACCTGGTCAATGACGAAGAAGTGATCAAAGCGGAAACACATTCCCATGCCTGCAGCTTTGATTACCAGTCATTCTATGAATCGTCCTACAACATGGACAATATCTGTTATACAGCAAAAGCCGATCTGAGCGAATTAAACGGCACATACAAGCTTGTGATGAAGATACAGAATGGCGAATTTGCCGATATCGCTGAGATCACGAATGCTTATGAATATCAGCACAACACTCTACAGACAGAAACTGTAAAGACCACATTCATAAACGATGTGATCCGTTACAGACTTCTGCTTCAGGTCGATCACTTTGAGTGATCAAAGGAGAACGCCAATGAAAACATTTTTTGCCAGCAAGATAAATTATCTGCTCATATTGCTGCTTGTCGGAACGCTTGGTCTGGCAGGCTTTCTGGGCTATACCTATTTAAATGCCAGCAAGACCATAACGGTTCCTGACTTTCTTGGAAAGAACAAGGAAGAAGTCTTTGAATGGTGCGGCCAGCTAAGTGAAGAATACGCCTGCGAGATCCTTTACGAAGAAAGCAAGAGCGTAGAAAAAGACCTCGTCTTTCAGCAGTCCCTCAATGCTGGTTCCGCTTTAAAAGACAAGATCACGATCCATATCTCTTCCGAACTGATCAAACCGGTCACTCTGCCGCAGCTCTACGAGGCAAAAAGAAGTGACATCGAAAAGTGGCAAAGCGACAACGGCATCCTCAATGTAAACTACGTTGATGAGAGCTCCGATACGATCGCCAAGGGTACAGTCATCAGACTTGAACCTTCCGGATCGATCTACAAGGATACTCCGGTCACTGTTTATATCTCTTCAGGAAGAGCTCTTGATCCGAATCAGCCGATCGAAGTCAAATCCGGTGAATACACAGGACTGAGTCAGACGGCTTTTGAAAGCCAGGCCAAGACACTTGGCTTAGCGCCTAACCACAACACTTCCAAGGACGCCTATTCTGATTCGATCGCCAAAGGAAACGTTGTCTGGCATGGTTCAGGCAGCTACACGAATGGCGAAACGATCAACTATGGCCTGTCTTTAGGAAAGAACAGTTCTTCTTCATCTGACATCATCGTCAAAGCAGGGGATTTCGTTGGCTATACCGAAGAAAACTTCAAACAGAAGGCGACTGATCTTGGCCTGAAGGCAAACCACAACACTTCAAAAGACGCTTATTCGGATACAGTTGCCAAGGGTTCTGTTGTATGGCATGGTTCCGGCACTTATGTAAAGAATGAGACTTTCAATTACGGACTTTCATTAGGCAAGAAAGACGGCTCATCTTCTTCTGAGATCGTTGTAAAACAAGGTACCTATATCGCCTATACCGAAGAAAACTTCAAGAAGACAGCTTCGGATCTTGGGCTTGTCGCAACGCATGTTAAAGATAGAGATGCGTACTCCGATACAGTTGCGAAAGGTTCCATCGTAACCCATGGATATGGAACATACGAAAAAGGTGAAGCATTCAACTATGGCCTGTCTTTAGGCAAGGAAGGTGTTCCATCAACTGTCACGGTTTCTGCCGGCAAATATGTTGGCCTGACAGAAGAAGAATTCAAAAAGACTGCAGTGTCTTTGGGCCTGATACCGACACATAAGAAATCTGCAGATGATTATTCTGATACGATCGCCAAAGGAAGTGTTATCTGGCACGGTTCGGGAACATACAACACAAACGATTCCACCGATCCGTTCAATTATAGTCTCTCGCTTGGAAAGAGCGATGGATCTTCTTCCGGAGCATCCGATGATGAGATCGTTGTCAAATCCGGTGCTTATGTCGGCTATACCGAAGAAAACTTCATAAAGAAGGCGACAGAACTTGGCTTAGTCGCAACGCACGTTTCTTCAAGAGATGCCTATTCTGATACGATCGCCAAAGGTTCGATCGTGACCCATGGCTATGGTGTTTATGAAAAGAATGAAGCTTTCAACTATGGATTATCCTTAGGAAAGAAAGATGGTTCTTCCAGTGATGAGATCATCGTTAAACAAAACGCCTATGTCGCCTATACGGAAGATAATTTTATCAAGACTGCAAACAGTCTTGGTCTGAAACCAAATCATAAGAGCGAAAAGGACGCATATTCAGATACCGTTGCCAAAGGCAGTGTCGTATGGCATGGCTATGGTACGTATGAGAAGAATGAAGCATTCAACTATGGATTGTCCTTAGGTAAGAAGGATGGTTCTTCCAGCGATGAGATCGTTGTAAAACAGAATGCCTATGTCGCATATACAGAAGATAATTTCATTAAGACGGCAAACAGCCTTGGTCTTAAACCAAACCATAAGAGCGAAAAGGATGCCTATTCCGATACAGTTGCAAAGGGAAGTATCGTATGGCATGGATCCGGCACTTACGTAAAGAATGAAACATTCAACTATGGTCTGTCTTTAGGCAAGAAAGCAGATTCATCGATCTATGTCAATTCCGGTGCTTATGTCGGAAAAAGTGAAAGCGAATTTCAAAAGATCGCAACTAACCTTGGCCTCAAGGCAAACCATTCGACTTCCAGAGACGCTTATTCGGATACGGTTGCCAAAGGCTATATCGTCTGGCATGGTTCGGGTACGTATGTGAGTGGTGAAACATTCAATTACGGACTCTCTTTAGGAAAATCATCGGATGGAAAAGTCACAGTTTCTGATAAATCCGGTTCCACTGAATCAAGCTTCAAATCTTACATTGAAGGACTTGGTCTGGTCTTGGGAACAAGATCGACGGCATATTCCGATTCGATCAAGGAAGGCTATCTGATCTCCAATGATACCGGCTCCTTCTCCAAGGGCAGCAAGGTCAACTATACAGTCTCATTAGGAAAGAAGACAGAGGCTACCGGTTATGTCATGCGTCCGGAAAAATATCAGGTCAGTGATACCTATGATGCGACAAAATCAGCAATGCAGTCATACCTTTCCGTGTTCACCAATGTTGAGTACATCGGAGTGAGCTCAAATAAGGGTGTCGGCAGGCTCGAAAGGATCGAAGTTGGCGACTATGGCTCTACGTATTCAGCGGATTATTATCCGGTTTCAACGCCTATTAAGGTCTACATCGTAAACAAACAGACGAACTGATTTTCTCTTGTAAATATTATTCAAAAATCTCCTCTTTGATATATAATTTATATTGCATAGGAGGAGATTTTTAATTATGGGAAAGACTTTCCAATCAATGGATGGCAACACTGCTGCCGCTCATTGCGCGTATGCTTTTACTGATGTAGCCGCGATTTATCCTATCACTCCGTCATCAACGATGGCTGAAGTCGTAGATTCATGGGCTACTGCGAAAAGAAAAAACATTTTCGGTAATGTCGTAAAAGTTGCGGAAATGCAATCAGAAGCAGGTGCTGCAGGTGCTGTCCATGGTACTTTGCAGGGTGGTGCTTTAGCTACTACTTTCACTGCATCTCAAGGCTTATTGCTCATGATCCCGAATATGTACAAATGGGCTGGTGAATTATTACCAGGCGTCGTACATGTTGCTGCCAGAGCATTAGCTACAAGCGCATTGTCTATCTTCGGTGACCACGAGGATATCTATGCTGCAAGACAGACAGGTATCGCAATGCTTTGCTCCAACTCCGTTCAGGAAGCTATGGACTTAGGCGGTGTCGCACACTTATCTGCAATCAAGGGTTCCGTTCCGTTTATGCATTTCTTCGATGGTTTCAGAACATCTCATGAGATCCAGAAAGTCGAAGTTATGGACTATGACTACCTCAAGTCCTTACTCGATATGGATGCAGTCAAGAGATTCAAACAGAATGCTCTGAATCCACATGGCAACGCTGTTACAAGAGGCGGTGCTGAAAACGATGACGTCGTCTTCCAGACAAGAGAAGCTCAGAACGAACATTTCGCAAAGATTCCTGATATCGTAGCTGATTACATGGCTAAGATCTCTGAGCACACAGGAAGAGACTACAAACCGTTCACTTACTATGGTGCTGAGGATGCTGAAAGAGTCATCGTCGCTATGGGTTCCGTCGTTGAGACGATCAAGGAAGTCATCGATGTCTTAGTCGCTAACGGCGAAAAGATCGGTGTCGTTTCCGTTCACCTCTACAGACCGTTCTCCGCTAAATATCTCTGTGCAGTCCTTCCGAAGACTGTCAAGAAGATCGCTGTCTTAGACAGAACGAAAGAGATCGGTACAAGAGAACCATTATATCTCGATGTCTTAAGCGTTCTGAAAGATTCCGGCATCAAGATCATCGGCGGCAGATACGGTATCGCTTCCAAGGATACTGCTCCGAACCAGATCAAGGCCGTTTATGATGAACTGGCTAAGGATGCTCCGAAAGAAGAATTCACGATCGGTATCAACGATGATGTCACTCATCTTTCACTCGATGTCGATCCGAACTTCAAGATCAGCGGCAACTACACTTCATGCCTGTTCTGGGGCTTAGGCTCAGACGGTACTGTCGGTGCCAACAAGAACTCTGTCAAGATCATCGGCGATAACACTGACCTTTATGCTCAGGCATACTTCCAGTATGACTCCAGAAAGGCCGGCGGTGTCACAAGATCTCACCTGAGATTCGGTCCGGATCCAATCACTTCCACTTATTATGTCAACAACGCTGACTTCGTATCCTGCTCACTGGATTCGTACGTTCTGAAGTATGATCTGTTATCAGGTCTGAAGGATGGCGGTACATTCCTGCTCAACACGACGATCGATCCTGAAAAGATCGAAGACTATCTGCCTAACAGGATGAAGGTTCAGCTTGCCAAGAAGCATGCGAAGTTCTACATCATCAACGCTACCAAGATCTGTAACGAGATCGGTATGGGCAGAAGAACCAATACGACTTTACAGTCTGCATTCTT
>DESX01000081.1 GCA_002362065.1 Solobacterium sp. UBA3303
GGCAAGTATCTCCAAAACAGGAATACTAAGATCATCGGGATCAGCATCACATACAGACGCCAGTCTTTCACGATCAGCTGCCAGTTGAGTTTCCAGCGATTCTTCTCAACGTCGTCCCTGACCGCTTGTTCAGGATCGAGTTCATAACGTTTCAGTTCTTCGTTATAAACCAGATATTCATCATTCATCTTGCCATCCTCCATCTATTCTTTCTTCTTGAGAATTCAATTCCAGTAAATATTGTTTCTGATCGATGAACAGACCATCGATCCTTCGGACGATGATGATCACCAGTATGGCAAACACCAGTGACAGCATGTCCGTCATGATAAATGTAAATATGACACCGGCATCCTTGCCCGCCAGGAGCATCGAAGCCAGGCCACGGAACACTTCCATCAATAAGAATCCGATCAGCAGATAGCTCATCGAACCGAAGAAAGTGGCCCGGATCTTTTCTTTCGTGACTTTCTTCACATACAGCAGCAACAGCATGAAGCCAAGATTGCCGATCAGATATATGAAGTATTGGGTTATACTGCCTGATTGAAAAAATACAAACAATAAGGCATAAACTACCGCATGGATGATACTGTATTTATCCCAGCGCATCATGACGATCGCAAGCATCGGCAGCATGATCGAGATGCAGTACGGTTCATCGAACCATACCGTCGCGGCCTTGATCGTAAGATACTCGCATACGCCGTACATGATGACAAACAGGATCAGATCGATGCTGCGATACTGTTTGAAGCTCATGGATTACTTCTTTTTGAAGACGAATTCGCTTTCCTTGTCGAAGAGATAGACCTTCTCATAAGGCAGATAGAAGTCAAATTCTTCATCCATCTTCGGTGCATCATGCGGGTCGACCTTTAAGATGACGGTATCGCCGCCGATCTCGATGTAGACGTTGGTGGAATCACCAAGCATCTCGGTCAGTGTAGCCAGCGCATGGATCTTGTATGCATTCTCGACCGGGTGCATCGAGACGTTTTCCGGACGGAAGCCGAAGTAGACGGCCTTGTCGGAAAGCTGATAGCCGGTCTTGGAAACATCGAATTTATTGTCATTCTTGTCAAATGTGATCTCATTGCCCTTGATCATACCGGTGATGAAGTTCATCGGCGGTTCGCCAATGAAACCGGCAACGAAGAGGTTGCATGGATTGAAGTAGAGTTCTTCAGGTGAGCCGATCTGCTGTACATAGCCATCCTTCATGACGACGATACGGTCAGCCATCGTCATAGCTTCGGTCTGGTCGTGTGTGACATAGATCGTTGTCGCATGCGTGGAGCGGTGGATCTGGGTGATCTCAGAACGCATCGTGACTCTTTGCTTCGCATCGAGGTTTGACAAAGGCTCATCCATTAAGAAGATATCGACCTGTCTGATGATCGCACGGCCAACCGCAACTCTCTGCCTCTGACCACCGGACAAAGCTTTTGGCTTTCTGTCGAGGTAATCCGTCAGACCTAAGATCGCAGCGGTCCTTTGTACCTTCTCATCGATGACATCTTCATCGACGCCTTCCAGTGTCAGACCAAATGCCAGGTTGTCATACACAGTTAGATGAGGATATAAGGCGTATGACTGGAAGACCATTGCGATACCACGTTCGACCGGTGTTTTTTCATTTGCTCTTTCACCGTTGATCAGGAAATCGCCCTTGGAGATCTCTTCGAGACCCGCGATCATTCTTAATGTCGTCGATTTGCCACATCCCGAAGGACCGACAAAGACGATAAATTCACCGTCCTTGATCTCCAGATTGAAGTTGTGGACCGCATGAAAACCATTAGGATATATCTTGTTTATATCTTTCAATACCAAATTTGACATAAAATTTTCCTTTCTATCCCCTCCGCGTAACTGAAAACGCTTACTAACATTATATATTTTACTACTAGTTCTGAATGAAAGCCTTTGAAAATGAATTGTTATGTGTTTTCAGAACTGATTGCATCAGCACTTGAACGGTACACCCTCAATATAGACCTCATTTGTTTCTACCTCATTTACATTATAGAAGTAAAATGAGGCATTATTCAGCTTTTCGCAGCCATAGATCATAGCCGGAGCGACCTTGTCTGTAAAGTTTTTGTCAAACGTTACTTCGATATTATCGAGGATGATCTTATCGATCTTGGACTCCGGAAGGCCATAGAAATAGCCGGCGCAGACTTTCGTGTTGAAACATTTCAGATTTTTGAAAATGAATGTACCGATGTGCGGTGTCATATCAGATACCGGTTTCCATTCCTTGGAATCGGCATACTCATCATATTCATCGTGGGACAGATAATAGTACATGTTGACGACAAGACAGGACATGACGCCATCCATCAGGATGTTGTCAAAGGAGATGTTTTCGATATTGGCTTTGTTGCCCCTTCCCCTCTTGGTCTTGATGCGAAGACCCCTGTCAGTGTTCTTGAAGATGCAGCGGGATACCTGAACGTTGCGGATGCCGCAGCTTGATTCGGAACCGAAGACGACACCGCCATGGCCATCACCCATGAAGCAGTTGCGGATGACGAGGTCTTCCGTCGGCCGGTAGAAATTGTCGGCCATGATCTTCTTGCCGGATTTGATCGCCACGCAGTCATCGCCAACAAAGATCCTTGTGCCAAGAAGACGCATCCTGCTGCAGGATTCCGGATCAAAGCCATCGGTATTCGGGCTCGTCGGAACGGATCTTAAAGTCAGATCGATGAAATCGAGATCCTCGGAATAGAACGGATGCAGGTTCCAGCAAGGCGAATTGATGATGTTGAGACCGACAAAGGAGACGTTCTTGCAGCGGTTGACGAAGACGTTGTTCGGACGCCATGCGCCGCGCATCGTCCTGTGGTCTACCCACCAGTCGGACTTGTCGGCATTGCCGTTGAGCGTACCCTCACCTACGATCATGATGTTTTCGGAATCAAAGGATGAGATCAAAGACATGAAGCAGTCATTCGGCTCACCTTCCCAGGAAGCGTTGACCGCACTTTTGTCTTCGTTGTAAGCCTTGATGATCGGATAGTCCCAGCGGTTGGAAGAACCAATCAGGTTTGCATCCTTTTCAAAATAGAGATACGTATTGGAACGGATATTCAAAGGACCCGTGTAGTAGTCGCCTTTTTCAAAGACGATCAGATCGTGGTCACATGCATCCAGCAGGCCCTGTATCTTTTCGGTATCCAGAGTTTCTCCATCGGCCTTGACGCCATAGTCTTTGACCTTTAAAACTCTGTTGACCTTTAAAGTCTCGACGCTTAATTCCTGTTCGCCGATCTTAAAGTCATAGCTCGTGCCAGGTTCAAGTCCGAATATCGTGAAGACATTGCGGTCTTCCTTGTGATCGAACTTGCCATTGACGCATACGTCAAAAGGCTCACCTGCGTAGTAGGGACAATCTTCATCCGATTCAAAGCTCACCGATACCGGTGAAACATGAATGACATCAAACATTGAAGTACTCCTTAAATTTAGGATCATCCTTTACACTTTCGTAAAACAGATCCGCTACCATTTGTGCACCCTTCATTCTCAGATGGGTGTTATCCTTTTTCCCTTCCGGATAGATCGGATAGATGTTCGCATCGAAGTTCATGAAATATTCTCTTGACTGCTCAACACCGGTCTGTTCGATCTTTTCCTTGGTCAGACTCGTAAAGTCGACATATGGGATCTCATTTTGTTTTGCGACTTCGATCATCGCCTCCCTGTATCCGGCATGGCACTTCGGATCGAGCGTGCCGTCCTCAAGAAACTGTCTTCGATAGATCGGCGTACAAAGAAGCACATAGGCACCCTTCTTTTTGCATTCCTTGACCATATAGTCGAGGTTCTGCGGGTATTCACCATCCGGTGCCGTATAGGTCTTTGGATCGTAGTCGTGTTCATCGTTGTGACCAAATTCGATCAAAACGATGGAATCCTTATCGGTGAAACGAAGGGCGTCTTCAAAACGTCCTTCGTTCATAAATGTCTTGGTCGAGCGTCCGTTCTTCGCAAAATTCATCAGACGGACGTCTTTATTGAGCTTTTCCTCGAGTGCCTGAGGCCAGCCGACCTGCGGGAAGGTGGTCTCATCATTGTACTGCATCGTGGAATCGCCCATGCAGATCAGCTTCATCAATAGACCTCACTGTAGGCCATGATGAATGGCGCAACACCCTTGACTTCGTTGGCTGAGATGTTCTCAGACATGTAGTATTCAAAGGAACCGTCTCTCTTGTAGTTGTCAAGACCGCCAACCTGGCAGATGTTGTATAAGTTCCTGCCGTCAAACTGCTTGTCTAAGACAGTATTGAATATGTCGTGACCTAACTGATCATCTTCGATCATGCCAAGTCTCTTGCCCTTGAAGATCGCATAAGCCATCATGACGGAGCCCGAAGTCTCTAAATAGTTGTGAGCTCTTCTGACATCGACGATCTGATATAACATACCATCTTCCAGATATGGTTTCAAGCCCTCGATCTCCTTGACTAAGATATCCTTGCAGATATCAAGACCCAATTCTTCATAGATATCGACTGCCGCCATCATGACCCAGCCGCAGGCTCTTGCCCAGACGTTTGGCGATCTGCCTGTTTCCTTGTCGGCCCACTGCATGACCCTGGCCTCATCGTAGGCATGAACGAAGAGTTTCCTTTTTTCATCATACAGCCTCTTGACTAAAGTGTGCAGCTGATGATCGACATCTTCCTTGGTCTCTTCGATGTCGAATTCCTTCGCATACATTGCGATATATAAGACACCCATGTAGATGCCATCCATCCAGACCTGGTTTGGATAGATCTGCTTGTGCCAGAAGGAACCTTCTTTCGTCCTAGGATGATGCATCATCTGTCCATACATTTCATCCAGGGCCTTTTTGAACTTCTCTTTCGGACAATCACGGTAGAGTTTCATTAATCCGATACCCGGGCAGACATCGTCGATCGAATATTTCTCCGGTTCATAGTTCTTGATGACACCGTCTTCTTCGATCATTGAATCATAGAAATTGTAGACGAAGTCAAAATACTTTTTGTCGCCGCTGACCTTGTACATATCGTAGATCGCGGTCATCAGGATGCCGTCTTCATAGCACCAGACACCCTTCTTGTATGGCTGGAAATAGCCCAGATATTTGTCGATATACTTGTCAATCCTTTGATCCATTTTCAATCCTCCTTATGTATTCGATCGATGGTTCGATATCTTCACCCGTAACGCCTTCCAAGATCAGCGTGGCGTCCGGTGTTTCTTTCATAATGATCGGCAGATACTTCTTCCAGTTCATGATGCCCTGGCCAATGCCGCATTGTACGAGCTTCCCGTCGACGACATTGAAGTCCTTGAGATGGAAGACTCTGACTTTGTCCTTGAACAGGTTCATGGACCTTTCAAAGATCTGATCGGCCTCCATGTAGTTGCCGATATGCAGGTAATTATAGATGTCGATCGTCACGTCCGTAATTTCCGTGCGATCGCAAAGTTCATCGAGCAGATCCGGGCAGTAGACCGTATGGGCGTAGGCGCCTTCGATGATCGGTCTTGCCTTGAAGTTGTTCCCATAGAACTTGAGACCCTTGACCGTATCGACAACTCTGTTGAATGCCTCATCGGTGTGGTTGTACTCATTGTAAGTCCACTTGTCGCCGTTTGCCGAGCCGGTCTCCGAACCGACCAGCGGGCAGTCAAAGACAACGGTCGTCTCCATGCATTGCTTGAAGTATTCGATGCCGTTCACTCTTTTTTCATCATCCGGATGGATCATGTTGAAGTAGGCACCGATCATGGCAACTTTGATGTCGTTTTCCTTCAGCTTTTCAGACAGTTCCAATAAGAAGGAAGGATCCATCTCAAAGTTTTTGAAGGCCTTCTTGTAGACTAACTGCAGATAGTCCAGATCAAAGTTTTTGAAGCTTGAAACGAAATCGTCGATCGTTTCAAATGGTGCGCCGGGCAGATCATGCCCTCTGATTCCTAATTTGATTCTCATAAACACCCCGTCGTTTTCAATGTATAGATGATGATCAGCAGACTGAACATCGAGAAGATCGTCGTATAGGCCACGATCTCATTGGCCAGATCGCGGTCACCGCCCATTTCAGAAGCCATGATGGCACTCGCCACCGCGGTCGGTGAGGCAAAAAACAGATACAAGGATCGCGTATTCCACGCTGTCCGCCGCCTTTAATAACCAGGCAAGCAAGATCGCGGTCAATGGAAAGATCAGATCTTTCAACAGCACTACGGAAACAAGTTTCTTAAGATCCGAGACGCTTTTGCCAAGATCCAGGCTCGCCCCGACCAATAGGAAGGCAAACGGTGTGGACATCGATGCCAGATAGCCTAGGACCTTGTATATAAATGGGATCTGATCGCGGACAAAGAAACTTGCCCCAGGCACGATCAGCCTCAACAGCAATACGATGACCCCGCAGAAGATAGAGATGATACAGGGATTCTTTAAGATCCCGTATACGCTTTTTTTCAAAAGACTTGTATCATCTTTATCATCTGTATAAGCACTTAAGGATATGACCGCAAAGATATTGAATAAAGGGATGACAAAGATCGATGCCAGTGAGATCTCCGAAGAAGTCCTTTCAAGCAATGCCGCATCGGTAAAAAACATCGATGCCAGCGGGATGCCGATATAGGCAAAGTTGCTTCGGAAAAGACCCTGGATGATGACACCGGTCTCTTCCCTTCTTTCTGCGATCTTCTTTGCGGCCAGAAAAGAGATCAAAATCTCGATCAGGATCGCAAAGACTAAAAAAGTGATGAAGCGATACGGGATCTTCTCTAGGTTTGAATCGTAGAGGTTCTTGAATAAGGAACAGGATAAAAGGACATAGAAACAAAGTCTTTTTCCCGAAGCTATGAATTCTTCAGAGAAAAAGTGCGTCCTTTTAAACAGATAACCTATGGCCAGTAAACTGGCCATAGGCATAACGATATTCAATGAAAATAAGAGATCGCTCATCACGAAACTGAGATATTAACGCAGATCCTTCATGTCGACATTGTCCATGTCGTCAAAGTCCTGATTCTCACCGCACATGCCCCAGATGAAGGTATAGTTCTTCGTGGCACTTGCGCAGTGTACGCTCCAGGAAGGAGAAATGACAGCTTCTTCGTTGCGCATGACGATGTGTCTTGTCTCTGTCGGTTCACCCATGACATGGAAGACGACATCATCTTCACCCAGTTCGAAGTAAAGATAGACTTCCATACGTCTGTCGTGGGTGTGGCAAGGCATCGTGTTCCAGACGGAACCTTCACAAAGTGTCGTCATACCCATGACCAGCTGGCAGGATTCGACCTGACCTGGCAGGATGTAGCGGCGAAGGAATCTGTGGTTGCAGCCTTCGGCAGAACCCAGTTCTCTTGTGAAGACATCTTCTGGATGGATCAGGACTGTCGGATATTCTTTGTGTGCCGGGCAGGAATTGAAATAGAATTTTGCCGGATTGGCGTCATCAACGGACTCCAGTCTGACATCCTTGCAGCCTCTGCCGACATAGATCGCATCCTTGTAGCGCAGTTCATAAACGGTACCGTCAACGATGACTCTTCCCTGACCGCCGATGTTGAAGATGCCCATTTCTCTTCTCTGAAGAAAATATTCAGCTCTTAACTCATCGCCAGCCTCGATCGTTAAGGTCTTGCCGACAGGCTTGCAGCCGCCGGTGATGATCCTGTCGATGTGGGAATAGACATACTTGATCTCATTTTCTTTAAACAGATCCTGGATCAGGAATTCTTCTCTTAAACGGTCTGTATCATAATGTTTTGCATCTTTTGGATTGCTTGCAGTTCTTAATTCCATATTCTCCCCTTTTTATAATGTGACGCCCTGTTTGAAGATCGCCAGATCGTGGTAACCTTCTTCTTCTGCTTTGACGAGCTTGCCGGAAGCGGTCTCAATGACTAAGTCATAGAGTTTTTCGCCCATCTTCTGCAGATCCATATCTTCATCATCGACCAGTTCGCCGGCGTTGAAATCGATCCAGTTCTTCTTCTTATTATAAAGAGTTGAATTGGAAGAGATCTTGACCGTCGGTACAGGTGATGCAAATGGCGTGCCTCTGCCTGTGGTAAACAGAACGATCTGTGCACCGGCAGCTGCCAGAGCCGTGGATGCGACTAAGTCGTTTCCAGGTGCACTTAACAGATTGAGGCCCTTTTCCTTTACGACATCACCATATTCGAGAACGTCTCTGACTCTTGCCGAACCGGACTTCTGTACGCAGCCGTTGGACTTGTCTTCGAGCGTTGAGATACCGCCCTTCTTGTTTCCAGGTGATGGATTTTCATAGATCGTCTGGTGATTGGAACGGAAGTAGTTCTTGAAGTTGTTGATCAAAGAAACGGTCTTGTCAAAGACTTCCGCATTGATCGCTCTGTCCATCAAACGCTGTTCCGCACCAAACATTTCCGGAACTTCCGTAAGGATGGTGGTACCGCCCTTGGAGATCAGAATGTCGGAGAAACGGCCGACCGTCGGATTTGCGGAGATGCCGCTTAAGCCATCGGAGCCGCCGCACTTGAGGCCGATGATCAGTTTATCGGTAGAGAGTTCCTGTCTCTCAAATCCTTTGACGTATTCAGCCAGACCTTTGAGCAGCTCTAAACCATATTCAACTTCATCTTCGTGTTCCTGGCAGATCATGAACTTCACACGTTCCGGATCATATTCACCAAGGTATTTCTTGACTTCTTCGATGTTCGAGTTTTCGCAACCCAGGCCGACAACTAAAACGCCGCCGGCATTTGGATGTCTGATCAGATCCGCTAAGATCTGTCTGGTGTTTTCCTGGTCATCACCCATCTGGCTGCAGCCATACGGATGATTGAAGGCAACGACATCTTCAAGGCTTCCGGAAACAAATTCCTTGGCCAGAGTTTCCATCCGCTTGACGATCGAATTGACGCAGCCGACCGTCGGGATGATCCAGATCTCATTTCTGACACCGGCACTGCCGTCTTTTCTGAGGTAACCCATCCAGGTACCCTCACCCGTCTTAGGATCAACGGTGTCGACCGGATTGTAGGTGTATTCATCATCGGCACCTAAAGAGGTCCTGATGTTATGGGTGTGCACGTGATCGCCGCGCTTGATATCAGCCGTCGCATAACCGATCAAAGTGTCATACTTGATGATCGGATCGCCGCATTTGATATCCTTCAAAGCGATCTTGTGGCCTAAATCGATATCTTCATTCAATACTGTGCCGTCATTTAATTCAAAGCCGGCAGAAAGCGGAACTAACGCGACCGCGACATTGTCGTTTTCGTGGATCCGGATGTATTTCTTCATTTCAGGTTCTCCATTGCCTGACGTGCGCCGACTGAGCGGATCGCTTCAAGATCCTTGGCAACAGCTTCGCAAAGACCTTCGACCTTGGTCAGATCCTGGCCATGGAACTGCACATTGGACAGATACTTCTGTGCCAGTTCCTCAGAAGGAAGTTCAGAGTTCTCCTTGAAGAATTCAAGGACTTCCGGATCATCCATGATCTTGTATTCTTCGCCGTTTCTGTGACCGATCAAAGCGCCGTCCCTGATCTCAGAGCCCTTATAGAAGGCAATCAAAGCAGCGATCGAGAAGGTCAGATTCTTTGGCAGTTTGCCAAACTTTTCAACATAGCCCAGTAAGGAAGGCATACATCTTGCTCTCCACTTGGAAACGGAGTTCAGGGAGATCGATAATAATGCGTGCTTGATGAACGGGTTGTTGAAACGGTCGGTAACGGCTGCCGCAAATGCTTCAAGCTCATCCTTCGGTAAAGTCAGAGTCGGGATGATCTCATCGTAGATCGTCTCGTTCATGAAGTTCCTGACGAGCTCATCATCCATGGATTCCTTGACGAAATCATGTCCGATCAGATAGGAAGCTAAAACAAAGGAAGTGTGGGCACCATTGAGGATCCTGACTTTTCTTTGTTTATAAGGTTTCTGGTTGTCCGTGAAGATGATATTCATATTCACTTTGCCTTCCAGAGCCTTGTCCAGAGGAAGTTCCTTGGAGATGTCGACCGGTGATTCGATGACCCATAATGCGAATGGTTCTGCCGTATCAAGCAGATCATCGTTGTAGCCTAAGGTCTTGCAGATCTCATCTTTTTCATCTCTCGGGTAACCCGGAACGATACGGTCAACTAAGGTGCTAGTAAATACGCAGGCCTTTTCGACCCAGTTTTTGAATCCTTCTTCAAGACCCCAGAGGTCGATGTAATCCATGACGTATTTCTTCAATACGATACCATTGTCGTCGATCAGTTCGACCGGCAGCATGATCAGACCCTTGTTTATATCGCCTTTGAAGGTGACATATCTTTCATACAGGAACTGTGTCAGTTTTGCCGGGAATGTGACATGGAACTTGTCTTCGAATTTGTCTGTGTCGTGGAAGACGATACCTGCTTCTGTCGTGTTGGAAACAAAGAAACGCAGTTCTTCTTCTCTGGCTAAAGCCATATATTCTTCAAAATCGTAGTAGACAGTCACCGCCTTATCGAGACACGTGATGACTCTTGTTTCTACATACTTTTCGCCATTGACGTTTCCTCTTAACTGGAGCGTATACTGGCAATCCTGACCTTTGAAACGGTCAACATTGGAATTTTCCAAAGATTCAACGATCGCAACGGAGCCATTGAACAGGCCCTTTTCGTTTGCCAGATCGAAAAAATAATCTACAAATGCTCTTAAGAAATTACCACCGCCGTACTGTACGACTTTGATTGGCCTTTTCGGGGCTTTTGTCATTTCAAGATTTAAATTATTCATGTTGTATCTCCTCGTTACTATTATAGCGTGAAAGCGTTTTTTTTGAAGTGAATCGTGCATAATATAGATATGGATTATCTGAACGAAACATACGAACAATACCATTATGCACTGCGCTTAGGCAAGCAGAATGTCCGCCAGAGAAGAAGGCAGGGACTGCCTGTGCATCCGGCCGTTCTTGACGACATTGTCAACATCTATGACTGCTCGATCGAGCGTCTCGGTGAGATCGATGTACCGGCCGATCTGATCATCGGAACCAAGACCGGTGCCAGGACTTTGTCCTTTTCCTATAACTTCATGCCTCTATTGAAAGACAAGAGTGAATTCGCGGCAAAGTGGCGCGATGTCTGTGCCTATCATCTTTCCGACAGCGGCATCGCAGAAGCACCGACTGCCTATGAATACCTGGGAAAATTCTATATCATCGAAGGAAACAAGCGCGTATCGGTACTCAAGTCCTATGGTGCTGTCTTCATCACGCTGGATGTACAGCGTCTGCTTCCGCCGAAAGTGCAGAAGATGAAGATCGAGGCCTACTATAAATTCCTCGATTATCACAAGCTTTCCAAAGTCTATTCGATACAGTTCTCAAGACCGGAATACTACCCAAGATTTCAGAAAGCCTTAGGCTTTGAGACGGACCACGAATGGACAAGAAGAGAGCGCATCGAGATCGTCGGCTTCTTCGGAAGACTCAGGAGCCATCTTGACAAATACAGGATCACAGCCAATCCAAGCAATTGTCTTCTCGCTTTGATGGAGATCTATGGCTATGAAGAACTATTGCAGATGTCGGATGCAAAACTTGACAAAGCGATCAAAGACAACAAAGTCCGTCTTGACCATGGCCATGGGCCATACCGCATCATGTGCGTCGCCGATGAGACCGACCTAGGACTGTATTCCGGTTATGCAAGGACTGAGCTTAGCGGCATCGACTTCATCATATCAGCCGGTGACTTAAGCTCCGAATACCTCGAATTCCTGGTCACGATAGCAAACAAGCCTCTATTCTACATCCACGGCAACCACGATGGCCGCTATGACACAAAACCGCCGGAAGGCTGCATCTGCATTGATGATGACTTATACATTCACGATGGCATCAGGATACTCGGTTTAGGCGGTTCCTATCGCTACTCGCAGGACACATACCAGTACACCGAAGTGCAGATGGAAAGAAGGATCCGCAAACTGAGGCGCAAGATCCGCAAGGCCGGTGGTGTCGATATCGTGGTCACCCACGCCCCGATCAAAGGCTATGGCGATATGGAAGACTATGCCCACCAGGGTTTTGCATGCTTCGAAAAGCTGTTGAACGAGCTTCATCCGAAGTTCTGGCTCTATGGCCATGTGCACTTAAGGTATGATTACCGTTTGAAACGGATCATTGAATACAAGGAGACGCAGATCATCAACTGCAACACGAAATATGAGATCAAATACTAAAGACATCAATATCGCTTATATCGGCGGCGGTTCAAGAGGCTGGGCCTGGACCTTCATGACTGACCTTTCCCTGGAGAAAGAGTTATCCGGCACGATCCGGCTCTACGACATCGATCACAAGGCCTCAAAAGTCAATGAGAAGATCGGCAATGATCTTTCAAACGACAAAAAGTGTCTCTCCCATTTCACCTACAAGTCCGTCAATTCTTTGAAGCAGGCTTTACACAAGGCCGACTTTGTCGTCATCTCGATCCTGCCTGGCACTTTTGATGAGATGGAATCCGACGTCCATGCCCCAGAAAAATATGGCATCTACCAGTCGGTCGGTGACACCGCAGGACCAGGCGGCTACATCAGAGCCCTTAGGACCATTCCGATGTTCATCGAGATCGCCAATGCGATCAAGGAATACTCCCCAGATGCCTGGGTCATCAACTACACCAACCCGATGTCCCTTTGCGTCAAGACACTTTATGAAACCTTCCCTGGTATCAAAGCCTTTGGATGTTGCCACGAAGTGTTCAATACGCAAGAGGTCCTTGCATCGATCCTTTCCGATGAACTGAAGATCCCAAACATCAAACGCAGCGATCTTTATACCAACGTCATCGGCATCAATCACTTCACCTGGTTTACCAAAGCATCCTATAAAGATATCGATATCTTCCCGATCTATGAAAAATACATCGACAGGCACTTTGAGGAAGGCTATGAATTCACCAGTGACAATTGGATGAATTCCTACTTCAGCTGTGCCCACAGAGTCAAATTCGATCTCTTCAAAAAGTATCACAATATCGCAGCTGCCGGCGACCGCCACCTTGCGGAATTCATGCCTGGTGACATGTATCTCAAAGATCCGAAGACCGTGGAAGACTGGAAGTTTACACTTACACCGGTCTCCTATCGCAAAGACGATCTGAAACAGAGACTGGAACGTTCAAAGCGTCTCTATGAAAACAAGGAAAAGATCAAACTGAAATCCACAGGCGAAGAAGGCGTCAAGCTCATCAAAGCTCTCTGTGGACTGGAAGACAAGGTCTCCAACGTCAATCTTCCAAACTACGCCTTACAGATCCCGAATCTTCCAAAGGACGCCGTCGTTGAGACCAATGCCTTGTTCACATTTGACAGCGTTGCCCCGGTCTATGCCGGTGAAATGCCGGAAGACATCAAGGCATTAACGATGCCGCACATCAAAAACCACGAACGCATCTACAAAGCTGCGGTCAATAAAGACAGGAAACTGGTCTATGAAGCATTCCGTAACGATCCGAACATCAACAAGCGTCTCAATCATAAACAGATCAAAGCTCTTGTCGATGAAATGATCGATAATACCAGCAGATATTGCCAGCTTTAATGGGAGGTATAAAAAATGGCATTACATGTAATGGATGAAGCGAACCGTTGTCTGCAATGTAAGAATCCGCGCTGCCGCACAGGCTGCCCGATCAACACCAACATTCCGGAAGTCATACGTCTCTTGAGGGAAAACAAGCTCAACGAGGCAGGAAAGCTTCTGTTCTACAACAATCCTCTGACGACGGTCTGCTCCCTTGTCTGCAACCACGAGAACCAGTGTGAAGGACATTGCGTCCTTGGCATCAAGGGTTCCCCTGTCCACTTCTCAACGATCGAAAGCTATGTTTCCACGACCTACGCCAATCAGATGACTGAAGGTCCGAAACCTTCCAATGGCATCAAAGTGGCCATCGTCGGCTCCGGCCCGGCCGGACTTACGATCGCCGTCGTACTGGCAAGATATGGCTACGATGTCACGATCTTCGACATCCACGACAAGATCGGCGGTGTATTAAGATACGGCATCCCTGAATTCCGTCTTCCGAAATCCGTCCTCGATGATTTCGAGTATCGCCATCTGAGATTAAAAGGCATCAAGGTCCGTCCGAATACCACGATCGGTACTTCGATCACCATCGATGATCTCTTCCGTGACGGCTACAAGGCGATCTTCGTCGGAACCGGTACCTGGAGACCGAAGACTTTGGGCATCAAGGGTGAATCCTTAGGCAATGTGCACTTTGGCATCGACTATCTCGCTTCCCCGGATGTCTATCACTTGGGTGACAACGTTATCGTCATCGGTGTCGGCAATGCGGCAATGGATGTCGCAAGGACTGCCATCCGTCATGGCTCAAGGAACGTCACCTGCTTCGCAAGAAGAGATACCGTTTCTGCATCACAATATGAATTCTCCTATGCAAAACTTGAAGGCGTGAACTTCGAGTTCAACAAAGCACCGATCGAGATCAAGGATGAAGGCGTCATCTTCGCCGATACGAGGATGAATGAAGAAGGAAAAGTTGAGATCGTTGAAGGAAGCGAAAAATTATACCCTTCCGACAGCGTCATCGTTTCCGTTTCCCAGGGTGCCATGAACCGTATCGTTTCGACCACCAAGGGACTTGAAGTCAATCAAAAAGGCCTCTTGGTCGCCGATGAACACGGACAGACCACAAGGCCTGGTGTCTTCACTTCCGGAGATGTCGTGTCCGGTGCCAAGACCGTCGTTGAAGCGGTCGCCGCTTCCAAGGTCACTGCCGAAGCGATGCACGAATACCTGCAATCTCTGCCAAAAGACGAATAATCAAAGATCAGGATCCCCTGCGGGATCCTTTCTTTTTAATTGAATGGGATATCATCGTCGAATGTGGGATCCGTGTCGCTGTTCAACACTTCCTCGAGTTTCTCACGGAAAGCAACAGACTTTGAAAATTCTTTCTGAATCACCAGTCTTGCGATCTCATCGGCCGTCGACATCATCAAAGTAAAAAATGCCTCATCCTCATCGTATTTAGCAGCGATCTTATCAAACATGTCTTTGATATATTCATCATGATCCAACTGGTAGTTGACCAGATGATGCAGGAAATCATAGAGACCCGGATCTTTTTCATCATCAAAGTCATCATCATAGTCATCTTCATCATCGCCGTAGAAAGGCACATCGATGTCAAAAGGATTCCTGCCATGGAGATGAGCTTCTTTTTGTCTGCGATAGGTCTTCAGATTGAATTCGACTGCCTCACTTAAGGTTCCCTTTGCCAGTTCTATATCGAAGTCTTCATCAAAATCGGAAAGCTTTTCGATCTCGTAGTTCCATGGGAAGTACACACCATTATATTCATCTTCTTCACTCGTATCCGGATCCAGTTCTCCCCATAAATAACGAAGCAAGGTATGTTTGTTGTCTTCCCAGATGCCTTGTCCTTCCCCATCGAGAAGGATCGCAAGATCTTTTGATTCGATCTCCTCTTTCTTTTTGTAGAGCTTGCAGTCAAAGTCCCAGCCTTCTCCGGTATCGTATTCAAAGATGAAATTATCTTTTATGTCACAAAGTTTTTTGGAGATCATCGGCTCTTCATTATCCATTTCCAGCCAGGACTCATCGACATACATCTTCTTTCCCTCATGAAACAGGAACATGTGTTCGAATTCGCCGCCCAGTGCCGTCACCAGTATGACACCCAATGTTTCCAGATCCACATCTTCCTTCACCAGCAAGACACGATAAAACCTGTCTTTTGCCTCTTTCAAAGAGACTTTAAGCTTCCTGTATATCATATATGATCCTCCCTGAGACTTAAATATCTATCACTTTCAATCTAACATATCTGCCTTCGTTCAACAAGGAAGCCAAAAAAAGTGATGCCTCAGTTTGCATCACTTAAGAATTCATTTCGATAGCCTTGGATGACCATAAAGGCGACCAGGCTTGACATCACCGTCACTGAGATATTAGAGACCATCATGACGATACCCACGCTCGCTTCACCAAAATTCGTGAAGTTCTGTAAGAACCAGAAGACCGGGATACGGAAGACGAAGACTCTTGCGATATTGATGATCAGCGTGAGTTTGGTCCTGCCAAGTCCATACAGCAGAGCCATGACCGCTGAATTGATGCCGAGCGGCACAGCACCTAAGGCTTCATAGCGATAGACCAGCTTGATCATCTCATGGAATTCTATGCTTCCCGAGTCAAACAGGGATGCGCACAGGTCCATCTGCCAGATCTCAAAACCCGAGATCACAGCACCTAAGAAGATATTGATCAGTACGGTGACATAGAAGGCTTCCAGGACTCTCTTGTATTTTTTGGCACCGAAGTTCTGAGAAATGATCGATGCGCAGCCTTCCTGATAGCCGTTCTGCGGCATCGTCGTGAAACCGCCCAGGTTATTGGAAACGCCCATTGCCCCGACCATCAGATCGCCATAGACCGTACACATCGCATTGACGATCGTCTTGCCAAAGGCAAACAGTGCCTTTTCGGCAATGACCGGAACGGAGTTCTCGACCATCGGCATGACAACTTCCTTTTCCCTGGAGACGGCCGATAAAGAAAAGCCAAAGGCGGAATCTCCCTTCAAAGAGTTGTAGACTGCGATGCACAATAGCAGCATTTGTGAGACTAAGGAAGCCACCGCGATCATCACAAGACCCGAGTTTAAGATATAAACAAATACGGCGGTCAAGGAAAGTTTAACTAAGATGACCATCAGATTGAGCTTGAAGATGAGCTTTGCGTTTCCCCTTGCCCTCTCAACCGCGATATAGACGTTGTTCAAGAATGTGATCACCATCGTAAGCAATTGCACGATGAAATAGTTCGTTCCAACCTGTATGAGACCCTCTGGCGTACCAGCCAGCCTTAAAAACTTTCCGGTAAATGGTAAGATGCCTGCAAGCATCAATAAGCCAACGCTTAAGCAAAGAAGATATAAGGACGATACTCTTTTTTTGACCAGTTCGAAGTTTCCCTGGCCAAAGGCATGGGAGATCTTGATGCCGGCACCGACTGCCAGTCCGCCGCCCACGGCCGAAAGGATGTGGTTGACCTGCGACAGGTAGGCAACAGCCGATACCGATTCCTTTGAGATATGGGCAGCCATCATCGTATCCAGGATTGCAAACAATTGTGACAGCATCTGATACATTGCCAGAGGCGTTCCGATATACAGTATGACCTTCCACATATTGTCATTCAGTGACATCTTCAGGTAGGTCTCATCACGTTTGTTCAGTTTTACGTTTTCATTTGTCGTTTTCATAGCGTACAGTTATATAAGATACCCTATTTCTTTCCTTTTTGCCAGCTGAATACGCCCTTTTGGACCAAAAAACAAGGGGCTGCGTCAGAATCGTGCCGGTTTTATGCAGAAAAGGCAAAGTCTCATAAGAATCCGGATATATTTATTTGTTTTATCCTCTTTCCGCAGATATGCGCCAGCCATTAAGGTATAATTCTGTGTATGTTCAAGAAGTTTATGCTTATAGCACTGTTATTGACTTCCACGATCGGTATCAATAACGGATACAACCAGACAACAAGGATCACCTTCAACGGGATCAAAGAGACATGTTACGGAACATTACTTTCCAGAACATCCGTCAGCGGCACCTGGTCATCGGAACTTTCACTGGATCTGAATGCGCCGGAAGAGGTCAAAACCTTTTTCAAAGGATTTAAGGATGAAGATGGATTCTTCTATCTGAATTACTTCCAGGATCTCACAGACGGACTTCTTTACTGGCCCTTCTATCCGCCGGAAGAATTCAAAGTCCTCTTATATTACCCGGACAGCGATACCTTCCTAGTCAGTGATGCTTCTTATCATCGTTATGCATTATCGAGCACATTTGAAGCAGATATCCTTGATGGAAGGATCGATCTCAAAACAAATTATGATTATACAAAGCTCATCATGATCACGCTTTGCCGGATCCTGATATCGCTTGCAGCAAGTCTTATCGTTACACTTGTCTTCTACAAGCCAATCAAAAAAGATCATCCGATCATCCTTACAAGCAATCTCGTATTCCAGATCATCCTTCACACACTGATCTCGGTCTACTCTTACCGCTATGGCTTCAGCATCGTGGAATACTTCCTGTTCATCTGGATCTTCTATCTGCTGTTCGCCTTCCTTCAGGGATACCTGTATAAAAAGAAGGCCCTATCGATCGCTTCCCCGTATCTTTGCGCATTGTTATCAGGCGTGATCACATATGCCGTGGGCTTGCTTCTGGTGGACATCGTGCCTTCATTGTTTACGATCGTATAATGCTCAATAACAAAACACGTCCTCCGCTATGGAGGACATTTTCAGATCACCAGATGTATGGAAGCAGACGATACTTCACTTTCTTTTTGTATTCGCTGTATCCCTGCAATTCTTTTTCCAGGAAAACTTCCTCATTCCGTATGCGTTTGATGATGAGCGGAATGTATGTAAACATGATCACAAAAGAATAGATGCAATTTAATATCAATGGCATTGAAAGAAACATCAGCACAGTTGCGGAATACATCGGATGTCTCACGATCCCATATAAGCCGCTGTCTACGACTTTCTGATCTTTTCTTACTTCAATGGTCCTTGAAAGATATGCGTTTTCTCTTAAGACTTCGCCAAAAAGAAGATACCCGAACAAAAATACGACAGCAGCGCCAGTGACAACAGATTTTGGAAGATCGCTCCATCCGAAACGCCGGTTGAGTCCTGCAAGGATAAATGACGCAAGAAACATCAATGCACTATAGCTGATGACATCTTTCTGTTCGCTCTGTTTTTCTTTTGCATTCAGTCTGCTTCTTAAAAGATCCTTTGCTTTGAAATACATGATCAGACCTGCAATAAACATCGGAACAAACAATACGACCATAAACAGCCACCCTTCATTCCACTTGAGCGTTCCTGCCGGTACAAACAGAAGCAGACCGATCAATATGACTCCGGATATATATTTGATCAGTGCTTCTTTCAATAAATTATCCATAGTCATTCTCCTTCGAACTTATTATATATATTCGCTGCGCAAGCTGTAAATGCAGGCATACACACATCCGGGCATAATAAAAGGACCTGCTTTCACAGATCCTTCGATTTGAATTAGACTAATTCGATCGTTGCCATCGGAGCAGCATCGCCGCGTCTGAAACCAGTCTTGTTGACTCTGGTATAGCCGCCGTTTCTGTCCTTATACTTCGGGGCAACTTCTTCAAATAATACCTGAACAGCTGTCTTGCCATCTTTGGCAGTAACATTTCTTAAGTAAGCAGCAGCCTGTCTTCTGGCAGCTAAGTCATCTTTCTTGGCGATTGTGATCAGATGATCGACAACGCTTCTTAATTCCTTGGCCTTCATTTCAGTTGTTTCGATCTTTCCTTTTAAGATCAGATCTGTTGCCATGTTCTTAAGAAGGGCTACTCTATGGTCAGCCGTACGGCCTAATCTACGATTCCACATATTTCAATTCCCCCTTTAGTCAATGTGTTTGAATGAGAGATTCAACGCCTGCAGTTTTTCCTTGACTTCTTTCAAGGACTTCTTGCCGAGGTTTCTGACTCTGCTCATTTCTTCTTCAGTCTTCTGTGTCAGTTCTTCGACTGTTGAGATACCTGCTCTCTTTAAGCAGTTGTATGATCTGACTGTAAGATCGAGATCATCAATGGACATATTGACCTTCTTGGAATTTCCTTCGTTGACATAGTCTTTCATCAAAGAATCAAGTTCATTGACGTCATTGTCAACTTCAGTCAGCAGTTCCAGATGAGAAACAAGGATCTTGGCAGCCAGCGCAAGTGACTCTTTAGGATTGATGGAACCATCGGTCCATACTTCCATCGTCAGTTCGTCATACTTAGCGGACTGTCCGACACGTGTCGGTTCAACTGTGTAGTTCGCTTTTACGACCGGTGTGTAGATCGCATCCGTATAGATCGTTCCGATGCCCTGGGAAGAGCCCTGGTAGAGCAGCTTGTTTTCATCAGCGGAGACATAGCCTCTGCCCTTTCTTGCAAGCAGTTCCATTTCCAGTTCGCCGCCCTTGTCGAGGTGAGCGATCTCAAGATCCGGATTCAAAACTTCAACACCGGCAGGAAGAATGATATCTTCAGCCTTTACTGTACAAGGACCCTTTGCGGAAATGCGAAGTGTATAAATATCATCATCCGCAATGTCCAGGATCAAACTCTTGATGTTTAATACGATTAATGTAGTATCTTCTCTGACGCCTTTGATAGATGAGAACTCATGGAAGATCCCGTCTATTTTGATAGAATATACTGCACCGCCTGGTAAGGAGGACAGCATAGTTCTTCTTAAAGCATTGCCTAATGTCGTTCCGAAACCTCTCTCAAGTGGAGTGATGACGAATTTTCCGTAGTTGTCGGATTCGACATAGTCACTGACTTTAAACTTAGGACGTTCAAATTTATTCATAAATTCCCTCCTTAGCTTTAGCCTCTAGGTTTCTTAGGCGGACGGCAGCCGTTGTGCGGGATCGGTGTGACGTCGTTGATCGCAGTGATCTCAAGACCTGCAGTAGCCAGGGCTCTGATCGCAGCTTCTCTGCCAGGACCCGGGCCCTTGACATTGACTTCGACTTTCTTCATACCGTGATCCATAGCGGTCTTGCCTGCAGCTTCAGAAACCAGCTGGGCAGCATACGGAGTGGATTTACGTGAACCTTTATAACCTAATGCACCGGCGGAAGACCAGGAAATAACATTACCTGCTTCATCCGTGATCGTAACGATCGTATTATTGAATGTTGAGTGGACATGCGCAACGCCACTGGCAATATTCTTCTTGACACGTTTCTTACGTGCGGTTGTTTTTGCTTTCTGTGCCATTGTTTATCCTCCTTACTTCTTCTTGTTAGCGACGGTTCTTCTCGGACCTTTACGCGTTCTGGCATTCGTCTTGGTCCTCTGACCTCTGACTGGTAAGCCTTTTCTGTGTCTGATGCCGCGGTAGCAGCCGATTTCCATCAGACGCTTGATGTTGAGCTGAGTTTCTCTTCTCAGGTCACCTTCAAGTTTGTATTCATCCAGAGCCTTACGGATCGCATTCATCTGCTCATCCGTCAAGTCCTTGACACGGATATCTTCAGAGATACCGCATCCTGCAAGGACGCTCTTGGATGTCGTTAAACCTACACCATAGATGTAAGTAAGAGCTACAACAACACGTTTATTATTTGGAATATCAACTCCAGCAATACGAGCCATTAAATTTCTTTTCCTCCCTTTTAACCTTGTCTTTGTTTGTGTTTAGGGTTTTCACAAATAACCATGACGCGACCTTTGCGTTTGATAACACGACATTTATCGCACATTGGTTTTACAGATGGTCTTACTTTCATGTTTTCCCTCCTAGACTATTTATGTCTAAATGTAATTCGCCCACGTGTTAGATCATACGGCGAAATCTCTACAGTCACTCTATCACCCGGTAAAATGCGGATGTAATGCATACGGATTTTACCAGAAACGTGAGCCAGTATTTCGTGACCGTTCTCAAGTTTCACCTTGAATTGTGCATTTGGTAAGGTATCTGTGACCAGACCCTCGATCTCAATGACATCCTGTTTTGCCAAATACTAGTCCTCCTTTGTCAAAATCTTATAACCATCATCGGTTATTGCGACAGTGTGTTCATAGTGAGCTGCCCACGAATGGTCATAGCTCTTGACACCCCATCCATCCGGTAAGGTGTAACATCTTGCGGAGCCCATGAACACCATCGGTTCAACTGCGATGCACATGCCTTTCTTCAGCACTTCCATCGTACCAGCTTTTCCGACATTTGGCACATAAGGATCCTCATGAACGCTTCTGCCTATGCCATGTCCCGTGTAATCCGCCGGAAGTCCATAGCCAAACGATTCAACATAGGTCTGTATCGCATGGGAGATGTCTCCGATATGATTGCCGGGTTTGACCTGGGCCAGTCCCCTGTATAAGGCTTCTTCCGTCACTTCCAGAAGCTTCAGAACTTTTGGATCAGTGACATTGCCGACGGTGTATGTCCAGCCGGAATCACCGTGATAGCCCTTATAGCAGGCGCCCACATCGACCGTGATGATGTCCCCGTCTTTTAAGATCGTATGATCAGGGATCCCGTGGACCAGCATGTCATTGACTGACGTGCATACGGCTGCCGGGAATCCCTGATAATTCTTGAAGGACGGTGTTGCACCATTCTCCCGGATGACCTGTTCGGCGATCCGGTTGATCTCAAGCGTCGATATGCCAGGCTTGATTATCTCAGCCATCTTCTTATGAACTCTTGCCACGATTGAACCGGCAATGTCCATCAGTTCGATTTCCCGAGGAGATTTGATTGAAATCATCAGCACAACCCTTCTAATGCAGCTTTGATATTATTGAAGACCTCACCTACGCCCTGTTTGGCATCGATGTGGCTGACGATATGAGCTGCTTCATAATACTCAATTACAGGCTGAGTATTTTTATGATATTCCTCAAGTCTTACGGAAAGACTTTCGAGGTTATCATCTTTTCTCTGGATGAGCTCTGCACCACACTTATCGCATACGCCTTCCTTTGCAGGGGCTTTGTAATAAATGTTGAAGATCTCACCGCAGGTAGGGCATAATCTTCTTCCCGTGATCCTCTTGATCAGTTCTTCGTCTTCAATGTTGAGATTGATGACGCGGTCGATCTTTTTGCCGATCTCTTTTAAGATGACATCAAGATCCTTCGCCTGATTGAGAGTCCTTGGGTAACCGTCGAACAGGAAACCGTCATTGACGTCATCCTGTGACAGTCTTTCTACGATGATGTCGTGAATGACCTCATCCGGAACAAGAGCACCCTTATTCATGTATTCCTGGGCCTTTAAGCCAACAGGCGTACCTGCTTTGACGGCAGCTCTTAACATATCTCCGGTAGAGACATGGACCAGATGGTAAGTATCGATCAGTAAATCAGACATAGTGCCTTTGCCGGCACCCGGAGCACCGATTATCAGAAGATTCATTTATACCTCTACTTTCCTACAAAACTCTTGTACTGTTTTGAAGTCAGTTGCGACTTCAGCTGTTTGATCGTATCCATTGCAACACCGACAACGATGATGATACCGGTTCCGCCGACAGCTGCACGCTGAGAGAGACCCGTCAGGTTGGATGTTACATATGGAAGGATCGCAATGAATGTCAGAAGTAACGCACCAAGGCATGTGATCCTGTTTAACACTTTGGAGACATATTCCCTGGTCTCGCTTCCCGGTCTTACACCCGGGATATACTGTCCGTTCTTCCCTAAGTCATCGGCCATCTTCTGCGGGTCGATCGTCAGGTTTGTATAGAAGAACGTGAACAGGATGATCAATACGGCATAGAACAGTAAGAACCATGGGCTTGTGAAGTCACAGATCTTGACTAACCAGTTGTATGCGTCCTGGTTGACCCAGGAAGCAATGATCTGCGGACCCTGGATCAGAGCGGAAGCAAAGATGACAGGGATGACAGATGCCGAGTTGATCTTTAACGGTAAGTGGTTGAGATCACCTTTTGTCTTGTTCAGAGCTCTTGAAGAAGACTGCTGGATCGGTATCCTTCTTTCAGCCATCTGCATGAGGACGACTAAGACGATGATTGCCACATACATGACGCAGTATGCGATAAATCCGCCAATCCCAAGTGTCGAAGTGGCATTTGGACCAAGGAACGTATCGTAGACGACACGGAAGGTCGTCGGCATATCTGCGACGATACCGGCAAAGATGATCATGGATGTACCATTGCCGATACCTTTGGAAGTGATCTGATCAGCCAGCCACAACAAGAAGAATGTGCCTGCTGTGAAGATCACGGAGATATACAAGTAGCTCGTGAAGCCCGGATTGGTTACAAAATTGTATCCCTGATATGCACGATCGAGATACTGAACGATGAAGTAACCCTGGACCAAAGCCATGACGACGGCCAGGTATCTGGTGATCCTGTCCATCTGCTGTCTTCCCTTCTTGCCGGATTTTGCCATCTCGGTCAAAGCCGGGATGATATCCATGGCGAGAAGTTCGATGATGATGGAAGCCGTGATGTACGGGCCTACACCTAAGGAGAAGATCGACATCTGTTCGATGGATCCGCCGCCTAAGATCGACATCATCGTCAGCAGTGAGTTGGCGCTGAGCTTGATGACTGTCGTATTAACGCCCGGGGCCGGAATTGATGACCCCAGACGATAAATGAACAGTATACCTAAAGTGAATAATAATTTTTTGCGTATATCCTTGTTTTTGAAGAAATCTATAAATGTTTTGAACATTAGATCACCTCTACAGTTCCGCCCGCCTTTTCAATTGCCGCTTTCGCTGATGCAGAGATCTTGTTGCATGTAACATTGATTTTCTTCTCAAGAGCCCCGTTACCCAGGACCTTGATGCCGTCAAGCTGTTTCTTGACAAGGCCGCACTCCTTTAATAATTCCGGAGTAACAGTTGTACCTTCTTCGAAACGGTTGAGATCGCCAAGATTGACGACTGCATATTCAACACGGTTGAAGTTGGTGAATCCACGCTTCGGCATGGATTTGAAGAACGGAGTCTGTCCGCCTTCGAAACCGATCGCGACACCACCACCGGATCTCGCGTTCTGTCCCTTGTGACCCTTACCGGCCGTCTTGCCATGACCTGAGCCCTGGCCTCTGCCGATGATCTTTCTGGAGCGTCTTGCACCCTCGTTAAATTTCATTTCATTTAAGTTCATGAGACACCTCCTATCGTACTTCTTCGACCTTCAGGCCTCTGAGCTTCGCAACGGAGTTGACGGTCTTAAGTTCATCAAGAGCCTGCATCGTCGCATGGACCTGGTTGATCGGAGTTCTCGAACCGACACACTTCGTGATGACATCAGTTGCGCCTGCAAGTTCAAGGACTGCACGGACAACACCACCGGCAACGATACCAGTACCTGGAGCAGCCGGTCTCATGACGATCTCACCGGCACCATATCTGCCTGTGACTGCATGAGGTATAGTTCTGTAACCATCAACTAACGGGATCCTCTTGACGTTCTTCTTAGCAGTTTCAGAAGCTTTTCTGATCGCATCAGGAACTTCGTTTGCCTTGCCTAAGCCATAGCCGACTCTGCCCTTCTTGTCACCGACAACGACG
The DNA here is from genome assembly GCA_002362065.1 of Solobacterium sp. UBA3303. GTDB lineage: Bacteria > Bacillota_I > Bacilli_A > Erysipelotrichales > Erysipelotrichaceae > Colivicinus. The sequence goes on from DESX01000081.1 coordinate 25,194, forward strand.
ATCGCTGCGAAACGCATCTTACGACCACCCTTGACAGTCTTGGAAATACGGTTGATCTGAACAACTCTCTCTTCGAATTCTTTAACTTCTTTGTTAAATCTTCTCGGTCTTCTGTTGTCTCTTCTGTTATCTTTATTTGTATTTTCCATATTGACTCCTTAGAAATTCAGGCCAGCTTCTCTGGCAGCTTCAGCAAGTGCCTTTACACGTCCGTGATAGATATATCCGCCACGGTCGAAGCAGACATTTTCGATACCTTTTTCTTTTGCTCTTTCAGCAAGCTTGGTACCAACGGTCCTGGCAGCTTCGATATTGCTGCCGTTTTCCAGCTTTAATTCTACAGATGAACAAGAAACTAACGTAACACCCTTTTCATCATCGATGATCTGAGCATGAATGTGCGCATTTGAGCGGAAGACATTCAGACGTGGGCATTCGGCAGTACCATTGACTTTGTTTCTAATACGTTCATGACGTCTCTGACGTGCTTTATTCTTATCTTGTTTAGAATACATTTCTCTACTCCTTTCCCACTATTAAGCCGCAGCTGTCTTGCCTTCCTTATGAGCAACATGTTCGCCCTGATATCTGATACCCTTGCCTTTGTAAGGTTCAGGCTTACGGAAGCCTCTGATCTGTGCAGCAACTTCACCGACTCTTTGTTTGTCGATACCGGATACGACGATCGTTGTCGCATTCGGTACTTCGATGGTGATACCCTCTTCGATCGGGAAATTGATCTCATGAGAGTAACCTAAGTTCAGGTTTAAAGTCTTGCCATTTAATGCAGCACGGTAACCGATACCGACGATCTCAAGCGTCTTCTTGAAACCTTCAGTCGTGCCCACGATCATGTTGTGGATGAGGGCTCTTGTTGTACCGTGGAGCTGCTTTGTAACTTTGTTTTCGTTGGCGCGAGTGCACTTAACTTCTGCGCCTTCGACTTCGATCCCGATCAACGGGTTGAACTGACGTGTCAGAGTTCCCTTAGGACCTTTGACTATCACCTCATTGCTGTCAGATACATTGACTTCGCATCCGGCAGGAATGGTAATCGTTTTATTTCCGATACGTGACATTTTCTAATTTCTCCTTATATGATTACCACACGTAAGCTACGACTTCGCCGCCCAGGTTCTGTTTCCTGGCATCGCGGTCAGTCATAAGACCCTTGGATGTGGAAATGATCGCAATACCTAAGCCGTTTAATACTCTAGGAACGTTGTCGCCCTTGGCATAAACTCTTAAGCCCGGTTTTGAGATCCTCTTTAAGCCCGTGATAACTTTTTCCTTATCCGGACCATACTTCAGTTCAACAGTGATCGTCTTTTCTCTCGCTGTTTCACCTTCAACTGTATAACCGTTGATATAGCCTTCCTGTTTCAGGATACGGGCGATCTCAACTTTCATTTTGCTTGCCGGAATGACTACAGTCTCATGTTCAGCACTTAAGCCGTTTCTGATCCTTGTAAGCATATCAGCAATTGGATCTGTCATACTCATCGTAATTACCCCTTTCCTTACCAGCTGGCCTTCTTGACTCCAGGGATCTGGCCTTTATAAGCTAATTCTCTGAAGCAGATACGGCATAATTTGTATTTTCTTAATACGGAATGCGGACG
>DESX01000033.1 GCA_002362065.1 Solobacterium sp. UBA3303
ACATATCCCGGAGGAGCACCGATGAGTCTCGATACGGAGAATTTCTCCATGTACTCCGACATATCGATCCTGACGATCTTGGTTTCATCGTCAAACAACTGTTCCGCAAGCGCTTTGGCAACTTCCGTCTTACCGACACCGGTCGGACCCAAGAACAGGAAGGAGCCGATCGGTCTGTTGGTATCGGAGACCTGAGCCTTGGAACGAAGGATGGCATCCGTCACAAGATCAAGTGCTTCATCCTGACCGACGACTCTGATACCGAGCTGGTCTTTCAGATGCAGGAGCTTTTCCCGTTCACTTGACATGAGCCTTGAAACATCGATGTGAGTCCATTTCGCAACGACTTTGGCGATGGACTGTTCATCGACGATCTCCGAAAGCATCCTGCCTTCATCCTGGGATGAGAGTTCATTGATCTTCTTCTCGAGATTTGGGATGGTCTCATACTGCAGTTTCGAAGCCGTCTCGTAATCGGCATTCTTCTGTGCTTCCGACATCGCAAGTTTGGCTTTTTCAAGCTCTTCCTTGGTCGTCTTGACCTTATTGAGGTCATCCTTTTCCTTCAGCCATCTGGCATCGAGGACTTTCTTCTTCTCCTTGAGTTCTTCAAGGTCCTTGTCGAGTTCTTCAAGACGTTTCTTCGCCTTTTCATCCTCGGCTTCTTTCTTCAAAGAGACCTTTTCGATCTCGAGGGTATCGATCTTTCTGGAAAGTTCATCGAGCTGTACCGGTTTGGAATCCATCTCGACACGGGTCGAGGCGCAGGCCTCATCGATCAGATCGATCGCCTTATCCGGCAGGAAACGGTCTGTGATATAGCGATTGGACAGCGTTGCTGCCGCGATGATCGCATCATCCTTGATCTTGACACCGTGATGTGCCTCAAAGCGGTCCTTCAGACCTCTTAAGATCGAGACGGTGTCTTCAACACTCGGCTCATCCACTGAGACCTTCTGAAAACGTCTTTCCAAAGCGGAATCCTTTTCGATGTATTTTCGATACTCATCAAATGTCGTCGCACCGATACATCTCAATTCACCCCTTGCCAGCATCGGCTTCAATAAGTTGGCCGCATCCATGGCACCTTCACTCTTGCCCGCACCGACGAGGTTATGGATCTCATCGATGAACAGAATGATCCTTCCATCGGCGTTTTCGATCTCTTTCAGTACGGCTTTAAGTCTTTCTTCAAATTCGCCACGGTATTTGGCGCCGGCGATCAGAGAACCCATATCGAGTTCGATCAGATCCTTGTCTTTCAGACCGAGCGGAACATCGTTGTTGAAGATCCTCCAGGCCAGGCCTTCGACGATCGCCGTCTTGCCAACGCCCGGTTCACCGATCAGGACAGGATTGTTCTTGGTCTTTCGTGAAAGGATCTCGATGACTCTTCGGATCTCATCGTCTCTGCCGATGACCGGGTCGATCTTGCCGGCTCTTACATCGTCTACGAGATTTCTTCCGTATTTCTTTAAAGGATTGAGATTGTTTTCATCTTCTTTGTTGTTGATCATCGTACCACCCCTTTCCAGAGAGTATTTATCTTCAATATCGGTCCTTGAGAACTTGCAGTATTTTCTGAGTTCTTCACAGACCTGTGACTGGTTGAACAGCGTCGCAATGAACATATCAAACATCGATATGAATTTATCCTTGCGCTGTTTGGACTTGTTTAAAGCTTCATTATAGGAGACTGACAGATAACGGTTCAGTGTCGGATCATTATTCGAATCACTGCCCGGCAGTTTTCTCAGATACGCATCATTGACTGCGATCAGCCGGTTGACATCGGTATGGAAACTCTTCAGGAGTTCAATGATGTCATCTTCCGTTAAAAATGCCGCCATCATGTGTTCGCTCGAAAGTTCCGGATTGCCGTTTTCCTTGCAGATGGACAAGGCTTTCATCAGAACTTCCTGCAGTTTTTCAGTCATCATTTCGGGATTCATAGGCCCACCTCCTTTTAGCACTTTTTATAGTAGAGTGCTAATCTATCGCAAATTTTTAAGTAGGTTGCCCTACTTAAAAGATTTTTTGAATTTTTCGAACACGCTCTCCTTCTTCCGGTTTGCGAGTCGTTCATAGAGTTCCTTTTCTTCTCTTGAGAGTTTCTTCGGGATCTCTATCTGTACCTCGACGTATTGATCACCGACATTCTTGGTCCTCAAGTCCTTGATACCATAGCCTCTGATGCGAAGCTGCTGACCAGGCTGCGTGCCAGCCGGGATCGTCAGTTCGACATCGCCATAGGCAGTCGGAACATCAACGACGGTGCCAAGGGTAGCGTCAACTGCCGAGATCGGTACACTGATGTGAATGTTGTTGCCGTCTCTGTGGAAATACTTGTGCGGTCTGACTCTGATCTCGATGTAAAGATCGCCGTTTGGTCCGCCGTTTTCACCGCGTTCACCATAGCCCGCAAGTCTGACCTGCTGGCCGGATGAGATACCCGCCGGGATCGTGACTTCGACCTGTTCCTTTACGGTGCTGTAGCCGCGTCCCGCACAATGCGGACAGATCTTCTTGATCCGCTTGCCGCTTCCCTTACAGTCCGGACAGACGCTTTGCTGCTGCACGACGCCAAATGGCGTACGGGATTGCCTCATGACACGTCCTGAACCACGGCATGTCGGACAGGTCTCGATATCCGATCTGGAAGCAGCACCTGTACCATCACAATACGTACAGGTCTTATCGACAGACAGATTGATCATCTTGTCGACACCATGGACCGCATCGAGGAATTCGATCTCAAGAGATATATAGCGATTGTCTCCTTTGATCGGTCCGTTACGACGGGAAGACGTATTTCCGCCGAAATTGAATCCGGAGAATCCTCCCATACCTCCGAAGAAGTCTGAGAAGATATCTCCAAGATCATCCATATTCATTCCGCCAAAGCCCGAGGAATAGCCGCCCTGGCCATATCCATCCATACCGGCAAAACCAAACTGATCATAGGTAGCTTTCTTCTGCGGATCGGAAAGGACCTCGTAAGCCTCGTTGATCTCCTTGAATTTTGCCTCGGCATCCGGAGCTTTGTTCACATCGGGGTGATATTGTTTAGCCAACTTACGATAAGCTTTTTTGATCTCATCTTCGCTTGCTGACCTGGATACTCCCAGGACCTCGTAATAATCGCGCTTATCAGCCATAATACCTCCCTTTCTATATTATTCAGATAATGAAAGATTATTCTTTTGTCTTGAAATCTGCATCAACGACATCGTCGTTATTGTTATTGTTTCCTGAAGCATTGCCATAGCCGCCGGAGAAGTTCTGATTACCCGGCTGGCCCTGCGCCTGCTGCTGGTACATTGCTTCCGCCATAGCCTGGGCAGCCTTTTCGAGTTCATCGAGCTTGCTCTTGAGATGATCGTAATCATTCTCATCAAGAGCCTTCTGCAATTCGTCTCTTAAAGCCTTGACCTGGGCCTTCTGATCAGCTGTAACATTCGGATTTTCAGTTTCGAGCTGCTGGTCGATCTGAGCGATGAAACCTTCGGCCTTGTTCCTTAATTCGATCTCTTCTCTTCTCTTGTCATCGGCAGCCTTGTTTTCCTCAGCTTCTCTGACCATCTTGTCGATCTCTTCATCGGACAGACCGGAAGAATTGGTGATCGTGATCTCCTGTTTCTTGTTTGTGCCCTTATCGAGCGCTGAAACATGGACGATACCGTTGACATCGATGTCGAATGTGACTTCGATCTGCGGGACGCCCCTTCTTGCCGGTGCAATACCGGTCAACTGGAAGTTGCCTAATGTCTTGTTGTCAGCAGCCATTGGTCTTTCACCCTGTAATACATGGATATCGACAGCCGGCTGGTTATCTGCGGCAGTTGAGAAGATCTGTGACTTCTGTGTCGGGATCGTTGTGTTACGCGGGATCAGTACAGTCATGACGCCACCTAATGTTTCAATACCCAAGGACAGCGGTGTGACATCAAGCAGTAAGACATCATTAGGGTTATCACCGGTTAAGATACCGCCCTGAATGGCAGCACCCATCGCAACGACTTCATCCGGGTTGACGGATCTGTTTGGTTCCTTGCCCAGTTCAGCCTTGACAGCTTCCTGAACAGAGATCATTCTTGTGGAACCACCGACCAGTAATACTTCATCGATATCGGAAGGTGTCAAACCTGCATCTTTCAAAGCCTGTCTGACCGGTCCGACGGTACGGTCGACCAGGTGTTTTGTCATCTTGTCGAAGTTGGCTCTTGTCAGATCCATATCCAGGTGTAAAGGACCAGATTCATCCGCAGAAACAAACGGTAAGGAGATGTGTGTCTGAACCATGGAGCTCAGATCCTTCTTTGCCTTTTCCGCAGCTTCCTTCAATCTCTGTAAAGCCATACGGTCAGACTTCAGATCGATACCGTGATGTTCTCTCTTGAATTCATCATTCATCCAGTCAACGATGACGTTATCGAAATCATCGCCGCCCAGATGGTTATCACCGGCTGTAGCCAGGACTTCGAAAGTGCCATCAGCCAGATCCAGGATGGAAACATCGAATGTACCACCACCAAGGTCGAAGACCAAGACCTTCATTTCCTTGTCGGTCTTATCGATACCGAATGCAAGTGCTGCAGCAGTCGGTTCGTTGATGATACGTTCAACATCGAATCCGGCGATCTTGCCGGCATCCTTTGTTGCCTGACGCTGTGCGTCATTGAAGTATGCAGGGACTGTGATGACAGCCTTTGTGACCGGCTCGCCAAGATAGCTTTCTGCATATTTCTTCATATATTGTAAGATCATCGCAGAGATCTCCTGCGGTGTGTAATCCTTGCCGTTGACATGGACCTTCTGGGTAGAACCCATCAGTCTCTTGATCGAAGATACGGAATCCTTGTTCGTTACGATCTGTCTTTTTGCGGCATCACCGACGATGATCTCGCCATCCTTGAACGCAACGACAGACGGAGTCGTTCTGTTGCCTTCCGGATTAGTGATGACTTTCGCTTCTTTGCCTTCCATAACGGAAACGCAGCTGTTTGTTGTACCTAAATCAATACCTATGATCTTGCTCATGATTAATCCTCCTTTATTCACTGACTTTGACCATTGCCGGTCTCAGTATACGATCTTTCAATACATAACCTTTCTGTAATATCTCAATGACGATACCCGATTCAACGTCCTCTTTTTTCTCCATCATGATGGCCTGTTCAAAGTTGGCATCAAACGGTTTATTCAGACAATCGATCTCTTCCACACCCTCATTCTTCAAAGCTGTGAGAAGCTGGTTGTACGTCATTTCAATTCCCTTTTTAAAGCTTTCATCGCTTTCATGTACTTCCGTTGCCAGTGCTCTTTCGAGATTGTCGATCACCGGAAGGACTTCCTTGGCGAAACTCTGTATACGGTATTTGCGTGTCTGTTCCGCCTCGGCGATCAGCCTTTTTTTCATGTTTTCGGTATCCGCATAAGCTCTTGCATAATCGTTTTTCAGCTTATCGATCTCCTTGCAGAGCTTTTCGACTTCCGATTCCTCGTTGATATCTTCAACGACCTCTTCGATCTCCTCTTGTTTTGTTTCGCTTACTTCTTCTTCAGCGTTTTCGTTTTCGATCTCAGGATCTTTGGAAACATCTTTTACTTCTTCGTTTTTATCTGCCATGAAGCTCCTTTCTAATGAAACATATCCTCGATCTCTTTGCAGATGAAATCAAGCAGATTGACGACCCGGCTGTATTCCATACGTCTTGGTCCGACGACCATCAGACGGGCATTGTCTTCCGGATTATCAGAGATACGGATCTCATTGGAGACGATCGCGATATCATCTTTCCATACCAGTTCCGTTCCTTTCGGCGTCACTGCCACGACTTCGTTTTCGCCTTTTTGCCTGTCCACGAGCTGTCTGAACAGCTTGGAATCATCGAAGAACTTGGTCATCTGCTTCAGTTTTTCGATGTCTGCATATTCCGGCTGATACATCATATTCGACTTGCCGTCAAAATACAAGGTCTCAGATGCAAACTTGACGAATGCACCGGCAAAGGCGTTGTATAACATCTCGAAACGCTGTACGGACTTGGTCAGGATCGGTTTGATCGATTCCAGCTTTTCCGGAAGCGTTTTGATCAGTGTGCCTCTGAGACGATCGTTCAGGATATCGGTACAGGTCTGAATATCTTCGATCGTGACCTCATCCTGGAAATTGAACGTCTTGTTTTCGGTATAACCGGTATTGGTTATAAAGACGCAGACTGCAGTTTTGGGATCGATCTGGAAGACCTTGATGTGCTCAAGCGTCTGGTTTGATGCATCCGGCCCCAGCATGCCTGAGGCAAGATTGGTCATTTCCGAGACGATCTTGCAGGATTCCTTGATCGCATCCTCGATATTGGCTGAGTGTTTGTCAAATATATTGGAAAGCGCATATTTGACTTCCTCATCCATATCCTTTTTCAAGAGATGTTCGCAATAGTACTGATACCCCTTATTGGAAGGGATACGGCCGGCGGAAGTGTGCGGTTTTTCAAGATAGCCCAATGACTCCAGTGTTGCCATATCGTTTCTGATCGTTGCACTGGAATACGGCAGACCGTATTTATCGACCAGTGTTTTGGAACCGACCGGTTCAGCCGTCGAAACGAATTCATCAACAATGGCCTTCAGGATGTCGACCATTCTCTGTGTTAATGCCATACAGCCACCTCCTTTTTAGCACTCCATACACCCTATTGCTAAAAATACTATACACCATTCATTTAGCACTGTCAACTAATAAGTGCTAAAAAATTTCAGAAAGAAAATCTCCTTTCAAAGGAGACTTTTCTATCCTATTTATAGAGCTTTTCAGAGACCTCTTTGATGATCTGTGCCGGAATGTAATCCGAGATGTCTCCGTTGAAGGAAGCGATCTCCTTGGCGACAGAAGATGATAGGAACGAGAGTTCCGGTTTGGCCACCATGAAGACTGTTTCAATGTTGCTGTTCAGCGTCATATTGGCAGTTGCCAGTGCCAGTTCGGATTCATAATCGGATACGGCACGTATGCCTCTGACGATGATGCGGCAGCCGTTCTTTTCCGCGAGATCGACCGTCAGACCCTCGCCGATGACAACTTCCACATTGTCAAGTCCTTCCGTGCATTTTTCGATCATCTGCTTTCTTTCTTCTTTGGTAAAAGTACATCTCTTCGCCCTGTTTTCCATGACGGCGACGATCAGCTTGTCATAGATCTTCGCTCCTCTTAAAATGACGTCAAGATGTCCGACAGTGATGGGGTCAAAGGTTCCCGGATAGATCGCTTTGATCATTGTTTGTCTCCTTCCTGTAGTACAGCAGTTTACTGATCCCGTAACGCTTTTCCTTGTATTTTGAAAGATCCTGACAGTGATCTTTCAGATCCGTATCTTTTCTGACTTCCATGATCAGAATGCCATCATGACTTAAAACATCGTTTTCGCTCACCTTTTCAAAGATATCATCGTATCTGTCAAAGGCATATGGCGGATCGCAATAGATATAATCAAACTGCCTTCCCTTTAATGTATTCAGGCAGCCGGCGTAATCCATATTATATACAGTTCTGTTTTCGTTGAGCTTTTTAAGGTTTTCTTTAATGATCCTTACCGCATCACGGTTGATGTCATTGAACACGGCATCTTCAGCACCTCTTGACAAAGCCTCGAGGCCAATTGCGCCGGAACCGGAAAACAGATCCAGGACCTTCGTATCCGAATAGATGCCAATGGAAGAAAACAAAGCCTCCTTGACCATATCCCGGGTGGGCCTGGTGATCTCTTCCCCTTCGAGTGTTTTTAAAGGCGTTCTTTTATACTTGCCCGCTATGATCCTCATCATTTTCCTTTCTGATCTTGGCAAGCTCATTCTGTGCCAGACCAAGGGATGCCATCGATGACATCAAAGAAGAACCGCCCGAAGAGATCATCAGAAGCGGAACACCGGTCAGCGGGATCAGACCGCTGACACCGCCGACGTTAAGTATGAAGTGAAGTATGAAATACATGAATACACCAAGAAGTGACACCTTCGCCATCGTCCGCTTGCTTTTAAGGGAAGCGGAAACGATCGGGATCAGAAGAAGAGCGTACATTGCCAGCAGGAACAAAAAGCCAAATATTCCAAGCTCCTCGACGATGACCGGCAGAATGAAGTCGTTGTCCGGGTTTGGGAAGTTCATATATTTATGGATGGAGTTTCCATAGCCCAGGCCAAACCAGCCGCCGTTGGCAAAGCTGACCAGAGACATGATGATGTGATAGCCGTTGTCATACTGGTACAAAAACGGATCGGCAGCTGCCAGGAAACGTCCGACCATGTAGTTGTCGGAATGTTTTTTTAGGATCTCCGTTACCGGCGGAGACAGAGCGATCAAAGCGATGAGTATCACAACGCCCACCAGGATCGTCATGTAGCCCTGTATCTTGGAGAGTTCCTTGTATCTTGGGATCATGGCCATGCAATAGGACATGACGAATAATACAACAGCCGAGCCTAAGTCGTGCTGCCAGCCTAAAATGACCAGCGTATAAAGCACAGTTGCAGCGCAATACCAGTAAAAATAGCGAAGATTGTTTTCCTTGCGGTCATGGCAAAGCAGACAGCAGGCCAGGATGATCATGAAGGTCTTGGCAAATTCGGATGGCTGAATCGTGGCGATCGAGCCGATCGGGATCCAGGCATACGCACCATTGATCTGACCGAACAGTCGGCAGGCCAGCATAGTGATCAGGATGCCGAAGTATAAAAAAGCACAGGGAATGACCCCCATCCTTTGAAGACGCAGATTGGCTGTGATCAGATAAACGATGATGCCGGCGATCGCGAAAACAGCCTGTTTGATCAGGGTCGTCGTCAGATATGATGTATCACCGGCACTGTTTCCCATTTCCGCCGAAGCGATCATCAATGATCCGAATATCAGTAACGCAAACGCTGCAAAAGCAACGCGTTTATCTCCTAATGTGATTCTTTTTCTTCCGGGCACAAAAACATTTTATCACAAGAAATATGGTATTATAATAGAGCTATGCTTATAAACAACGATACTATAATCAAAGACAGCAATGAACTCATCCGAAGAAAATCGGCTGATGTTTCCCTGCCGTTAAGTGAAGAAGATAAGACACTGCTGATGGAAATGCTGCAGTATGTCGATGAATCCACGATCGAAGAGATCGCCAAAGAAAAGAATCTGAGACCGGCCGTCGGTATTTCGGCAATACAGGTCGGTGTACCAAAAAAGATGACTGCGGTCATCATCAAGGATGAAGAAGGAAACAAGATCTGCGAATATGCCCTTGTCAATCCGAAGATCATCTCCAATTCCGTTGAAAAAGCCTGCTTGAGTTCCGGTGAAGGCTGTCTTTCTGTCGTCGAAGAACACGAAGGACTGGTCTATCGTTCCGCCAGGATCAAAGTGAAAGCATACGATGCGATACGTGATGAAAACATCATCATCAAGGCCGATGGCTATCTTGCGATCGTCCTTCAGCATGAGCTCGATCACTTCAAAGGAATCCTTTTCTACGACCACATCAACAAAGACGATCCATACCACAAAGAAGCTGATGCCCAGATTATTGATTAAAAAGGATCTTTAGTTTAGAATATGTACATATTCAAAACTGAAAACATAATTCATTTTTGCATATGGAGGTCAGATGAACAATAAGACAAATCACACTGCCACGGGTGATATTTCAGCTCGTGGCTATACTGGTGCCAATTATGACCCGAAAAATGATACACTCGTCTATGCCCTGGGAGGACTTGGCGAGGTCGGCAAAAACATGTATTGTTTTGAACACGATGATGAGATCGTCGTCATCGATGCCGGCGTCAAGTTCCCGGATGATGAACTGCTTGGCGTAGACTATGTCATTCCGGATTATACGCACCTCATAAAAAATAAAGAAAAGGTCAAAGCACTGATCATCACGCACGGTCATGAAGATCACATCGGCGGTATTCCGTTTTTGCTTCTGGCCTGCCCGATCAAAAAGATCTATGCGCCGCGTTTTGCCAAAGCGCTGATCGAAAAGAAACTTTCCGAAAGAAGAAGACTTGCCAACACGCAGGTCATCGAGATCGACTGCGATTCTTCGATTCAGACCGATCATTTCCGTATCGGCTTCTTCAATACCGTACATTCCATTCCGGATTCCCTTGGCGTACTGATCAATACGCCTAACGGCAGGATCGTCGAGACCGGTGACTTCAAATTCGACCTGACTCCGGTCGGCCAGAATTCGGATTATCAGAAGATGGCCTATATCGGTGCGGCTGGCGTCACCTTGCTGATGTCAGATTCCACCAATGCCGAAGTCGATGGCTTCTCCATCTCGGAAAAGCAGGTCGCTTCCGCCATCAACGACATCATGCGCAAGACCACCGGCAGGATACTTGTTTCAACATTTGCTTCCAACGTCAACCGTCTCGCGCAGATCATCAAGGCAGCCAAGAAATGTGACCGTAAAGTCGTCGTCTTTGGCCGTTCGATGGAAAACGTTGTTGAGATCGGCATGCAGATGAAGTTCATCGATGTCCCGGAGGATACCTTCATCTCACCGGAGCTTGTCAATCAATACCCGCCTGAGAAGCTCTGCATCGTCTGCACGGGCTCGCAAGGTGAAGCCCTGGCAGCCTTGAGCAGGATCGCCAACGGCTCTCACAAATACGTCAAGATCATTCCGGGCGACACCGTCGTCTTCTCATCCAGCGCGATCCCTGGCAATGCCTTGAATATCGGCGGCATCGTCAATCAGCTGATGCGAAACGGCGCAAGGGTCCTTGAAAACAAAGCTCTTTCTTCCTTACACACCACAGGACATGCATCCAAGGAAGAACAGAAGCTGATGCTGCAATTGATCAAGCCGAAATACTTCATGCCGATGCATGGTGAATACAAGATGCTGAAACTGCACGCAGATTCAGCTGTTGAGACCGGCGTTCCTAAGGAAAACTGCTTCATCTGTGCCAATGGCGATGCTCTCGTCTTACACGATGGTGAAGTCTATCGTTCCAACACCAGGATTCAGACAGATGCGATCTACGTTGATGGAAACGACATCTCCGGCTTATCGACTTCCGTCTTAAAAGACCGCAAGATCCTCGCGGATAATGGCTTAGTTGCCGTTGTCGTATGCATCGACTCCAGGACCAACAAGATCTTATGCAAACCGGGCATCGTTTCAAGAGGCTTTGTCTACCTGAAGGAATCCCAGACGCTGATCAAAGAAGCGGAAACGCTGGTCTATGAAGCGCTTCGCAATGCAATGAAACAGAAAGTCACATTCGGCGATCTGAAAAACTGCATCAAGAATACACTGGAACCATTCCTTTATGAAAAGACCAACCGCAACCCGATCGTGATCCCGGTCATCCTGAATCACATCGACGCAATGCGCAAAGACTAAACATCAAAAAAAGATATCATCGCGATATCTTTTTTTATGCGTTTTTTTAGGATGATCAGACGAGCCTGTCAAAGAGCCTGTAGAAGGCCTTGCGGCTGCTTCTTGGCATCGTGACGCATTCTTCGATTGGCATCGAGATGATCTCGTTGTTGCGTATGCCGACGCAATGTCCGCCGATCCCGGCAACCAGCAGTTCAACTGCTTTGGCACCCATTCTTGAAGCCAGCACACGGTCGGATGGCGTTGGTGAACCGCCTCGCTGTATATGGCCTAAGATCGTTGCCCTTCCGGCAAAGCCCGTTACACGGGAGATCTTGTCAGCCAACGATTTGACATCGCAGACCTTCTCGGAAACGATGACGATCGCATGGTTCTTGCCCTGGTTTTCAAGGTAACGCAGTTTTTCCAGGACGGCTTCTTCATCATAGCCGGTCTCCGGTGTGATCAGTATCTCTGCGCCGCAGGAAATGCCTGAATAGATCGCGAGATCGCCGCAGCGGTTGCCCATGACTTCGACAACGGAGCAGCGGTGATGCGAATTGGATGTATCACGAAGTTTATCGACACAATCCACGACCGTATTCAAAGCCGTATCAAAACCGATCGTGTAATCCGTACCTTCGATATCGTTGTCGATGGTACCCGGCAAAGCGATACAGTTGACGCCGTGCTTTGTCAAAGCATCCGCACCCCTGTATGTGCCATCGCCGCCGATGACGACGACCGCATCGATGTGATTTTCTTTGAGCTTTTCAACGCCCTTTAACAGGACTGCTTCTTCCGCAAATTCCGGAAGTCTGGCTGATCCTAAGATCGTGCCGCCTCTTGCGATCGTCTCAGAGACTGAATGACGGTTGAATACCTCATAGTCTCCTTCAACAAGGCCCTTATAGCCGTCGTGGATGCCGACCACTTCAATACCGCTGGCCAAAGCAGTTCTTGTGACTGCACGAATGGCTGCGTTCATACCTGGCGAATCACCGCCGGAAGTCAGGATACCGATTTTTCTGAGCATGTTTACCCCCTCCTCATATTTTTACCCGACAATACATGATCATCGGTCAGTATATCGATCCTCTCCATGAGCCTTCTGGCATTCATGAGATTGGATTTTTCTTTTCTGTCGTACTGATAATGTTTCAGTAATTCTTCCTTGCTCAAATTGGAAGTGAAGATCGTCACCAGCTTGTTCTCAAGACGATAGTCCAGGACTCTGAACAGGATATCATCCCTGACGAATTCGGAAACGGCTTCCGACCCGATATCATCGAGGAAGAGATACTCCGCCTTTTTCAGCTTATTGATGTTCTTGTCGATCATTTCTGAGTCTTTTCCGAAATAGGACTTCATCTCATTGAAGAAGTTGGAGACTTTGACAAAGGCGACTTTCTTTCCTTTCAGAACGAGCGAATTGGCAAGTGCTGTGCAAAGATAAGTCTTGCCCGTTCCAAGATCTCCATAAACGTACAATCCCTTTTCTCTTTTTTCAAACAGGATCGCCGCCAGCAGCAGATACAGCTGTTTCTGATCTTCCGTATAGGAAACATTGTTTAACTGCAGTTCTGCGAGGTTTTGCGCCACATCGCAATAAAGGTATTTGCCAAGCACCGTTTCTTTCTTTTTCTGTCTCAAGGCGTATGGACAATACTCGATCTCTTCGATCAGCACGCCATCATATCTTAGATCAAGCCGCTCCCCTTTGGAAGCCTGACGGCATTCAAACAGACCCTCACAGCCTTCACAGAGTTTGCGGGACTCATAGACTCTCTTATAGGAAGAAAGATGTTCACGGATAAAAGCTTCATCTTCGCAGGTTTTGCTTAAATGTTCATCGTTTTTGATCCATTCGATATCGTTCATTTTTTACCCATCAGTTTTAACAGTTCTTCTTCCTGTGAAGCGCTGAGTGCCTGATTGGCACTGGCATCGTAAACAGGAAGTTTTTCTTCTTTGGCAGTATTTTTTGCATAAGGCCTTGAAAGCATCTGCAAGGCATCCTTTGACGTTCTTATATCATTGCGGTGCAGATTTGAAGCGATCGGATAGAGATAGTTTTCGATCAGCGAATTGTTGCAGTTTTTAAGGCCATGTTCAAGCAGTACGTTGATCACCGGCACACTCAGATGATAGCGTTCCGACAAGCGGTAGATGATCTTCTTGTCGTAATCCGTCACTTCCTTGCCATCCTGCAAAGACATTAAGAAGGAAAGACAAGGCACATCGTAGACATCCTTATCGATCTTCTTATAATCGGTCCTGGCATTCATGCACAGATAGCGCAGTTCCTTGAGATCGAAGGCATCGGAATCCGTGCGGGCGACTCTTGGCAGATACGTGCGCATCTTGTCATAGGAGATGTTGTAAAGATCAGCCAGGGTTGCAAGTTCTTTCATGTTCTCCATGGTCCTAAAACGCTGCGGCAGCAGATTGAGGGAGATGTCCTTGAGAAAGACATTGACGTCAAACATCGTGCCGAATTCATAAGCATCCGCCTTTTTGATCTTCAGATAGGACTCATCCTGCGGTCTCCAGTCCTGCAGGGTATCCAAGGACAGAGTTGAAGAGACATCCTCAAAGCCATTGTGATCGCTTTGTTCATAGATGTCTGCCGTCAGCTCACGGAAATGTTCACCAGACGTCTTCAGGATGAAATCCCTGACCAGAATATCGTCTTTCATGAACTGGCGCATCTCCAGCGGATCATTGAAGATGAATATGTAATGATCCTCTTTCTTCAGTGTCTTCAGCAAACGGTATTCATTGAGCTTGATGCAGTAAAACTCAAAATCATCGATCGACATATTTAGTGACATCAACAGCTCATTGATCTGGCTGAATGCGTATTTGCCGCCTTTCAAGACCAGATATTCATACATCACCAGAGCTTCATTGCCGATCAAAGGGCCATAGAAAAAGACCAGGGAACGAAGTCTCTCACTTGAAAGCTCTGCATTTACTTCAATTTTGTAAAGGTCTTTTCCCAGCATAATATATCTTCAAGCCAGTCATCGACCAGCTTGTACAAGTCTTCTAAACTACCATTATTATAAATGATTTTGTCTGCTCTTTTAATTTTTTCCGCAACGCTCATCTGATTCTTCAGTCTCGCGATGGCTTCTTCTTTGCTTAAGCCTCTTAGGACGAGCCTTTCAAGAAGCAGCGTTTCATCGGTCACCACCAGCAGCGTTTCATCAAAGTAGATGTCCCAGTTCGCCTCAAACAGAAGCGGCACTTCCGCAAACAAAGGATCATCTTTTCTCTCAAACATCTTTTCAAGGATCAGCGGATGCATGATCCCTTCAAGTTTCTTCTTCTCTTCCTCGTTTTCAAAAACGATCGATGAGAGCTTCTTTTTATCGAGCTTTCCATCTTCAAAGCACATCGGGAAAGCCTTCTCTATGGCAAGATAACCTTTTTCACCAGGTTCCAGCAGTCTGCGGTTGGTCTCATCGCAATCAAAGACGTCAAAGCCCCGCTCACGAAGATGGGCACAGACCATGCTTTTTCCGGAACCGATCGAACCGGAAACGGCGATCTTTTTCTTCAGCTTCTGGCAGCGCGGGCAATAATACGTCCCTCTGCCGCCGACCCGTATCTTTACGATATCCTTTTTGCAGCGCGGACACTTTTTCTGATCGTGCGCCTGCAAGGACATCTGAAACAGACCGGTCACGCCCAGGGAGGATGTATAGGATCGTATCGTCGTGCCGCCGGCTGCGATCGCCTTGTTTAAGATCGTTCTGGTATTGCGGATGATCTTTGCGATCTGATCGTCATTCAGCCTGCAGGCTTTTTCCAAAGGATTGATCCTTGAGGCAAAGAGGATCTCATCGGCATAGATGTTGCCGATACCGGCAACAAAGCTCTGGTCCAATAAGACTTCCTTGATCGGTGTCTGCCTTCTGGAAAGATAGTTTTTGCAATATTGTTTATTGAAACTGTTCCAGAAAGGTTCGGGTCCCAGGTCGCGGAACTTCACATATCTTTGTTTCTTTTCGGTCAGATACATGCGGCCGAATTTGCGCACATCGTTGTAGTGAAGGCTCCTGCCGTCATCGAGATAAAAGATCACGTGGTCATGCTTGCTAGTGATGCCTTCACCATCAAAAATGAAGAATTTCCCCTCCATGCGCAGATGACAGACCAGAGTCAGATCGTCCATTTCAAACAGAAGATACTTTCCTCTTCGCTTGAACGCACGAAAATGCTGACCTGTGAGTTTCTGTTTAAACAGGTCAGGATCATCTTCAATGATCTTTTCAAACAGGATCTTTATATCCTTGATCTTTGCATCTTTGATCTGCAGCGACAGGGTATCAAGGACGGTCTGTACTTCAGGAAGTTCAGGCATTATTTTGCCTCATACCAGTCTTTGCCGATCGCCAGGGAGGAATCAAGTCTCGTTCTCAGTTTATAGGCATTCGACATGATCTCCGGGATGATCTTCTTCATCGTTTCCACTTCATCTTCCGGTACATCAAAGATCAGTTCATCGTGGACCTGAAGGATGAGCTTTGCCTTTAAGCCTTCTTCCTTGAGCCTTGTATAGGCATTGACCATGGCGATCTTGATCAGATCGGCAGCCGAGCCTTGAATGGAAGCGTTCATCGCTGCCCGCTTGCCAAATTCCCGCATCATGTAGTTGCGGTCATTGATCTCATTGATATAGCGTCTGCGGTTGAGCATCGTTTTGACATAGCCGGTCTCCTTGCAGAAGCGGACCTGTTCATCCAGGTACTCCCGGATATTCGGATAGGTCAGAAAGTAATCATTGATGAACTTCTTGGCGTCTTTGAGCGTAAGCTGCGTCTGGTTGGCCAGCCCGAAATCTGAGATGCCGTAGACGACACCGAAATTGACTGCCTTGGCATGTCTGCGGACAAGATCGGAAACTTCTTCCTTCTTCAATCCGAAGACATCCATTGCTGTCTTGGTATGGATATCGATACCGCTGTTGAAGGCATCGATCATCTTTTCTTCGTTTGCCAGTGAAGATAAAACTCTAAGTTCGACCTGTGAGTAGTCCGAAGAGATCAAAACGTTGCCTTTGGAAGGCTTGAACGCCTTGCGGATCTCTCTTCCTTCATCATCACGGACCGAAATGTTCTGTAAGTTCGGATCACAGCTTGAGAGTCTTCCGGTCTGGGTGATCATCTGGGTAAAGATCGTATGGATCTTTCCATCTTCACCGATATATTTTTTAAGCCCTTCCGCATAAGTGGAATAAAGCTTCGTGTATTTTCGATAATCGAGGATATCCGCGATCACCGGATGATACTGCAGCAGTTTTCCCAGTACATCAGCACTCGTTGAACCCTTCTTGAGATCAGGCAGATCGAGCTCGTTGTATAAGACTTCTGCGAGCTGCTTGGTTGAGGAGATATTGAAGGCATGGCCGACTTCCTCGTAGATCTTGTTTTCGAGGACATCGATCTTCTGCTTTGTATTGGAAGCGATCTCGTCGAGTTCATTGACGTCGCAATAGACGCCTTGTTTCTCCATGTTGAAAAGCACATCCACCAGAGGAAGTTCGATCTTTTCATAGAGATAGGTCATATCCTTCTGCTTGATCTCTTCCCTGACTTTCAAAGAAACCTGGTAGAGATCACCGGCCGCTTTGAAACCGTACTGAGCGATCTCGGCTTCATTTGGCTGCAGCGGTTTTTTCTCCGTACCGAAGAGCTCCTTGAGTTCATCGAGCGGGCCATAGCCGTAATTGTTTAAGATCGCCTTGAGATCGGCGTTGTAGTTATTGGAAAGGAAACACATCAGATAGATGTCATCGTTGTTGTTTCCAAGATGAATATTATAGTTTTCTAAGGCATGCCTTACAGCCTTGAGGTCGAAGAAACTCTTTTTCGCATCGGAAGAAAGATAAGAAAGCGCATCTTCATCCTTGCACAGATCTTCCATCTTAATGTATTCAAGACCCTTGCCATTGCAGAAGCAGGCACCATAAAGCTTCCTTTGATAATAAGAGAATTCATCGGAGACAAAGTAGATGAGGGCATCCTTAAGTAGTTCTTTCGAGATGCTTTGAACGATCTTTCCGTTTACCGTATCCTGTTTTTTTACAGTGTCGATCTTGCGCATGAGTGAATACATCTCGTATTTCTCAAAGAAATCATTTTTCCCCTGTTCATCGATATTGAGTTTCAGATCATCAAGTTCACCTTCGATATCCACATCGGTCTTGATAGTAGCAAGCCTCTTGGACAGGAAACAGGAGTCCTTGTCTTTGATCAGCTTCTCTTTGAGTTTTCCCTTGATCTCATCGATATGTTCATAGATGCCTTCACAGGTGTCGTAATCATTCAACAGTTTGACCGCCGTCTTGTCGCCGACACCTTCCACGCCCTTGATGTTATCCGACTTATCGCCTGCCAGGCCCTTGTAGTCGATGATCTGGTAAGGCTTGAGTCCGTACTCTTCCTTGAGTGCCGGCTCATCCATCTTTGCGATGTCGGTCATGCCTTTTTTCATCATATAGACACTTGTCGTGTCATCGATCAGCTGCAGCATATCCCGGTCAGAAGAAAGCACACAGGTCTCGATCTGATATTTTTTGGCAAGTGAGCCGATGATGTCGTCTGCCTCGATGCTGTCGAATTCGTAATACGGGATATTGTAGGCTTCCAGCATCTCCCTGACCAGCTGAAACTGGCCAACGAGTTCTTCCGGTGTCTCTCTTCTGCCGGCCTTGTAATCCGGCACAAGATCATGACGGAAGGTATGCTTGCCCTTGTCAAAGACAACAGCACAATAATCCGGTCCGATCGTTTTGATCGCCTTGTTGAGCATATTCGCAAAAGCGTATACCGCATTCGTGTATACGCCTTTCGATGTTTTCATGATATTTCCATAGGAAGTCGCGTAGAAAGCTCTGAAAAGCACAGAGTTTCCGTCGATCAGAAGCAGTTTCATTTATTCTCCTTCCGTTTCTGTGTACTGAGCTGATGGCTGTGATGCTGAAGTTGCAATGGAATCAAGCACGCTCAGGTTCTCATACATCAAAGAAAGATAATCCTTGCCGGATTCGATCTGTGATGCCGTCAAAGAGGAGATGTTGTGAAGCGTGATCCTCTTTAATCCAAGCTCATCTTCGAGCTGCACCATCAGCGCCAGCATCTCTTCGGACATGTTCGGTTCATAGGCGATGAAGCGCACATCGTCGTTGCGGATCCTCGCTTTGATCGCTTCCAGCTGGGCTTCACTTGGAAGTGCGCCATACTTGGAAAGACAGACCGGATAGACCTGGAAACCGAAGTCCTTCTGCCAGCAGCCGAAGGAACCGGTCATGGATACGAACTTGATCGACTTGTTTTCCTTGACCAGCTTTGATGCAAGCGACTGATAGGACGCATCCAAAGCGATCAGATCATCGGCGACCTGCTTGTAGTTCTCCGAGAAGAAGGATGACTGTTCCACATAGTTGTTGGACAGATATTCGTAGACATCCTTTGCCATGCAATACATTCCGCTTGGCGAAAGCCAGATGAACGGGTCAAGATCGTAAGTATCGATCTCATTGAAGATGTCGCCTTCATAGTACTCACCTTCAACGAACGTGACTTTGTTGTCGACGATGACCGGCGTGTATCTCTTGTATTCATAAAGACAGTTCAAAATGGACAAATCACCTGTATTGAGGTCGATGCCAAGTTCCTTGATCCTGTCATCATAGAGGTCCATATACGGTTCAAGACCGCCGATATGGAACAGGACCGAAGTATCCGAAAGGATCTCCTGGTAATCCTCAACAAGATTGGCGCACTGTATCAGGGAACGGTTCTGCACAGAGATCGTCTCGATACGATTGCTGCCGATCCTGTTCAAAAGATAGCCGATCGGATAGATCGTGTAAGCTGTATATTTCTTTGCACTCGTACAGCCGCATAAGCTGATGATCAGAAGTGCACATATGATCTTCTTCAATATTTTCATACTCTAATTATTATACCTTATTGATCTTATACTTCGCATAGCAGATGGGTTTGCCCTCGCTGTGGAACTTCACCTGGTAAGCCGTCATCGGCTCCCCTTCCCGATAATAATCTTCATCCTTTTCAATGAGCTCAAAATTCGAAGTTTCAAAATACGTTAATGAATCCGCATAGAAGTCCTGGTTGTCTGTCTTAAAGATGAGGATCCCATCTTTTTTCAGGACCTTTTCATAGCTCTTTAAGAAAGTCGGATAAGTCAGACGGCGTTTGTGCGTCCTCTTTTTCGGCCATGGATCGGAAAAATGCAGGTAGATGAGATTGATCGAAGACTCATCAAATAGTTCTTCCACATTCATCGCATCACCATGGATGAACTTCAGATTCTTCAGATCCAGATCCCTGGCTTTCTTGACTGCCCTGGCCACGCAGGTATCCTCTCTTTCGAGGCCTACATAAAAGATATCTGTATGCATTGCGGCACTTTGCGTGATAAAGTCGCCCATGCCCATTCCAATTTCAATATATACGGGTCTTTCCTCTTTATATCCTTTCAGATCATCGATCAGATATTCCTTTTCCTGTTCCAGAAAAGACGGTACCCATTTCTTTTTTCTCATTCGCATAGTTCTATTATAATACGAAGAGTATTTCTTATTTGAATCTAAAAAAGCGATAGAATGGATGCGGAGGTTCCTCTATGAATACAAAAAGGATCGAAAACGTACTAAACAGGACGGAATGCGACGCATTATTGATCTGCGATCCGGCCGCGATTTATTATCTGATCAATGCACACATCTATCCCGGAGAGCGCTTCTTAGGACTTTTGTTGAAAAAGGATGAAGCACCTAAATTGTTCCTGAATACCCTTTTCCCGTTTGAAGGAAGAAAAGGACTTGAGGTCGTCAGCTATTCGGATGGCGATGACATCACAGAATTATTGGAACAGCACATCAAGAAAAGCGATGTCCTTGGTATCGACAAGAACCTGGCTGCCCGTTTCCTTCTGCCGGCGATCAAAAAGCAGATCGCGGCTGACTTTACCGATGGATCTCTTCCGGTCGATCAGACAAGAGCCATCAAGGATGAAGAGGAGCTTGAACTGCTTCGCATCTCTTCAAGGATCAACGATGAGGCAATGGCGATATTCAAGACACTGGTCTATGAAGGTGTTAAGGAACAGCAGATCGCTGCGCAGATGCTTGATATCTATAAGAAATTAGGAGCGGAGGCCTACTCCTTTACACCGATCGTCGCCTTTGGCAAGAATGCCGCTGACCCGCATCACATGCCGGATGATACGAAGCTGCAGATCGGCGATGCCGTATTGTTTGATGTGGGATGTGTCTATCATGGCTACTGTTCTGATATGACCAGGACCTTCTTCTTCAAACAGGGTCCCACAGATATTCAGAAGAAAGTCTACGATCTTGTAAGAAAGGCCAACGAGGATGCGGAAGCCTATGTTAAGGAAGGTGTCCGACTCTGCGATATTGACAAGACTGCCAGAGATGTCATTGAACAGGGCGGCTATGGAAAGTATTTCACACATCGTCTCGGACACTTCATTGGCATCGAAGACCATGAGTATGGCGATGTCTCCGCCGCTTTCAAGGATCTGACAAAGGCAGGCAATGTCTTTTCGATCGAACCGGGGATCTATGATCCTCAAACACTTGGCTGCCGCATTGAGGATCTTGTCATCGTCACAAAGGATGGCGCCGAGATACTCAATCATTACCCGCACGATATCGAGATCATCGGATAATCGAGTAGGAGGAACTAATTA